>DASXAK010000287.1:0-8846 GCA_036406715.1 Bryobacteraceae bacterium | reverse complement strand
TATCGTGCGGGTGGATACCCTCCATCACGAACGAAAGCACCGCCGCCTTCTCCCGCGCCGTCCCGATCAACCGCAAGCCCGGAATCTGTGAAAGCGCCTCGGTGCCATATTCCAGCAGCTCGTGCTCATACGCGCGAATGTTGTCGAGCCCGAGGTGCGTGACGTAATCGAGCGCCGCACCCAGGCCGATGCCGCCGGCGATGTTGGGCGTACCGGCTTCAAACTTGTACGGCACGTCGTTGTACGTGGTCTTTTCGAAGCTCACCGAGCGGATCATGTCGCCGCCGCCCTGATACGGAGGCATGGCGTTCAGCAGCTTCATCTTGCCGTACAAGATCCCGATGCCGGTCGGCCCGAACACCTTGTGTCCGCTGAAGGTATAAAAGTCGGCGTCGAGCGCTTGAACATCGATCGGCATGTGCGGCGTTGCCTGCGCGCCGTCGATCAGCGTTACGGCCCCCGCCGCGTGCGCCATTTCGATCATCTTCTGAATCGGATTAATGGTGCCGAGCGCATTCGAAACGTGCGCCACCGCGACCAGGCGCGTTCGCGGCCCGAGCAGCAGCTCGTACTGTTCCAGAATCAGCTCGCCGCGCTCGTTCATCGGAATCACGCGCAGCGTGGCGCTTTTTTCTTCGCACAACATCTGCCACGGAACGATATTCGAATGGTGTTCCAGCGCCGAGACGATGATCTCATCGCCCGCCTTGATGTTCTGCCGGCCCCACGTGCTGGCCACCAGATTGATCCCTTCGGTGGTGCCCCGTACGAACACCAGTTCGCTCTTGCTGCGCGCGTTCAGAAAGCGCTTGGCCTTGGCGCGCGTCTCTTCGTATGCCGCGGTCGAGCGCTGGCTGAGCTCGTGGACGCCGCGATGGATGTTGGCGCAATCCACCTCGTGAAATTTGCGGATCGCCTCGATCACCGCGAACGGCTTCTGCGCGGTCGCCGCGCTGTCGAAATACACCAGTGGCTTGCCGTGGATGGTCTGCTTGAGAACCGGAAAATCTTCCCGGATCTTTTCCACGTCAAACCCGGTCGCTAGCATTCTACCCGCCGTGCTCATGGAATTTATCGAAGAGAACTTTTTCCAACCGGTCCCTCACCGGAACAACCTTGATCCGGTCCAGGATGTCCTGGGCGAACGCATACGTCAGCAGGCTGCGGGCCTGGTTGCGGCCGATGCCCCGCGACCGCAGATAAAACATCGCTTCTTCGTCCAGTTGTCCGATCGTCGCGCCGTGCGTGCAGCGCACATCATCGGCGAAAATCTGCAGCTCGGGTTTTGTATTGATTACCGCATCATCGGAAAGCACCAGGTTCTTGTTTGTCTGCTTGGAATCGGTCTTTTGCGCGTCTTTGCGAACGATGATCCGGCCATTAAACACCGCCGCCGCCTGGTCGTCGAGAATCCCCTTGTACAACTCGTGGCTGGTGCCGTGCGGTTTCGCGTGATCGATCTCGGTGTGATTGTCGATGTGCTGCTCGCCGGTGACTACATACAGGCCATTGATGGTCGCTTCCGCGCCTTCCGACAGCGTGGCGTTGGCGTCGTTCCGCACCAGCGCCCCGCCCAGCGAGATCGAATGCGAGCTGAAGTTCGCGCTCCGGCCCAGGTTCGCCTGCATGGTGGCGATGTGAAAGGCCTCCGGCGATTCCAATTGAACCTTGTAGTGATCGACCACCGCGCCGTCGCCGGCCACGATCTCGGTGACCGCGTTCGTGAAGTAATGCTGGGTGCCCAGGTACGTCTCCACCACCGTGCATTGCGCGTTCGCCCCCACCACAACGAGCGAGCGGGGTTGCGTGTGGGGCAAGTGCAGAACCGGTTCGGAACCCACCGTCAGGTAAATCAGATGGATCGGTTCTTCGACCACCGTCCCGCGCGCCACCTGCACATAACCACCGGTGTCCAGCAGCGCCGTGTTCAGCGCGACGAAGGCATTCCGCTCAAACGCGGCGTATTTGCCGAGGTGCGTCTGGGCATTTTCATTCACCGGACCAACGTGCACTCCCTTGGGCAGACTGGAGGAACTGCCCACCAGAATGCCATTGACGAAGACCAACCGGGTTCCGATCGCAAACGGCGCCACCGCATCCACATCGAGTTCGACCGGAGGCGCAGCCGTGAACCGTCCGCGCGCGATCGGCGCCACATTTGTGAATCGCCATTCCTCGTTCTTGGTTGTGGGAAATCCGAGCTCCGCGAACCGCTGAAACGCCGCGTCCCGAAGCGGCTGCACCCACGATGCGGCAGGCGCTTGCGCGGCGAACTCCGCCAGCCAGGCCCCGGTCTGTTCGGTAACCGCCGTCATGCCTTGCCGACCGCCTCCGCTTCGTCGTAGATCCCCAGCGCCGCGTAGCCGCCTTCTTCGAGCTGCAGCGCCAACTCCTTGCCGCCCGATTTCACAATGCGACCCTCGGCCAGCACATGCACGTAATCCGGCACAATCTCGTTCAGCAATCTCTGGTAGTGCGTCACGACCACCATCGCCCGCTCCGGGCTCCGCATTGCGTTCACACCCGACGCCACCAGCTTCAGCGCATCGATATCCAGACCGGAATCCGTTTCGTCCAGGATCGCGAGGCGCGGCTCCAAAACCGCCATCTGAAATATCTCGTTGCGCTTCTTTTCGCCGCCCGAAAAACCGGTGTTGACCGGACGATTGAGCAGCGTCTGATCCATTTTCATCGCGGTCATCTTTTCGCGGATCAGGTTCAGAAAATCCATGGCGTCGAGGTCCGGTAGGTTCCGGTTTTTCCGGATGGTGTTCAGCGCAGCCTTCAGGAAATACATGTTGCTGACGCCGGGAATTTCCACCGGATATTGAAAGGCCAGAAAGATGCCCTCGCGCGCCCGGTCTTCGGGCGCCATTTCGAGCAGGTCTTTGCCGTCGTACAGCACCTGGCCGCCGGTCACCTGATAGAGCTCGCGCCCCGCCAGAACCTGCGCCAGCGTGCTCTTGCCCGAGCCGTTCGGCCCCATGATGGCGTGCACTTCGCCCGCATTGACCGTGAGGTCGATGCCCTTCAGAATTTCGCGCTCGCCGACTGTCGCGCGCAGATCTTTGATCTCTAGCAATGCCATCCTATCCAACACTTCCTTCCAGACTGATGCCCAGCAGCTTCTGCGCTTCCACCGCGAATTCCATCGGAAGCTCCTTGAAAACTTCCTTGCAGAAGCCGTGCACGATCATCGAAACCGCATCCTCGGTCGAGATCCCGCGCTGCCGGAGGTAGAAAATCTGGTCTTCTCCGATCTTCGAGGTCGACGCCTCGTGCTCCACCTGCGAAGACGTATTCTTCACTTCCAGGTACGGGAACGTGTGCGCGCCACACTTGTCGCCCATCAACATCGAGTCGCACTGCGAGTAGTTGCGCGCGCCCGTCGCGGACTTCAGAATCTTGACGCCGCCGCGGTACGTGTTCTGCCCGTGGCCGGCCGAAATGCCCTTCGACACGATGGTGCTGGTAGTATTCTTGCCGATATGGATCATCTTGGTGCCCGTATCGGCCTGCTGGTAATTGTTGGTAACCGCCACCGAGTAGAACTCGCCCACTGAGTTGTCGCCCATCAGCAGGCACGACGGGTATTTCCACGTGATCGCCGAACCCGTCTCCACCTGCGTCCACGAAATCTTCGAATTCACGCCGCGGCACGCGCCGCGCTTCGTCACGAAATTATAGATGCCGCCCTTGCCCTCTTTATCGCCGGGGTACCAGTTTTGGACGGTCGAATATTTAATGGTGGCGTTATCCAGCGCTACCAGTTCGACCACCGCCGCGTGCAACTGGTTGGTGTCGCGCATCGGCGCCGTGCAGCCTTCCAGGTAGCTCACGTACGCGCCTTCGTCCGACACTATTAGAGTGCGCTCGAACTGGCCAGTGTCCTTCGCGTTGATGCGGAAGTAGGTCGAAAGCTCCATCGGGCACCGCACGCCCTTCGGCACGTAGCAGAACGAGCCGTCGCTGAACACCGCCGAATTGAGCGCGGCAAAAAAGTTATCTGACGCCGGCACCACCGAGCCCAGGTACTTCTTCACCAGGTCCGGATGCTCGTGCACCGCTTCCGAGAACGAGCAGAAGATAATTCCCATCCCCTTTAGCTTTTCTTTAAATGTGGTGGCCACGGAAACGCTGTCGAAGACGGCGTCGACCGCGACGCCGGCGAGCAGTTCCTGCTCCTTCAGCGGAATCCCGAGCTTCTCGTAGGTCTTCAGTAATTCGGGATCAACTTCGTCCAGGCTCTTGGGCGCATCCTTCTTCGATTTCGGCGCCGCGTAGTAGATGATGTCCTGATAATCGATGGGCGGGTACTGCACGTTCGCCCAGGCGGGCTCCTTCATCGTCAGCCAGTGCCGATAGGCTTTCAGCCGCCAGTCGAGCATCCACTCGGGCTCGTGCTTTTTGGCCGAAATGAGCCGGACGACGTCTTCGCTGAGACCGCGGGGGATCGCATCGGCTTCGATGTCGGTGACAAAGCCCCACTTATATTCCTGATTCGCAAGGGTCTCGATGGTATTCGAGCTACTCACCGGTCGCTCCTGTTAACTGTTGATCTATCATCAGGCTAGCGAATCTGTACTTTCTAGTCAAGATTCAACACTTAATGGATGTCCGGCGGGGTCGAACGGCTTCAAACGTGGGACAAGCAGTTCTGGCAGGTTTGGGAAACGTACGGTTCCCAAATCGGGAGACGTTTGTTCGAACGAAAGCGGTTAACGCGCGATTTCCGCTTGGTACGAAGCGGACTGCGCGGGTCTTGGTTCGAAGCGGCCGAGGCGGGTTTGTCGATTGCGCATCAAACGTCCTCTCCCAACCTCAGTGTTGCACGCGAGGGGCTTCGGAGCCGGTTGCAGGGAGCGCAGGATTGGTCCTAAGCGGCTGGTTTGGCGGGCGATGGGAAAATTTTCCTGCGGTGTGACTAGCGGAATGGTCACAGAGCGATGACTAGCTCCATTTTTGCTTGCCTCGTCAGGACTTATGCAGGAAACTGATCGATATAAGGAGAATCAGTCAGTTGGCGACAAACGGCCGCAAAGGCTCTTTGGTGGTCGAGCCCACCGAACGTTGGACCCCCCAGGTAGCGAGCGATCTCTACGACGTCCCCAGTTGGGGCAAAGGCTACTTCTCAGTCGGCGATAACGGCCAGGTTCGTGTCCACCCGGAGAAGGACCCCGCGCGATTTATTGATCTAAAACAGCTTGTCGACACACTCGTGCTGCGTGGCATCAACCTGCCGATTCTGGTACGGTTTGCCGACATCCTCAAGCACCGGCTCGGCGAACTACACGCTGCTTTCGAGACCGCCATCGCGGAGCACAAATACCAGGGCGGCTACACTTGCGTCTACCCCATTAAGGTCAACCAGCAGCGGCAGGTGGTCGAGGAAGTGTTGGAGTTTGGCAAGCCCTACAACTTCGGCCTGGAGGCTGGGTCCAAACCCGAGCTGATGGCCGTCATGGCGTTGGCGGACAACGACACTCCGATTGTCTGCAACGGATTCAAAGACGACGAATACATCGAGATGGCGATGCTGGCCCAGAAAATGGGGCGCAAGATCATCCCGGTGGTTGAAAAGTACACCGAGCTCCACCTGATTCTCAAGTACAGCGCTCGGGTCGGGGTACGCCCGTCGATCGGCCTCCGCGTCAAGCTCGCGAGCCGCGGCTCGGGGAAGTGGAAATCGTCCGGCGGCTACCGCTCCAAGTTCGGGCTTTCCGCGACGGAGGCGATGCGCGCGCTCCAGGAATTGAAGGATTTGGGCATGGCGGATTGCCTGAACCTGCTCCATTTCCACCTGGGCAGCCAAATCACCAACATCCGGCAGATCAAGGCCGCGGTGAATGAGTCGGTGCGGGTTTATGTCGATCTGGCGCGCGCCGGCGCCGGGCTGCGTTACCTGGATGTCGGCGGAGGGCTCGGCATCGATTACGACGGCTCGCAAACCGATTTCGAATCGAGCGTCAACTACACTCTGCAGGAGTATGCGAACGACATCATTTACCACGTGCAGAACGTCTGTGACGAAGTGAACGTGCCGCATCCGACGATCGTCACCGAGAGCGGGCGCGCCATAGCGGCCTATCACAGCGTTCTGGTGTTCAATGTTCTGGGTGTGGCGGGGATGGGGGAGGCCGATGTCCCGGCGGAGCTTCCGCCGGACGCCGAACAGCCCCTGATCGACCTGCTTGAGACCAACCGCAATCTCAGCTCGAAGAACATGCTGGAGAGCTACCACGACGCCCAGCAGGCGCTCGATCAGGCACTGAACCTGTTCAGCCTCGGCTATCTTTCGCTCGAGCAGCGCTGCATCGCCGAGAACATCTACTGGTCGATTTCGCGCAAGATCCAGAAGCAGGCGCGCGAGCTCGACTACTTCCCCGAGGAACTGGAGGGCATCGAAGCCATGCTCTCCGACACCTACTTCTGCAACTTTTCGCTCTTTCAGAGCATGCCCGATAGCTGGGCCATCAAACAGCTCTTTCCGCTGATGCCGATCCACCGTCTGGACGAGGAACCGAGCCGGCACGCAGTCTTGGGCGACATCACCTGCGATTCCGACGGCAAGGTGGACGCGTTCATCGACCGGCGAGACGTGAAGCGCACGCTGCTGCTGCATCCGTTCTCAGGCGGCGACTATTATCTGGGCGCATTTCTGCTGGGCGCTTACCAGGAGATCCTGGGCGACCTGCACAATCTGTTCGGCGACACCAACACGGTCCATGTGCGTCTCGGGGCCGCCGGCGAGGTGATTCTGGATTCGGTCATCAAGGGCGACACCGTTCGCGAGGTTCTCAACTATGTCCAGTTCAGCTCCGAGCAGTTGGTAACCAAACTCCGGCGCGACGTGGAATCCGCGCTGCGCGAAGGCCGTCTGACTTACGAAGAGACCGGCGGGCTGCTCCACTTCTACGAAGAAGGCCTGCACGGCTATACGTATCTCGAAGACGTGCACGAGCGGTAAGAAGGATTAGCCGCCGTTGCACGCGGATTGAAAAATCAGGGCGTGTGACCGCTCTTCTCCTCGGCACGAGCGCCCGAGAGGATGCCGGACATGCCGTAGTTGCCTTCGTGGCAGGCGTATTCGAAGATCCGATCGTCGCGCTTGCTCATCGAAATTTCGACGGTCCACGGTTTCGTGTAGATCGTCGGATCGTCCACGGTCGCCTGATACAGAATCGTATTCGCGTCCGTGCGGCGGAGCCGCTCCGTCACGTGCAGATTCTGATCGGTGAGACCGCTTAGATAGCCGACGCCGAAACGGCTCTGGTCATTGAACCGGAAATCAGTCGTATCGACGATCAGGGTATCGCCTTCCCATCGCCCGCGCGAATTTCCCTTCCACTGCGCCATGCCTGAGCGGAGGTGCGGACGGCCATCGATCGGGATGAGGCGCACGTCGTGGTTCATCTCCGCCATGATTGCGACATAGCCCGGCCCCTGCACGATCTGGTAGTTGTTGTTGTACGGCTCCGGCAGCATGGGCGGACCGGTGGCTCCGAACAGAATGCAGCGTTCGGTGAGATAGCGATCTTCCGGACCATCGGCCGGATGCTCCTTCCCATGGGCCTGAACCGCGGCAAACCGCCTTTGCGCTTCCGGCGTGAGCGCGGGAACCCGGCCATCCGGCGGGTCGACGATCAGCGACGTGCGCCGGCTCTGGACGACATGATTGCCGCGATCGAACCAGACATTGTTATAGGCGCGGCGGGCCAGGTCGGCCTCACCGCGCGCACCCTCGACGCGATCGACGTCGTTCTGTTGAATGCGCTGCTTCTCGAAGGCAGACGCTTCGTCTTCGGTGAAGTACTGCTTGTTGCCGAGGTCCGCCGGGCGCTGCAAGGGCGTGAGCGTGGCATTAGTCCAGATGCCTTGCAGATCCGGCTGGCCGTCTGGCGTGCGCGCCGGTTTCCATTGACCGGAGAGAAGCGCCGGTACGAGCAGCGCCACGGATGCGATCGATCGATAACGCATGGCATGCCTCCTGCGAAAGCGAGCCGGCAGGCCTCGTAACAGGTAAACTCCGGCCTGCCCCACAAGGCTAACGGAGCTTGTCGGCGAGTTTCTCGAGGGCTGCGTTGGCGCAGGCGGCGTCTTTATCGCCTCCCGGTGCGCCGCTGACTGCAACCGCTCCGATCGTGACACCGCTAACCTTAATCGGAACTCCTCCCTGAGCATTGATGGTCCCGGCAATGGTGGCCGGCGGCGCGGCAGTACCCGGCGGAAGCGGCTGGGCCGGTCCGGAAGGCCGGTTGTACAACATCGTGGCGGTGGCCTTCATCTTCGCCACTTCGGTTGTTGACGCGGTCGCTCCGTCAGCGCGCAAGAGCGCCTTGGGCGCATTCAATCCGTCAACCACCAACACCGTGACGTTGTATCCGTCGGCGTGGCACCTGGCCATGGCTTCCTGCGCGATCGCCTGCGCCACATCGAGCGTCAGCACCTTCGAATTCGGGAGCTGGGCGAGTGCGCTGCCCGTCAGCATCGCCCCGGCCGCGATCAGAACTGCCAGTCTTGAGTGTGTCATCGTTTATTAACTCCTCTGAGAGATCCGCGAACGATATTGTATTCCTTTTCGCAAGCCGGTTCTGTCCCGCACAAAGACCAGGCGAATGCTGCGGCGCCGCGCCAAGTACCATTGCATTTGAATTCCAAAGGGTGTATAGATCGATTTGTCCCGAATTCCTAGATGAATCGGGTGACTACGCCAGGCCGCCCGGCCGCACTGTCGTCACCCCAGCTACCAACGTGTGTCAACGCGCTCTGAGCGTGTGCTTGCTTGGAGCCAGGAGGTTCTCATGCCCACCGCCCTTTCGGACGCTGCCGTGCTGGCCGCCATAGCC
>DASXAK010000286.1:0-20622 GCA_036406715.1 Bryobacteraceae bacterium | reverse complement strand
AGATTCAAGCCGGCCCCGGACCGCTGGTCCATCACGGAAATCTTGGAACACATGGTTCTGGCGGAGGAGCGTATTCTGGGACCGATTCGCGAACAACTGGCACAAGCGCCACCGCCCGAGGCCGGCAGAGACAATCGCGCGATTGACGCGATGGTGCTGGAACGCATGCCCGAAACGTCGCCGAAAGTGAATGCGCCGGCGGTCATTCAACCGGCGGGCGGCTGGACTCTCGATGCCGCCCTGACGCGCTTGATTAGCAACTACCGACGCCTGGTCGAATTCATCAAGTCGACGCCGGACCTGCGCGAGCATGTCTTGCCTGCGGCGCCTATCAAATTCCTCAGTCAGGGGAAATTCGAGACCATGGACGGCTATCAATTCGCACTGACGATGGCTGCGCACGATGCACGTCATGTGCGCCAGATCCTGGAGTTGAAGGCCGACCCCAACTATCCATCCACCGAAACAGCGGAAGCCACCGCCGTGGCATGATGCAGAAGGAGAGCCCCCATGCGGTACATGATGCTGATCTATTCGAAGGAGCGGCCGGACGGAACGCGCGAATCGTCGGAACGGAACTACGATGCTCACCTGGCATTGATGCAGGAGGCCGCGCGGAACGGCATCTTCGTTGGCGCCGAACCGCTTGCTTCCACCTCCAGCGCGACCACAGTCCGGGTCGACGACGGCAAAGCGCTGGTCACCGATGGCCCGTTCGCCGAAACCAAGGAGCAACTGGCAGGCTACTACATTCTCGATTGCCGCGATCTGGATGAAGCGATCGAGTGGGCCGCGCGAATTCCGACCGCGTGTAAGGGCGGCGAAGGTTGCGTCGAGATCCGGCCGATGCCCGGGATCCCGGCGCGTCCCGAGCCGGAGCACGCCGCCGGCAGCGCTCGGAATGGTTGACGCCCGCACCGCGGCCGAACAATTGTTCCGCAACGAATCGGGCCGCATCCTCGCGGCCCTCATTCGAATTTCCGGCTCGTTCGACCGCGCCGAAGAGGCACTGCAGGAGGCGTTCGCGATCGCGCTGGCCGCCTGGCAGGAAAAGGGCGTCCCCGACAACAGCGCCGCCTGGATCATGACCACGGCGCATCGCAGGCTCATCGACAGCGTGCGGCGCGACAATACGCGCCGTGACAAACAGGATGCGCTCCAGTACGAAACTGAATTGGCCGCCTCGCTCACCGGAGCCGGCATCGACGAGACCGCGATGCACTTTCCAGACGACCGCCTCCGCCTGATTTTCACCTGCTGTCACCCCGCCTTGAATCAGGAAGCGCAGGTCGCCCTGACGCTGCGGACGCTCGGCGGCCTGAGCACGCCCGAAATCGCCAAGGCATTTCTGCTGCCCGAGCCCACACTGGCCCAGCGCATCGTGCGCGCCAAGCGAAAGATCCAGGAGGCTCGCATCCCTTACGAGATCCCTCCTCCCGACCGCTTGCGCGAGCGGCTGGCCTCCGTGCAGGCCGTGATCTATCTCGTCTTCAACGAAGGCTATGCCGCCATGTCCGGCGATCAATTGGTGCGACGCGATCTGTGCGCGGAGGCGATCCGGCTCGGGCGTGTCCTCTGCGAGTTGATGCCGGACCAGGCGGAGAACCTCGGTCTGTTAGCTCTCATGCTGTTGCAGGACTCCCGCCGCGATGCGCGCGTCCGCAATGGAGAACTGGTCACCATGGAGGAACAGGACCGCTCCCTTTGGGATCACGCGGCGATTGCGGAAGGTCTGGCATCGCTCGATCAAGCCATTCGGTTGCGCGCGCCGGGCCCGTATCAACTGCAGGCCGCCATCGCCGCTCTGCACGCCCAGGCCAGGACGCCGGAAGAGACGGACTGGACGCAGATCGCCGCGCTCTATGGCCGGCTGTTGGAGCTGAATCCTTCGCGCGTCGTAGCGTTGAATCATGCGGTGGCGGTCGCCATGAGCGCGGGCCTGGAGAGCGGCCTGAAGCAGATCGACGACCTGAAACGTTCCGGGGAATTAGAGAATTACTATTTGTTCCACGCGGCGCGAGCCGAAATCCTCCGCCGTCTGAATCAAAGGGCAGGAGCGGCCGAAGCCTACCAGCGCGCACTGACCCTGGCCACCAATCGAGTGGAGCGAGACTATCTCGAACGCCGGCTGCGCCAGGTCGCCGACACCTAAATTCGGGGACAGGCTACGCCATTCCCAATTTCGCGCCGACTTGGCTTCCACGACGCGGTCTTGCATGACAACTTCGCGACTAACTGCGGTTGTCGGTTGAAAGCCGTACAAAGCCGGGTTGGCGCGCACGACAAGCCCTTGACGCGAAATCTGTAGAACTCTTCGACAAAATACTACAATTTCGGCAAAAAACAATTTGCACTTGTGATGTTTTCTGTTATTCTGGTTTTGCTCTGGCCATCGAAAATCCGCGCGAGGAGTATGGATACCGTCACACAAGGCATTCTGACTCGCGATGAAATGGAGAGCAGGCGCCTGCAAGCAGCGCAGGACCTGCAGAGGGGACTCTCCCAATCTCAAGTCGCCCGGAAATTTGGCGTGAGCCGCACAACGGCCTCCCGCTGGTGCCGGGCTTTGAACGGCAATGGCCTCGAGGGCCTGCGGAAACGCCGCGCCCCCGGCCGCCCGAGCCGATTGAAACCCGATCAGCTTCAGGTCGTGGCCGAGATCTATCAGGCTGGGCCGCGGGCCGCTGGCTTTGATGCCGAGAACTGGACCACCGCGCGCTTTGCCGAAGCGATCTTCGGCCGCTTTGGCGTGCGCTATGATCCCGACCATGTCGGCCGCATCATGCATCGGCTGGGCTTGCGGGAACGCATGCGCGCACGGCGGCGGGTCGAAAATACGGTTTATATCTCGCCGTATTCGTCGAACACGGTCTTGAGCCGGCCCGAAATCGCACCCACAATCGCGTAAGTCCCGACGGCATTCCATATCGGCGGCATCGGGTCGCTCCCGGTGTGCGCCGCCTCGGCCAGCGCGGCGAGACTCTCCTCCACGCCGCGCTGGCGTCGAGACGCGCGGTTCTCCCGAGTCTTCCTCGGGGCCGCGGCCGATCTTGGCGCGTGCCGCAGATTATTCCACCGCGAGAAACTTCTACGCCTCGCGATATTCTCCAAAAACATTCTTGAGCCGGCCGGAAATCTCGCCGACCGTCGCGTACGATTCGGCGGCTCGCAGAATGAGCGGCATCAAATTGCTTTCGCTGCGCGCGGCTTCCTCCAGGCCGGCAAGACCTTCGTCGACGGCGCTCTGGCTGCGCGAGGCGCGCGTCTGCCGCAACCGTTCGATCTGCGCGCGCTCGAGCTCCGCATCGAGCCGGAATGTGGGCACGTCGCTCTCGTTGTCCTGCCGAAAGCGGTTCACGCCGACGATGATTCGCTCGCCGCTTTCCACCGAGCGCTGATATTCGTACGCGGCGTTCTGGATCTGGCCTTGGATAAAACCGGTTTCGATGGCACGCAGCGTGCCGCCCATGTCGTCGATTTGCTTAAGGTAATCGCGCGCACCTTGCTCGATCGAGTCAGTCAGTTCTTCTATGTAATGGCTGCCGCCAGTGGGATCGGCCGTGTTAATCACGCCGGTTTCGCTGGCAATGATCTGCTGCGTGCGCAGCGCGATCCGCGCCGATTCCTCAGTCGGAAGCGACAACGCTTCGTCACGCGAGTTCGTGTGCAGTGATTGCGTCCCTCCCAGCACGGCCGCCATCGCTTCTACCGCCGTCCGGACAATATTGACATCCGGCTGCTGCGCGGTCAGGCTGGAGCCCGCCGTTTGCGCGTGGAATCGCAGCATCATCGACCGCGGATCCCGGGCGCCGAACCGGTCGCGCATCAGCGTCGCGTACAACCGCCGCGCGGCGCGGAATTTCGCGATCTCCTCCAGAAAGTCGCTGTGCGCATTAAAGAAAAACGAGAGACGCGGGGCGAACGAATCCACCGCCAGGCCCGCCTCGATCGCTGCTTCAATATACGCGATGGCATTCGCGAACGTGAAGGCCAGTTCCTGCACCGCGGTCGAGCCGGCCTCGCGAATGTGGTAGCCGCTGATCGAGATGGTGTTCCATTCCGGCATCTCGCGGCCGGCCCACGCAAAAACGTCGGTGATGATCCGCATCGCCGGCCGCGGCGGATAAATATACGTACCGCGCGCGATGTATTCCTTCAGGATGTCGTTCTGGATCGTCCCCGATACCCGCCGCAGATCCGCCCCTTGCCGCTTCGCCACCAGGGCATAAAGCGCCAGCAGAATGGCGGCCGTCGAGTTGATCGTCATGGACGTGGAGACGTCCTGCAGCGGAATCCCGCGCAGCAGCACCTCCATGTCGGCCAGCGACGAAATGGCAACGCCGACCCGGCCCACCTCGCCCGCCGCCATCGCGTCGTCCGAATCGAGCCCCATCTGCGTCGGCAAATCAAAAGCCACCGACAGGCCGGTGGTGCCTTGCGATAACAGGAAATGATATCGCCGGTTACTATCCTCGGCGCTGCCAAAACCGGCGTACTGGCGCATGGTCCAAAGCCGGCCGCGATACATGTCGCGATAGATGCCCCGAGTGTAAGGAAACTCGCCAGATGGGCCCGGCCGGTCGGTCATGACCGGGAAATTTTGCGCGCACGCAGGAAGGAAGAAATACCAAACCAGCCCATGATCAGTGTCAACGGTGCAGCCAGTAAGAACTTAGGCATCTCGTCGGCCAAATAGGCGCGAACTCCGTTGAAACCGAAGATGATAGCTAGGCACAAGAAAAGAAAGCCAATTACTTCATTCCACAGGGTCCGGGCCGGCTTTACGATCGCGGGCACCACGTGATTCAGAAATTGCCTGCCGTGACGGAGCACCTGTCGGTTCACTAAATCCATCCTAACAAAGCATCCACTGCCGGTTTACAGGTTGGTTCATAAATTGCCGATAGAAAGCTTGTGAACGGGTTCTGGCTCCACTACAATCGAAGCGGGTGGGAGGTCCACCCGTGGAACGAAGTGCGTCGCCGGCACATCCACTATAAGGGGAGAACTCCGTGGACGAACCATTGAAGCACCTCATGCAGGAACTGGGGAACGCGATCAACGATTCCCTGTCCGAGTCTGACCGGATCGCGGAGGCGATCGGCGAGATCAAGCGGGCCGGCTACGATGTCTTTCTGGTTTTGGAAGCGACCATCGGGTTCAACCGGCGTGATGAGGACGAGGAAGCGGATGAAGAGGCGTCCGGATCCGAAGTCGCTGAGCAGCCCAAGCGAAGTTTTGAAGCAACCGGAAAGATCAAGTTCACCTCCCAGGACCATCGCTTTCTGCGCGCCCTCAAAATTGCCGTAGACGAAGAAAACCGCTGATCAGCGGAATAGATCATACACGTCCCAAGTTTCGCGGACGGCTTTCTCCCAGGTGAACGTACTTGCGCGGTCACGTCCGCGGCGCGCCAGGTCCATCCGCCGATCCGGGTGTTCGGCTAACTCCCGGAGAGCCGTGGTGATCGACTCGGCGCTTTCGGGGTCTACCAGCAACGCCGCATCCCCCGCCACTTCGGGAAGAGCCGAGCGGTTCGACGTCAACACCGGAACGCCCGCCGTCATGGCTTCGAGCACCGGCATGCCGAATCCCTCGTCGAGCGAGGGAAAGGCGAAAATCGAGGCGCGGGCGTACCAGCGCGCCAGGGCGTCGTCGCTCACGTAGCCCGTCACCTGAATACGATCGCGCGCGGCGCTTGCCTGAATGCGCGCCCTGATTTCGCCGGCTCCGAAGCCGTCCGAGCCGGCCAGCACCATCTGCCAATCCGTCGGGAGCGCCTCGAACGCCTCCACCAGCCGGGCTAGGTTCTTTCGCTTCTGGATCGCACCGACGCTCAGAATGAGTTTCTCGCGGGGAAGCGATGGAACAGCCAACGGCCGCGCCCCGTGGTGAACCACCCGTATCTTCTCCTGCGCGACTCCCAGAAGTCCGGTGATCTGTGACTTTGTAAATTCCGAGACGGCTATGATCAGGTCCGCCCGTCCCGCCGCATCGCGCGCCTGGGCGGCAAAGCGTGCGCGGAACTCGGGTGTCGAATACTCGCCGGAAAGTACGAAAAGGTCGTGAAAGGTCGTGACCGCCCGCCGCAGGCGCCCCGTGGGCAAGCGCTGATTCAGTCCGTGAAAAAGGTCGGCGGCGTGCGGGCCAAATGGCCCGGCGAGGAGCCGGCGGCGCACATTGCCCGGCAGCGTTTCTCGCCAGGACGGAAGATAGCGGTGCGGCCGATACCAGAATTCGAGGCGCTCACCAGCGTGAGCTTTTGCCAAGCCGAACAAAATGGCTCGCGAATAGATGCCCACTCCGGAAAGTTCGCCGCCAAGACTGTAGGTCGCGTCCAGAGCGATCGTCACGCGACCCCATATTCTTTCATCTTTCTGTAGAGCGTGGTGCGGCCAATGCCCAACTGTTTCGCAGCCTCAGACCGCACGCCGCTGGTCGCTTCCAGGGCGCGAACGATGGCCTTTCTTTCCGTTTCCGGCAACGAGATCACGGGAGATCGCGGAGCGCTTGTGAACTGCGGATACGATGGTTGCCCTGCCGCCGCTGCGAAATGGTGCGCGGTCTGCGCGGCGCGATGATTCTGCAATTGCGTCGGCAGATCCGACATATCGAGCACACCCTCCGAGCTCATGACCGCGATCCGATGCAGAAGGTACTTCAGTTCTCGCACGTTGCCTGGCCAATCATAAGAGAGCAGGAGCTGCATCAGTTCCTCGCTGGGCCGGAAATCAGGGAGGCCCTCCGCCCGGCTGTCTGCCAGAAATTGCTCGGTCAGCAGGGGTATGTCGGGCTTGTGATCGCGCAAAGCCGGAAGGTGGATGCAAAACACGTTGATTCGATAAAAGAGGTCCTGCCGGAAGCGGCCGGCGGCGACTTCCGCTTTTAAGTCGCGGTGAGTTGCTGAAATGATCCGCATGTCGACACTGCGCCATTTCAGCGCGCCCACCGGGCGATATTCACGCTCCTGGATCACGCGGAGCAGCTTCACTTGTGCTTCCAGTGGCAGGTCGCCGATCTCATCGAAGAAAGCTGTGCCGCCATCCGCCAATTCCACCAAGCCCTTCTTGTTTTCCGCCGCACCGCTAAAAGAACCTTTGACGTGCCCGAACAGCTCACTTTCGATCAACGTGCCGACGAGCGTTCCGCAGTCGATCGGCACAAACTGCCCGTGCGGATTGCTGTCGTGGATGGCGCGCGCAACCACTTCCTTGCCGGTCCCGCTCTCGCCCAGCAACAAAACAGGGAGCCGGTTGCGCGCCGCCTTGGCGATCAGACGCCGGATCGACTCGATTTGCGGAGATTCCCCCAGCAGCCCGAAATCCTGGCTGTTCGTGGACACGTTTAACCTCGGTTGCTTGATGTGGTCTTATGCAGCATCAAGTCGTACCACGAAGGCCGTGATATTCTCACCCGAATCTTTGCGGATCTGGGCCGCCAGCCGGGCCGCGGCGCTTTCGGTCAGGTCCGAGCCTACGAGGACGCGCCAGAGCGGCGGTGCGCCATCGCGGCGGCAGAGTTGCGCCGTACCATATTCCGACGCCATCCTCTGACGGAGGCGCTCGGCGTTACGCCGATCCTGAAATGCGCCGACCTGGACGGCAAACACCGCGGCAGTGGAGGCTTCGGGCAGGCGGATTACTTCAAACCGGACCCGGGCGGTCCCAGGTCCCAGAAATCCGAGGCTGCGGGCGGCTGCATGCGAAACGTCAATGATCCGGCCGTCGACAAAGGGGCCCCGATCAATAATGCGAACATCGGCCGTCCGCTGGTTCTCGAGATTTTGGACCCGAACCCAGGTGTTGAACGGCAGGGTTCGGTGGGCGGCGGTCATCGTTTCCATGTCGTAGATTTCGCCGTTCGCCGCCCGGCGGCCATGGTAAGGGGCGCCGTACCAACTGGCGAGCCCGGTTTCCGCATACCCCACCTGAACCGCCTCGGGAGGCGGCGGAACCTGCTGCCCGTGCTGACGGTGGGCGCAGCCGGCGAGGACCAATCCGACCAGAACGGCTGGTAAGACCGCACGCATCTTCTTGGGCCATGCTAACCCGCGGCGCTTCAATGGCGCAATTTATACCGAACGAGTCCTAAAGCCGTCCGAGCTTGGTGTCGATAGTTCCCCCATGCGGGAACGTCGATCAGAAGTGCGCCTGTTATGTGCCGATGTCGTGCATGTCAGTTGGAAAACTCCTAAGGGCAGAGCACATAAGATCTCAGCGCTGCTCGAGGACATTTCCGCCTCAGGAGCCTGCCTGCAAACTGAAGTGCCGGTGACGGTAAGCGCGCAGATCTGGTGGCGCAGTCCCAAGAAGGAGTTCCGCGGAACCGTTCGCTATTGCGAATACCAGGAAATCGGCTATTTCGTCGGAGTGGAGTTCGAGACAGGCTCGAAGTGGTCGCGAAAGACCTTCAAACCGCAGCACTTATTGGATCTTGAAAGGCTGCTCACGCGCCCGCAGAAATAGGGGCCACTAGACCTGCTTTGGTTTCTTGAGGAGTTTATAAAGTCCGTATCCGGCGAGAAAGGCGCCGGCGCCCAAAACCGCGCCGAGCCCGATCACGACTCCCGCGGTCACCGGCGTGGCGCTTCCCAGCGCCGCCAATTCGAGAACACCGGCCGTGCTCCCGCCGGCGGTGCCGACTCCGGCACCGACGCCCGCAACGGCTGCCGCTCTAGCTTTTTCTTTCCCTGCTTCGGTCACTGGCGAAACTCCTCCGCGCTCCTATCAATTCAGAGCTTGTAATCCCGATTATAAGTCGGAAGCGGCTTCGGCCGCCAGATTAACTTCCGGAGGGTGGAGGACTAAGCGCCTGCGGTCCGTGTGCGCGCGGCTTTCCGGGCGGCCTGTTTTCGGCTCGTCGCGCCGCGGCGTTGCGCGCTCGAACGAGCCTGCCGCGACAGGGCGCTGCGAGAAGCGGCTTGTTTGCCTTCGCGCTTCAAAGCGGACTTGACCGCTCGCGACCGCTTTGGCGAGACCGCGCGTTTCTCTTGGGACCGCTTCGTATCGCGCTGCGCCTGCGCTCGAGTCCGCTCGGAGGCCTTTCCCTTGGCGGGAGCCGGCAGCTTCACTCCGGCGCGCCGCGCTTTGGACAACCCGATGGCAATTGCTTGCTTCGTTGACCGAGCCCCATGTTTACCTTCCCGTACGTGCTCAATCTCCTCACGAACGAATTCTCCGGCCTGGGTGGACGGGGCTTTCCCTTCACGGGCGTCCTCGCGAGCCCGTTCCAGGGTCTTCTTCTCAGGCATCGAAACCTCCCCGGAACTTCCTGCAATTTCCAATCACTTGTGCGGCGAAGCACCGAGCCAGGCGTAAAAGCAGCAGCATCGGAACACGACGTGTACTCCAATCCCTGGAGAGGTGAAGCAATGCCAAGTTCAGTAAAGCCGATTCCGGAAGGTTATTGCGCAGTGACACCATTTCTGATGGTTCATGACGCGGCGGCAGCGATTACGTTTTATCGCCGCGCGTTTGGCGCCCAGGAGGTTTTGCGAATGGACGGCCCAAACGGCAAAATTGGGCATGCCGAATTGAAGATAGGGAATGGCAAGATCATGCTGGCCGACGAGACGCCTGGGAGCGGCATGAAGTCGCCGCGTTCCGCCGGCAACACCACCGCAAGCGTGTTTGTCTATGTGGACGACGTCGACTCCATGTTCAAGCAGGCTGCGGATGCCGGCGCTCATGTGGATCAGCCGGTGGCGGACATGTTTTGGGGGGACCGTTACGGCCGGTTGACCGATCCGTTCGGGCACGTCTGGTCGCTCGCGACGCACAAAGAAGACGTGTCTCCCGAGGAAATGCACCGGCGGGGCCAGGAAGCAATGGCGAAGGCCCAGCAGACGCGAACGGCGCGTTAATCGACCCCGCCGGACGAATTTAGCCGCTTCTCGACGTCGGCGCGGAACCGATCGATGAAACCGAGGACGTAATTCCTGACCGGAAGGTGGGGATCGTCGACCAACGGCGTCAGGTCCATAGCGAACGAGAGGGCGCCCTCCTCGTCGGTGCTATGGGAGGCGTAATAGGTGGCATGGGCCAGACGCCGGCCCGCCGTCGCCAGGTCGTAGCGCTTGCCTCCGCTCACCTGGGAATCAAAGACTCCGACCAGCGCTGCCGCCACATTGGGACGAGCGGAAACAGGGAGCGCCTGCTTGTCGGAATCGGGCAGCCAGTCCAGATCGCGCCAGACTTCGCAGCCGTACACCCTCATCGGATGCACCTCGCCGCGAACGGCACGCAGGGCCGCGATCGAGCGAAGGGCCACGGCGACGTGCGTATCGTGCTTGTCCGCGAAATTGTGTAAATACACGATCTCAGGGCTGGTGGCGCGCAAGAGCGTCGTGAGGTCATCGACAACAGCCGTTTCGCGAGGGTTCTTCACCTGCGCGCTGCTGAACCCGAGTTGTACCTGGCAGGCATACTCGCCGACGTACGCGGCTTTTCGCTGCTCAACCAGACGCACCTTTTGCATTTCCTCGTCCGTATAGCTGCCATAAATTCCCGAGCGCGAACTGCCGGCGCCATTAGTGACCACCACGCCAGTGAACCATCGGTCACGGCGGCCAAAACATTCGGCGATACCGTGGTAGGCCATGATTTCGATGTCATCCTGGTGCGCCGCAATACACAAGTGCGTTGTGCGCGCGAGCGCGGCCTCGGACTCGACGCCATCGGGGATAAACACATCGGCGCCGGGGTTATCAAACTGCATCTGGCTTCTCCTGATTGTCATAAGTTGCCGGAGTGGCGGGAAGGCTGGCGGCGGCAATGGCCTGACCGTGCCGTTTCTCGGTTTCGTCGGGAATGTGGAAGCGGATGCATTCCGCCAGTTCGGGGAACTCGGCGCGCAGCACGTCGGATGCTACCGCGAGAATGGTGTCGCCGCCGGCGCCGGTGAGAACACGTCCAAGCACCAGCAGGTTGCGGAATTCGTAAAAATCCGCGAAGGTCGCGATGGCGTAGCCGAAGTAGACGCCGATGGTTTCGTAGATCCGCCGCGCCCGCGAGTCTCCGGCCTCCATGAGCGCCTGCACACGCTCGAGCTTCACGGGGATCGGCATGTCTTGCGGTAGCTCGATACCGGCGGGAGCGAGGAGCCGGGCCACCGCCTGCTGCGAAAAGTATTGCGCGCCGACTCCGGCATCCCCCGACCACTCGTCGACGGGAGCGTTCTCGCGATAGTCCACCGGCGCGAATGCGAGCTCGTTCAGCCATGAAGTGATGGCGCCGTGCGGCGTGACGAAACCGGCGGCGAGGCTGCTGCCCATGGCGATTCCCAGCACCGCGTTATCGCGCAGCGCCATTGATCCCGCCAAAGCCGTGACTTCCCCGTCGTTCACCACGACAAAGGGAATACCGCCCCACGCGCTTTTCAGGTCGAAGAAGAGCCTGCGGATGCGGCTGTCGAACAAGGGCTGCGGCACGGACCGGTAGAGCGAGCCGATCCGCACTTCATTGTTTACATAGACTCCGGCCGCGCTGCCTCCGATGGCATCCACGCGGGGCAGTTTCGCGGCGGCCCGCCGGAGCGAATCATGAATCCCGTCGTAGTGGTACTGAGGATCGGATTGCGCACTGGGGTTCCATGGGACTTCTTCGCTAAAAACCACCTCGCCCTGCGCCACCGCGGCACACTTCCGATCGCTCGCGCCCAAATCGAAGCCGACCCGGTATCCGTCCAGGTGGCGGCCGAGCGGCGCCGCGGGTTCGTTCTCGTCGGGAGCGTTTTCATAGGTTGTGCTTTCGATCGAAAACGGATGCCCATAGACCCGCTCGCCCATGAACTGGTGATCAAACGCGCGGGCGCTGCCCGGCGCGTATTCCTGAAAAAGGCAGGCGGCCAGATCGGCATCTCCCGCGATCGTTACTTTGTGACCTCCCTTTTGCCAGAGAAGAAATTTCAGCAGGCGGTCGACATATCTCCGGTTGAGGGCCGTATTCGGCCCCCCGTCGGGAAGCACGGAAGTCCGTAAAACCGAGACAGCGCCGACGCTCCGCTCGAGGGCGAGCGCCAGATTCCGCCCTCCGCCGGCAGATTTGACCGCGGCCTTAAAAGCGCGATTCCACAGCGACGCCGGAACGAACTCCGGGTCCAATACCGGACGGAACTTGGGTGATACCGGGAAGATGGATGACGTAAGGACTATGTTCCCATCTTTCGGTGCCGGCTGAAAAGTTCTGCGCGCGGTGGCTCGCGGGGTTGTTCGTGCCGGCGGCAGACACCTCTCAGTGACGGACGCGCGCGCCGGTGATGCGCTCGACGAGCATTTGATACTGGTCGGACGTCATTCCCTGCCCCATCAATTGGAAGCTGTAGTCATCGCCGCTGAACGGCACGATCTTCAGCTTGTAGGGCCCGTCGCGATGCACTTCTTTGATGTCCGACAGACTCCATTGCCTTGAGTTGTTGACATCGGTTACCGATTCATACACAACTTGAGTCGGAGTCACCATCAAGCGCCCGGTGTCACTGCCAATGAAATGATCGTGCTTCACCTGAAATGACATCAGGGGCTGCGCGTTCCCCCCAGTGGCGGGTTCCGTCGCCCGGTTGGCTTCGCCCGTGCCGGCTTGGATCTGGTGAAACCACTGCACGAATTGTTGAGCGCCTTCGGGATTGGCGAGTCGAAAGACCAGGCGGCTGGTGGAGCCGCCCCGATCCTGCACGGGACGCACGAGATCGAATGTCAGATCGCCGGCGTGAGCGGTGGCATTGCGGACATCGCCGCGGGGGACGACGAACGATCCGCTCGGTTGCTGGCCATCGATGAACATCAGGTTCTGGCCCGAGATTACCAGTTGGCCATCCACCGTCCCAAAAGGCACTGCCAGTTGAACCTGCTGGGCTTGACGATTGGGCGTGTTCTGAGGAGACGTGGGCGACGGGGCAGTACTTGGTTGAGCGATTGCACTATTGGGCGCGGCTAAACAGGCCGCGAACACCGCGGCTCCAAAAATAACGAGACATTTAGTAACCATATAAACACTTCTTCCTCCGAGAATAGATACCTCTACTTTTAAGTTAGCGCTGCAGCAATACGAGTTCCAGACTCGGCGTTGACCTGACGGAGTTATCGATTACTCTTCGGAAGTAGATCGGTAAATTAGACTTCCAACCGGTCAGTGCTATCGCCGAAGCTCTGCTGCCGTACGCCGAATTTGTCGAGGATACTCAGTAACAAATTGGACATAGGCGTATGAGGAGCGTAGGTGATGTGCCGGCCACCTTTGAACCCGCCCGAAGCAGCACCCGCGAGCAGGACCGGCAACGGATCGTGGTCGTGCTGGTTCCCGTTGCTCATGCTGCTGCCGTAGAGGATGAGCGAATGGTCTAAGAGGTTGCCGTCCCCATCAGGTGTGGCACGCAACTTCTCCAGGAAGTAGGCGAGCAACTGCACGTGATATCGGTTGATCAAAGCGTACTTATCCATGCTGGCGCGAACATTGGAGTGGTGCGACGCGACATGGAAGCCGTCCCGCACGCCGCTCTGCGGATAAACCGCGCCGCTCGTATCGCGCGCGTACATCATCGTGGCGACACGCGTGATGTCCGCCTTGAAGGCCAGCACCTGCAGGTCGAACATGATCTTGAAATGTTCATCGAACGTTTCCGGGATGCCTACCGGCGATTCCGGCACTTTGAGGTCCGCGGGAACCTGCTGCTCGGCGCGTTGAATCCGGCGCTCAATCTCACGAACGTCGTCGAGGTACTCGGTGAGTTTTACGCGGTCCGACGGCGGAAGCTGCTTCTGCAGCGAGGCCACTTCCTGGGTGACCGAATCCAGCAGGCTGCGGCTTTCCTGCTTGCGCGCCAGGCGGTCCGCATTATTGCTGCCATCGCCGAAGAGTTTCTCGAAGATGATCTGCGGATTGTTCTCCATGGGCAGCGGCACGGTCGCGGTCTTCCAGGAAATGGTGTTGGAGTAAGCGCACGCGTAACCCGAACCGCAGCTCAAGGCCACATCTTCAATCGAGAGCTCGAGCGAGGGCAGCGGTGTTTCCTGGCCGATTCTCTGTGCGACGAGCTGATCGAGCGTGGTGCCGACGTGCACCGATTCTTTTTCCGGATGGACACCGCTCAAGAAGACGGCGGCCGAGCGCGCGTGATCGGCGCCGGCGTCGGAGCCCACGCCGCCCGCGGCGGGATGCGCCAGGTTGGAGAGGATGGTCACACGGTCCCGGACCTTCTCCAGGGGAGCTAGAGTTTCCGGCAACTGGAAATCGGTTCCGTCTTTTTCGGGCGTCCACTTGTACATAGTGGCGCCGTGGGGAACGTAGATGCACCCGAGGCGTGCTTTTGCGGCGGCCGCGGTCTTACTGATCGGCGTTTGCGCCGGCAGCATGGAGTCGAGCAGCGGCAGAGACAGCGAAACTCCCACGCCCTGCAAAAACGTCCGGCGGGGCAAATGCTTCCTGGTGATGAATGTCATTGCGTCCCTCCTGCCTCGGAAATGGCGTCGGTCCCCTTTTTCGCCCGCATCAAGAATGGCGTACTTCTTACGATACCGGAAATCAGACTCGAGAACCGGTAATCGTGCATTGCGGCTTCACGCGTGATGGCACGAACGGCCGGCATGTCGGAATAGCGGACTCCGCGCCCGAGCGCGTAGGTCAGCAGTTTCCCTGTAAGAGTGGAAACAAACACATCGGGGCGGCTCAGCAAGGCCTCACGCAGGCTGGCCGGGCCGTCGATCTTCGTCCCGTCGACCAGTTGGCCCGATGCATCAATTGGAGTGCCGTCATCCGTTGCCCGCCATTTCCCGATCAGGTCGTAGTTCTCGAGTGAAAACCCGATCGGGTCCATGATCTTGTGGCACGCGGAGCACGCCGGATTGTCACGATGCTGTTCCATGCGCTGGCGGACCGAGGTCGCCTGCACTTGGCCTGTGTTTTCCTTGAGCGGCGGAACATTGGGCGGCGGCAACGGCGGCGGCGAGCCCATGAGATTTTCGAGAATCCATTTGCCGCGCGCCACCGGCGAGGTGCGGTTGGCCACCGAAGTCACCAGCAGAATGCTGCCCTGGCCCAGCAGCCCCCGGCGATTATCCGGGAGAGTCACGCGCCGGAACTGGCTGCCATGCACGTTGGGAATGCCGTAATGGCGCGCCAGCCGCTCATCGACGAACGTGTAATCGGCGTTGAGCAGATCGAGCACGCTGTGATCTTCGCGGATCATGCTTTCGAAGAACAATTCGGTCTCGCGCTTGAAGGAGTCGCGCAGGTTTTCGTCGAATTCCTTTGACTCGGGCCGCTGATTCTTCAACTCGCGCAGGTATAGCCATTGGCCGCCGAAATCGGTGACCAGGGCCGTAGAGCGCGGGTCGGCCAGCATTCGTTTCGTTTGCTGGTCCAGAACCGCCGGCTCATGCAGCTTGTTTTGAGCGGCCAGTGCAAGTAATTCGTCGTCCGGAATGCTGCTCCACAAAAAGAACGAGAGCCGCGACGCCAGTTCCAGGTCGCTGATGCGGTGGATGGTACCCGGGGGAAGATTTTCGGGGTCCGACTCGAACCGGAAGACAAAACGCGGCCCCACCAGAATGCGCGCGAGCGCCTGCTGGATTCCGGCTTCGAAACCGCCGTGCTTACGGCCCGCTTGATAGAACCCCATCAGCGTCTCGAGATCCGTCTCGGACACCGGCTGCCGGTAGGCGCGCGTCGCGAGCTTTGCAACAATCTGACGCGCGCACGGAGCATCATCCGTTTCCGAAGCCGGCCGGCACACAAAGATTCGCTTCCGGCTGAGTGTGTCGCCCGAGCCCGTAGGACTCAACGGCCCGGTGATCGCCACATTTTGAATTCCGGAATTGTTGGCGTAGATCTGCCACAGATCGTCCGCACCGATCGCGCTTCGCTTCACAAACGCGACACCCAGATCGTGCGGACCGGCCTTGATTTTGATTTGCAGATCGAGCGTCGGGGCGGCGGCAACCAGTTTGAGCCTCTCTCCATCCAGCGTCACCTCGAGTTGATCGCCCTGGAAGCCGACCGCGCCGAGTCCGATCGCACCTCCGCGCGCGCGCACCTTGATGGCATAATCCGCGTCTAACGGAAAATTGTGATGAATGAGCGTCCCGCCGCGCGTACCGAGCGGCAAGCCCTCGATGTGATTGGCCTGCGAGAGGTCCGTCGGAACGCGGTACGTCGCGGTGGAGGGACTGATGCCGGGATCGCCGACTGCCAGACGGCTGATCTTCTCGGCCGCCGAAACATAACGCTCCAGCAGCGCCGGAGAGACCGACAAGGCGTCGGCGATATTGTCAAAACCCTCGCTCGAATCGTCGGCGGGAAGCAGAGTTGTGACGTCGATATCGAGCGCCAGCAGGTCGCGTATGGCGTTGGCGTATTCGGTTCGATTCAGACGGTGCAGGCCGGTAGATCCGGGATTCGGCTTGGCTGCCGCGGCGCGATCCAGCGTGGCCTCCAGATTCGCCGCGAATCGGTCGAGCGCTGCGCGATCGGGCCGGCGCGCTCCGCTCGGCGGCATCATCCCCGAGCGAACCTTATGCACGACTTTTTCCCACGTTTCGGCGGCATCGCCGGCGTGAGCAGGATCCAGCTTCTCGAGGCTGAGCCCTCCGGTCTTCAGCTTGTCGCTATGGCAGACAGCGCAGTACTGATTGACGAGTGCGCGCTCCGGCGTTTGCCCGTAGGCGACCGGCAACAGCGCGGAACCTAAGAGGATGCTCCAGCGGGTCACTGAGCCTTCCCGGAAACGGCTTGCGCCGCCGCGAGTTTCTGCAGAAGCACGATCGTCGAAGGCTTTCGCTCCGGCGGCACCGTTGCGAGAAAGACGCCTTCGGCCCACTCTTGAAGCGTACGGCCTTCCTTGTCCGTTACGTTCAGCCGCGCCCCGTGATTTACGAGAAACTGGAGGATATCGTTCGAACCGCGGTTTACGGCGCCTGTCAGCGCAGTGAAACCCATGGTATTGACTGCATTGACGTCGGCGCCTTTTTCGAGACAGAGCTTCACGGCTTCCATCAGGGCTTCCTTGGATTCCGTGTAGGTCTGCCCCACCGACCAGTTCACGCCCGCGGCCGCCATGAGCGCCGTGGTGTTGGAGAACGTCGGAATATTGGGATCAGCGCCGTGATCGAGCAGCAAATGCATTACCGTGAGATCGCCCGCGAGCGCAGCGCGCAAAAACGGCGTTTGGCCCGTGAAATCGACCCACGAAATATCGCTGATCGGCAGAATCCACCGCCGGATCGGCGGCACCTCGGCAATGCGCGCGTTCACGTTCGCGCCGCGATTGATCAGCGTTTGAATCATCTCCAAGGCCGCGGCGCGGTCGGAATGCTGCTCACCGGAGCGGTCGTAATCCAGATCGCGGACGTCCAGCGCCGTCCACAACGGCGTGCGGCCCCAGTAGTCGGCCGCATTGATATCGGCTCCCTTGCTCAACAGAAACTGCGCCAGGTTCAGGTGGTCATTGGCAATCGCGATCAGCAGCGGCGTCATTTTGTTGGCCTCTGGCTGGTTCACATCCGCGCCCGCGTCCAACAGCATGCGAGCGATGTCCAACCGGCCGTCGCGGGCCGCGTACAACAACGCCGTCATGGCGCCCGGCGTCGGATCCTGCACACCGCGGTCGGGCCAACCGCCGCGAACGATGCCCTTGCCGTGCGATCCGCCGCCGGCATTCGGCGGACGCCACGCCGGAGTCTTGCCGACCCGCGTCCGGGCATTCACGTCGCCGCCCGCCGCCAGCAGCAGCCGCACCGATTCCGGCTGATTCGCGCGTACCGCCCGCATGAGCGCGGTCTCCTCGACGATCTTGTCGCGCGCGTTCAGGGCCGAGCCACGCTCGAGCAGCGCCTTCACTACCTCTGTTCCCCCCTCCGTGCGGGCAGCAACCATCAACGGGGTTTCGCCGTTCGGATCGGCCGAATTCACGTCCGCGCCGGCGTCGAGAAGCTGGCGAACCATGGCCGCGTTAGCGTTGCCGCACGCGATCGAGAGCGGTGAGAGGCCGTACCGGTCCTGCGCTTTCACGTTCGCGCCCGCGCGGATCAACAGGCGCGCCATTTCGAGATCATCGGAGCGCACGGCCCAGTGGAGCGCCGTAGTGCCATCGGCAAGCGGAGCGTTGATGTCGGCCTTGTCGCCGATCAGCGCCCGCACCGCCGGCTTATCGCCGTTCATGGCGGCGCGCGCCACGCGGCTATCGAGCTCCGCGCCCCAGCCCACTACGCACAGCACCAGCGCCAGTAATACTCTCATACGCCTTTCAACTCCATGATCATTCCGTGCGGATCGCGAAAGCGCAGAAGGCCTTCGTCGCTCGAGGCGATCACCTCCGCCTTCAATCCGGTGAGTTTCTCCGTCATCGTGCGTTTCTCGAAGCGCGCCACCTTAATGCAGATGTGTTCGACTTTTGGCATCTCGCCGGACGCAACCGCCTGTAAGCCCAGCCTGGTTTGAGCCGCGTTGAACCAGATCCGCTCGGGTTTCTTGCTCCGCGAAGCTTCCATGCCGAAGAATTTTCGATAGTACGCAGCCGATTTTTCGAGATCGGAAACGGCCAGCACAATGTGGTCGAAGCCAATCGCCAAGGCCGCCGGTTCATCCTGCGAGATGCGCGCCGACGGCATGATGGTGCGCGCCAGCCCGCCGGGGACGCCCAGCAACTGCAGCCGCAATCCGTCCGGGTCGGCCGCCATCCCACCCGGCCCCTGCCCCATCGGGATGCCGGCTTCGTCCAGAGCTTTGCGCATCTCTGGCGCCTTGTACTCGTGCACCAGCGCGCAGAAATGGTCGATGCGCGGCTGGGTGTTCGTTGCGTTGGCGCCGAATCCGCCGAACGCAATGTACGCCGTGCCCAATCGTACATAGAACCGCGGCGGCGGATCGCGCTCTTGGAACAGCTGCGGGTCGAAGATCATCCCGTAGAATTTGGCAGTCGCCTCCTGATCGGGCACGGTCATGCCGATGTGTTCGAGGCCGCTGGTGTGTAAGGGTAGCGGCGATCCATCAGCCGCTGCCTTCGTAACCCAGGGAACGGCGGCAGCGCCCAGGATTGCCAGTGCGTGGCGTCGATTCAGAGTACCGTTTTCACGCCTGGACACGGCTGTCTCTCCGGCGCTACGCCTTCGCCAGCACGCTGCCATAACCGGTTGCGCGTGGACTCACACCGACCAGCCGGACCGCATTCATCAGAGCGTGAGGCGTGCTCGAAACGACCGGCACTTTGCACTTGGATTCGAGCGGAACCAGAAGGTCGATGGTTTTCAGCCCGCCGCACGAGATGAGCAGTGTGTCGGCCTTGGGCGCTTTCGCGAAAACGCCCGCGCTGAAATCGAATAATTGCGGCTGCGTCACCGCGTCGACCGCGCGGATGAGATTCAGCCCCTTGATGATCGACACCTCGAAGCCGCTCTCCTTCAGGAACCGTTCGAGCGTGGCGTTCACGCTATCGGTGTACGCCGTAGCGACCGCGACGTGTTTCGCGCCGGCGACCTTGAGGCCATCCACGATTCCGTTCGACATGGAACTGGCGGGCAAGCCGGTGGCCTGGTGTACCCGGTCAATCAGCTCCTGGTTGAAAGCCGCCCCTTTGTAAAAAGTCAGCGACGTCCCCATGATGGAGATCGCCGTGGCGCCGCGCTGCTTCAGCTTGAGAGCCGCGGGAACAATGCGCGGAACAGCTTCTTCGTAACTTTCGATACTCATCCCATGAAACGCCAGCCCTTCAGCCAGGAAAGTCACGCCCTTGGGATAGAGTTCTCGCGCTTCCGGCGGGACCGGATAATCGGCCGGCGGAAAGATCATGCCCAAGACCGGCTCGGCGGCCGAGGCAAACGGCACAGTCAATGAGGCGGCAGCGGTTTGCAGGAACATCCGGCGGGATTTTTCGTTCATGGAATGGATACCTCGCTCCAGGGTAGAGTATACCCGAAGCGGGCCTCGCGGCGTGCGACTGCTCAAGTCCAGTAATTGCGGTCCAGGCTCCGATATTGCACCGCTTCGGCGACGTGCTTGGCGGCAACCGATTCGGAGCCGGCGAGGTCGGCGATGGTGCGTGCCACTTTCAGGATACGGTCATGCGCGCGGGCCGAGAGACCCATGCGGCGAACCGCCATCTCGAGCGTGCGCTCGCCGGAATCATCGAGCGCGCAGAGCTTGCGGATCATGCGCGACGGCATACGGGCGTTGTCGTAGCCGCGCGCATGCTGCACGGAGCGGGCGCGCTCCACCCGGGTGCGGATCGTCTCCGAAGAATCGCTCGCTGGATTGCCGCGCAGTTCCTGATAGGGCACGGCCGGCACTTCGACGTGAATGTCGATCCGGTCGAGCAAGGGCCCGCTAATCTTGCCTAGATAGCGCTGGATCAACGCCGGCGTGCACCGGCACTCGCGCGTGGCATCGCCATAGAAGCCACAGGCGCAGGCGTGCATATGTCAAACGCGACGAGTGCGAACCGGGAGTGCCGCTCGGGACGTAGCCTAAATTTAGCGAACAAAGGCTTAACAGCGCGGCCCGGGAGCACCGTATCTACAGCATCGCCTTGTGGAACGGCGGCTCAATTATCCCCTTGAATCAGAATACTCAAGGCGTCCACTGTGCCACTACTCCAGACTGCAGAATCGCCCCAGACTGCTGAGCTGCCGGCTAGCAG
>DASXAK010000285.1:0-3647 GCA_036406715.1 Bryobacteraceae bacterium | reverse complement strand
CATTATCATTTCGTCCCTGCTCACCGGGTCCGTGAACATTTTGTACTCCTTTGGGCTGGCGGCTGGCGGGGGTGTTTCGCCATATATCTGGTCCGCTGCTGGGTTGCCTGCGGCGTTGACCATTGCAGCTTCTACCGGCGTGATCAGCGGCGTTCCCAGCGTGACGTTTAGCGGAAATATTACGTTCACCGTCAAAGACAGCGCCACTCCGCAGGGGACCGCTACTGCAAGTCTCCCCCTGACGATCAATCCGGCGTTGACGGTTACGACCACGTCGCTGGCCGCCGGCACAGTTGGCGTTCCCTATAACGCGCAGGTGGCTGCGACGGGCGGGACGGCGCCATATTCCTGGTTCGCCAGCCTGCCCGGATCCCTAACCGTAAACTCCGCCGGACAGATCGGCGGTACTCCCACCGCGGCCTTCACCGGCAACGTAACGATTACGGTCTCCGATAGCAGCGTCGTCCAGAACCACGCCAGCCAGACCTTTACCCTCACGATTGCTCCCGCTACTTCGGCGCTGACGATCACCACGGCCACGCTGGCGAACCCCACCGTAGGGGCGCCGTATAGCGCCTTCGTAGCCGCTACCGGCGGCACGCCGCCTTATTCCTGGTCGGCAACCGGTCTGCCGCCCAACCTCGCGATCACTTCCGGTACCGGACAGATTAGCGGGACGCCCACGGCGCCTCCCCTTTCACCCGCCAGCGCCACCATTACCGTCACCGACAGCGCCACGCCACCGGCTGCGGTTTCCCAAACCTATACCCTGACCGTCGATCCCCCGTTCGTGCTCAACTCGACGCCGCTGCCGAACGGAGTGGTCGGCATACCGTTCAACCCGACGCCCGTGTCCGCATCGGGAGGTTTGCCGCCGTACACCTGGTCGGCAACGGGGCTGCCCGTCCCCCTGACGATTAACAGCGGTACGGGGCAGATCAGCGGCACGCCTACAGGTCCATTCTCCGGCAGTGTGACAATCACGGCCCACGATAGCAGCACGCCACCGAATAACGGATTACAGACACTCTCTTTGACGATCAATGCGGGGCTGACGATCACCACACCATCTCTGCTCACGGGCTCCGTGAACACATCCTACGGCTACTCGCTAACCGCAGCGGGCGGCTTGGCTCCCTACACCTGGTCTGCAGCCGGACTGCCGGCTCCGCTCGCGATCGGCCCTTCCACCGGACTGATCGGCGGCATTCCCAGCGCCGCTTTCAGTGGCAATGTGACAATCACGGTTAAAGATAGCGCCACGCCGCAGAGCACAGCCACCGTCAGCCTGGCGCTGGCCATCAGCCCCCCGCTGACGATCACGACTGCGTCCCTGCCTCCCGGTGCCGTGGGCACGGCCTACTCCGCGCAACTGGGCGCCAGCGGCGGCACACCGCCCTATTCCTGGTTTGTCAGCTTGCCGGTATCTCTCACCGTGAACTCCGCCGGGCAGATCGGCGGCACCCCTACCGCACCCTTCAACGGCGGCGTGACGATCACTGTCTTCGATAGCAGTACGGTGCAAAACCACGCCAGCCAGAGCTTTGCTCTGTCGATCCAACCGTCCGGTTCCGGAATATTGACCATCGGTGCTGCAGGACCCGTTTCCGCGGATGCTCCATTTCAGGTGGGATACGCCGGCAATTTGCAAGTGGGTGAGTCGTTCATTGCGATTTCCAACAGCGGCGCGAATGGCGCTCCCGTGCTCGGCCCCGGGTTCGGGACTGCCGCCGGCAATATCTGCGTGAACGTCTATGCGTTCTCTCCCGATGAGCAGCTGATCTCCTGCTGCTCATGCCTCGTCACGCCCAACGGACTGGTCAGCCTCGGCGTAGGCAGCGACCTTACATCGCGAACGCTCACCGGCGTCATCCCGACTTCGGTAGTCATCAAGGTGGTTGGCAGTCTGGCCGGAGCTGGCGGCTCCTCGACTAACTGCTCCAATAGCGCGGCGACCGTCACGACCGCGACCCTGGTTCCCGGTACGCTGGCATGGGGAACGACGCTTCACAGTTTCGGGACCGATGCCGGATATAGCGTAACCGAGACGCCATTCGTCCCGGCGACCCTCAGCACGGGCGAACTGGCCAGCATCGGGGGCCGGTGCGCCGCCATCCTCGCTAACGGGAGCGGCTTTGGGGTCTGTTCGTCGTGCCGCGCCGGTGCACTTGGAGCGGGAAGGCAGTAACTGATCCTCTTTCACGGAAGCATGTCTGAGCTTCTGTTGAATCGAACTGGAACACCCGACGTGTGTCACGAGGTTTGAAGGCGCTCCGGCAGACCGCGCAAAACGAGCGGGAGACCAACCCAAGCTGCCGGTTCGCCTCGTTACGCCGGTCCGGATGAGCTGATGAGGTCGGGCGCAATTCGCTGCGCCCCGGCATGACTTGGCTCCGAAGTTCCTTCCCCCGGTCCCCGTCCCCCGTCCTCTTTTATATACTCCAGTCATGCGCACTCTGGCGCTCGCCTTCACCCTCTCGCTCCCCCTCTTCGCCGGCTCCCGCGCCCCCGTCCTGGTCGAGCTGTTCACTTCCGAGGGCTGCTCCAGTTGTCCGCCCGCTGACCGCCTGCTTGCCGACCTCGACTCTTCGGCCATCGTCCTCGAAGTCCATGTCGATTACTGGGACCATCAGGGCTGGCGCGACCCCTTCTCCTCGCACGACTTCACGCAGCGTCAGGAATCCTACGGCCGCATGTTCAATCTCGATAGCGTCTACACCCCGGAGATGGTGGTCGACGGTGTCGCCGAATTCAACGGCACGGAGCGCGCCCGCGCCCAGGCCGAGATCGCCCGTGCGGCCGCGCGCAAGAAAGCCGCCATCTCGCTCGCGCGCGTTCCCGCCGGCCTGCACGTCGCCATCGAGGCCGCACCCGCCGATGCTTCCGTCTACCTCGCCTTGGCCGACGACCGCGGCGAATCCCAGGTCCGCGGCGGCGAAAACGACGGCCGCCACTTGCAGCATCGCTCCATTCTGCGCAGCGTCCGCAAGATCGGTTCGGTGAAGCGCGGCGCCGGATTCACCCGCGACGTCGAATTGCCGGGCGCCGCCGCCACCCAGCGCGTTATCGTCTTCCTGCAGGAATCAGGCCCCGGACGCGTCTCGGGCGCCGCCCTTCTGACGCCGTGAATCAGGCCGTCCGCGGCGCGCCCATCCGCTGCGTCAGAAAACCGACGATCGCGCCCACGATGAATCCCGGCAGCATGATCTCGAGATAGTGCGCCCCTTTGCCCTGGGACGCATCCATCACCGCTACCGCATAGGCAAACAGCAGTCCAAGCACGGAGCCCACCACGACGCCCCACATCGTCGACTGCACTTTGCGGGCGAACCAACCGCTAAGCAGCCCGACCAGCATTCCTTTAATGGACGATCCGACCATGATGCCCGCGATGACGGGCCGCGTCTCGGGATAGAACATCGCGGTGGCCCCGTCCAGCGCTTCCAGGATCAATCCGAACAGCAGCTTTATTAGGATCTTATTAGTCATTGCGAGTTTCCTTTCTTTTTGGTCTTCCGCGCTTGTGTGGGTTCCTTTAAAGAATTGGAAGAATTTTAACTCGCCGCATGGCATAACGCGAAGCGGACTTTCCGTTTGGCGTTTTTCGATGGATGCTGCGGGCCTTCGCGCTCGCTCCGGACGAATCG
>DASXAK010000284.1:0-23095 GCA_036406715.1 Bryobacteraceae bacterium | reverse complement strand
GCCAGAACTGCGAATGCTAGAATGAGGCCGATGACGCAATCGCCCGGCCGCTTCCGGGCGGCTCTGCTGATCGGCTGGGTGCTGCTGGGCGCGGCAGGCATGGCGTACGCGCGAGTGAAAGACATTCCAAGCTGGGCGGCGTTGCCGGCCTTGGCCGCTTTCCTCGTGGAATATCCATTCTATCTGGTCGCGGGTTTTGGCGACGTACGCGAGCGTCTTGACCGCAGAACTCTGCCGCTCCTTCTGCTTCTCTCGGTGCTCCTGCCTTATCTCACATGCTCGCTGACCACGGGATCGTTCCACTGGAGCGGCGCCCTGCGGCTGGCCGCGCTTGCGCTGGCGCTCGGCCTCTGGTATCTGGTTCTGCCGGTCTCGATTCTGACGGACCTGGCGTTTCTCGCCCTAATCGCCGCCGTTCTGCTCGGGAAGTATTTCGATTCCATTTATCCGGTCCCATATCCCGGTTTGAGCCTCGCGATCCTCGGCCATGTCGCTTTGATCCACATGACGGTGCTGGTGCTGTTGCTCGAGCGCCGGGTTCACGAAACCGGCTTCGGATTCATCCCGAGCCGGAGTGAGTGGCGCATCGGCGCCTTGCACTACGCGGGCTTTCTTCCGGTAGCCGCGTTGATCGCGTTGCCGCTCAAGGCTGTGCATTTCGCGGCGCCGGCTCCGCTCTGGAAAACGGCGGGCACTTTCCTCGGGTTTCTTCTCGTGGTCGCGTTATTTGAGGAGTTCCTGTTCCGCGGCGTGCTTCAGCAATGGCTGGAAGAGTGGACCTGGAACCGGACCGCCGCGCTCCTGCTAGCCTCTGCGGTATTTGGCCTGGCGCATCTCTGGTTCCGCGGCTTTCCCAACTGGCGCTGGGCGTTAATTGCAGCGGCGCTCGGCTGGTTCTGCGGCCACGCGCGCAACCAGGCCGGCAGCATCCGTGCCAGTGTCGTAACGCACGCGCTCGTCGTCACCACGTGGCGGGCATTCTTCGCCTGAAGCCCATTCATTGTACAATCCTGGGTCTATGGCAAAACTCGGATTTCTTGGATTGGGATTGATGGGTTACCCCATGGCGCGCAACCTTCTGCGCGCCGGGCATGAGGTCGCGTTGTGGTCGCATACGGCCGAGAAGGCGCGGCAGTTGGCCGCCGAAGAGAAAGGAAAGTTCTGCGACACTCCCAAACAGGTCGCCGAGAACGCAGACTGCATTTTCTTGTGCGTCGGCAGCACGGAGATGTCCCGGCAGGTCATTCTCGGCGAGAATGGCATCATTCAGGGAGCAAAACCCGGAACGGTCGTCGTTGACGCCAGCACGATCGGTCCCAGCGAGAGCCGCGAAATCGGTGCTGCTCTAAAGAAGAAGCGCGTTGAGTTTCTCGACGCGCCCTGCACCGGTTCCACTCCCGGCGCCAACGGCGGCACGTTGACCTTTATGATCGGCGGCGATCAGGCCGTTTTCGAAAAAGTGAAGCCGTATTTCGACCCGATGGGGAAACGGCTTTATTATTGTGGCGGCCCAGGCTTGGGTCTGCAGGCCAAGCTCAGTCAGAACCTGATTTTGTCGAATCTGTTAATCGCGTTTAACGAAGGGATGGTGTTGGCCACCAAGGGCGGGGTGGACCCGAAGTTGATGCTCGATATTCTCGACAACTCCGCGGCGAAGTCGGGACTCATCAGCTACAAGGCCCCGTTTGTCTTCCGTCGAGATTTTCAACCGAACTTCTCCGTAAAATGGATGCATAAGGACATTGGGCTCATGTTGGAGTCCGGAAAAGAGCTCTCGGTTCCCCTAATGTTGACATCTCTCACAAATCAGATTTTCCAGGCGGCCATATCGGAAGGGCATGCCGATGACGATATCTGCTCCACAATCAAAGTCTTAGAGGATCTGGCGGGGGTCGAAGTCAAAGCTCAGTAAAAAAATACGAATTTTGTTGCTTCCAAAAACGGAATCTACTAATATTGGAAGTAAGCCGGGGAGGCAACTCCCACCAAAGCGAGACTAACCTCTAAAAAAAGACCCCTGAAGCAATCCTCCCCGGCGCCCGAAAGGGTTAGAGGTCTTCCCGAGAAAAATCCGGAGTACCGTTGGTTCTTGCGACTCTCCAGAATTCCGTAGAGGCGATGTACGTCGGGATGCTAAGATGGCCAAAGACCGGCGCACGATGAAGACTTTGACCGTTTTGGGTTCCACCGGGTCGATTGGAACCAACACTCTGGACGTGGTCGGGCGGAACAGCCACGGGTACGAAGTGTACGGATTGGTCGCCGGGAAGAACGTCGCCACGCTAGCTTCCCAGATCGTTGAGTTTTCCCCCAAAGTGGCCGTTGTTGCAACCTCCGACGCGGTTGCGCATCTTTCAACCAGATTGACGGAGATGGGGTTGCCCAAGGGGCAATGGCCCGAACTGCTGTGGGGAAATACGGCGCGGGTGCAGGCAGCTACTGCGCCGGAAGTCGACACGGTGATCTCAGCGATTGTCGGGGTTGCGGGTTTGGAAGCCACCTATGAGGCGGCGCGCCGGGGGAAGCGAATCGGGCTGGCCAACAAAGAAGCGCTGGTTTCGGGTGGCGAGTTGTTGATGCGTGCCGTGGCCGAGCACGGGGCGGAGTTGCTCCCCATTGATAGCGAACACAATGGCGTGCATCAGTGCTTGCGCGCGGGCAATCCGAGCGAGGTCACGAAGCTGATTCTCACGGCCTCGGGCGGTCCGTTCCGAGATACGCCGCGCGAAGCGTTGGCCCGGGTGAGCCCCGAACAGGCGCTGAATCACCCTACCTGGCGGATGGGCAATCGCATTACGATTGATTCGGCCACTTTGATGAACAAGGGCTTTGAAGTCATAGAAGCCTGCTGGTTATTCGGATTCAGCCCTTCCCGGGTCCAGGTGGTGATCCACCCGCAGTCGAGCGTGCATGCGATGATTGAGTATAGAGATGGCAGCGTGCTCGCCCAGATCTCGGCCACCGATATGCGCATGCCGATTCAGTATGCACTAACGTACCCGGACCGCTGCGAGGCGCCGGTTCCGAAGATCGATTGGACCCAATCGCGCCGCTGGGAGTTCCTGCAGCCCGATACGGATCGGTTTCCGCTGCTCCGGCTGGCGTATGAATGCCAGGAGGCGGGAGGTTCGGCGACCTGCACCTTGAACGCGGCCGACGAGGTGGCGGTGGAAGCGTTTTTGCAGGAACGAATTGGGTTCCTGGCGATCAGCGAAGTAGTCCAGGAAACGTTGTCACGGGTGCCGATCCGCACAGCGCGGACGGTCGATGAGATTTTGGGGATTGATGGTGAGTCGAGGCGGGTCGCGCGTGAGCTGGTTGTCGCCCGTTCCACGGCGGGCGCCGTCACGGCGTGAATAAATATGCTGATTTTTGAAAATATCTTGTGGCTGCTGGTACTTATCGGGGTCATGATCATGATCCACGAACTGGGCCATTTCTGGGCAGCGCGCTTCTTTGACGTGAAAGTGGAGGCTTTCAGCTTCGGGTTTGGCCCGCGCCTGTTCGGCTTCCGGCGGGGGGAGACCGATTACCGGTTCTCGTTGATCTTGTTCGGCGGTTACGTAAAGATGGCCGGCGAGCAGGTCACCGATGAGAATATCGACGATCCGCGGAGTTTTCTTGCAAAACCCAGATGGCAGCGGCTCATTATCGCGTTTGCCGGCCCGTTCATGAACGTGGTTCTGGCGGTCGGAGTTCTCACCGGTCTGTTCATGGTGAAGTACGAGCGGGCCTCCGACGCCGATATGCAGGCTGTCATCGGTCACGTCGTGGCGGATTCGGCGGCCGCCAAGGCCGGACTTCAGGATGGCGACCGGATCGTGAAGCTCGACGGGGAGAAGAACCCGACCTGGGAAGATGTCGGCCTCAAAGAAGTCGCCAGCGCATACCGGCCGATGTACCTGACGGTTGAACGCAACGGCCGCAGGTTCGATACGGTTGTAACGCCGGTCTTAAGCGAGCGGTTAGGCTTCGGATATGCCGGCTGGGATGAGCGCGGCGAAGTCCAACTGGGTGCGATCGAGCCAGGTTATCCGGCCGAGAAGGCGGGTTTGCAAAAAGGAGACCTGCTGATTGCCGTCAACGGCCAGGCGATCCACTCGGTTCTCAAGTTTCAGGAGATGACCAAGAACAGCGGCGGCCGCGCGCTGGATGTTGAATTTTCGCGAAGCGGCCAGATACAGCACTCCACGGTGCAGCCGGTTTACTCCAAGCTGGATGGGCCGGCCCGCTGGATGATCGGCGTGGCGCCGCAGCAAAAGCTCCACCTGGTCACGACCCGGCTTTCCCTGCCGGAGGCGCTCAACGAGTCGGTCCGGCAGAACGCCAAGGGCGCCATGCTGATCGGCTCATTCCTCAAGGGCGTTGTGCAACGCCGGATGTCGCCCAAGACTATCACCGGGCCGATCGGAATCGCCCAACTGTCGGGCGAAGCCGCTCGCCAGGGGCCGTCCGCGTTTTTCCTGCTTATGTCGATGGTGAGCCTCAACCTGGCCATCTTCAATCTCCTGCCGATTCCGATTCTGGACGGCGGCGTGATCGTGATGCTGCTGGTCGAGATGGTGATGCAGCGCGACCTCAGCCTGAGCGTCAAAGAAGCCGTGCTCAAGCTCGGGTTTGTGTTCATCCTCATGATCGTGGCGTTCGTAATTTACAACGACATTTCAAAGATTTTGCCGCCGGGCTGAGAAACCCGGCAACGTCCGCGCAGCGTCCTGCATCTGGTAAGCTGATCAAATCTCATGTCCTCGTCCTGTGTCCGCCAGACCGACCTGCCCCACACCTCGGCATTGTTCGCGGACGTACTGTATCACCCGGATCGGACGGCGTCGTTTTACGGACATGAACGCCACGATGTGGAAGCTGTTCGCGCGGCAGCCGGGAAAATTGATTTTCCGCCGGAAAGGCGGAGAGCGCTAGTCGCGGCGTTACGCCAGCAGAATCCCGAGAGCCCGGCGCTGGAACGCCTGGCGCAGCCGGGAACCGTGGCGGTGATGACCGGGCAACAAGTCGGGTTGTTCTCGGGCCCGGCGTATACGATTTACAAAGCCCTGACGGCGGCCAAACTGGCGGAGACGCTCACGGAGAGCGGAGTGCCGGCGGTAGCGGCATTCTGGCTCGCGACGGAAGATCACGACTTCGCCGAGGTCAATCACACCTGGATCTTTGACGGCGAGCATCGGCCGACCAAGGTCGAGATGGGTCGCACGGCGAGCGCGCAGCCCGTCGGGAGTGTGACACTGGCGGCTCCCCCGCTGCGCGAGCTTCGCGCCGGTTTGCGCGGGCTGCCTTTTGGAGAAGAAACCGCCGATCTGGTTGAGGAGGCGTACCGGCCGGGCAGCAGCATGGGCAAAGCCTTTGGCGAGCTGCTGCGCGCGGTTTGCAAGGGATTCGACATTCTGCAAGTGGATCCGATGCTCCCGGCATTTCGGGAATTGGCCGCGCCCGCCCTCCGCTCCGCCGTAGATGCCGCGCCCGATATCACGGCCCGGGTGATGGAGCGCAACCGGGAACTGGCCGAAGCGGGATACCACGCGCAAGTTCACGTTGAGAACACCACGTCTTTCGTGTTTCTGCTGGAGAGCGGTAAGCGTCTGGCATTACGCCGCGCCGACCGGGACTACATCTTGAACGGACGGCGCTTCAGCGCGGCCGAACTGATGGATCGCGCGGCTTCGCTGTCACCCAACGCTCTGTTGCGGCCGGTGGTTCAGGATTCGATGTTTCCCACGGCGGCATACGTCGGGGGACCCGCGGAAACCGCCTACCTGGCGCAATCGGAAGCGATCTACCGGACGATCCTCGGCCGCATGCCCGTGCCCATGCCCCGCTGCAGCTTTACCTTGGTTGACGAGCGGAGCCACAAACTGATGACACGGTATGGACTGGGGCTCGGCGATTTCTTTCACGGCCAGGAAGTGCTGCATGAGCGCATCGCCTCGAAACTGGTGCCGCCCGCGGTGAGCGGGATGTTGAGTGAAACCACTTCGGCGGTCAATGCGGCACTCGGACGACTGCGGAGCGAGATGGCGGGTTTCGATCCGACGCTCACCGACGCTCTGGACCGCAGCGGGCGCAAGATCCGGTATCAGCTCGCGAAAATCGAGCGGAAGGTCGGACGCGAAGCCCTGCAGCGGGATGCGCGCGCGGCCCGCGATGCCGCCTCGCTCTACGGGTTGATCTATCCGGAGAGGCACCTTCAGGAGCGCTTGTATTCGATCCTGCCCTTCCTCGCCAAGCACGGTCTAGATCTGGCCTCACGGCTGTACCAGACGGTCCAGTTGGACTGTCCGGACCATCGCGTGGTCGTGATCTAGGGCCGGCGGATTTACTGGCGAATATAAAGGTCCGGTTACTGCAGGCGGGGGTGATTCTGCTCGTTGAGAACGAGGCCGTCAAAGATCGCCAGCACCTGTTTGCGGTAGTGATACACGCGGTGGAGATTTTCCCGGAAGGAAGCTTCAAAGTCGCGGGCTTTCATCCACTTATCCAGCATGGCCCGGGGGACGTCGATATCTTGACGGAGTGCATCGACATCGTGGCCACGCAAGAAGAGGCCGTAGAAAAATGCGGCCTCGCGCTGTGGCGCCAGCGGATCGAAATCGTCTCTCGCTGTCATAACCATCTCAGCGAAAATGTCAGTATACCGACGCCCGCAAGTCTCCCGCAAGTCTCATTTTTATAGGTGGGTTCCGGAAGGTAATGGATGAAGCGTCGCTGAGGGGCCCAGGGATTCAGGAGACTACGGACTGGGTAGCTGCCCGGGTGCGAAATTCGTACCGCTGGATTCGGAGAGCGGCCGTGCGGCTGTCGGACCGAACAACGCGCCCGGTCGCGACGAATTGCAGCAGGCAATTGCCGTTCAAGCGAGCCGGCCAATGCATGGCAATCTCGACCAGTGAGCCCATGGGTAACCGTTCGGTGGTGGTGAACAGGATTCCCTTGCTGCTGATGTCCACAGTCTCTCCGGTGCCGGCGCAAGCCCGCCGCGAGTGGATGAGGTGATAGCGCAGTTCCTGCTGCAGAGGAAATCGGCTCGTCAGGCGACGGTCCGAAATGCGGGTCGCGGACGAACCGCCACCGGGGAAAGCCAAGGCTGCCATAGTCTGATGATCTATCGTGAATCGGCTCGTGACAATAGAGGAGAAAGCCTAGTACTGATAAGAGCAATTGCTTAGATCGTAGGAAATCCAAACACGTCGGCGGCACAGTCCTCGGGGGAGCCGGGGAGGCTTCTGATATTCTGACGGCATGGATCAGAATCAGCTTCGGGCGCTGCTCGAGCAGGTGCGGGCCGGAGCGGTGGATATCGACCACGCACTCGAACGCGTGAAGCACATGCCGTTCGAAGATCTCGGTTTTGCGAAGGTCGACCATCATCGGGAGCTGCGCCACGGAATGCCCGAGGTGATTCTGGCCGATGGAAAGACCCCCGAGCAGGTGGTGGCGATCGCCGACCGGCTGCTGGAACACTCGCAAAACGTGCTGATTACAAGGGCGAACTGCGAATGTGCTCGAGCGGTGGCGGAGAAGCTTCCGGGTGGAGAGCACTTCCCGCGCTCGGGCGCGATCCGGTTCTGGCGCGACCGGACGGTGCGCGGCAAGGGAACCATCGCGGTGGTTTGTGCCGGAACGAGCGATACGCCGGTAGCCGAGGAAGCGCAGGTGACGGCCGAGGTGATGGGAAACGAGGTCGCCGCGATTCACGATATCGGAGTAGCCGGCATTCACCGACTGATGCATCATCGGGAGCAGTTGATGGCGGCGCGCGTGGTGGTGGTATGCGCGGGGATGGAGGGAGCGCTGCCGAGCGCAGTGGGAGGATTGGTGTCGTGCCCGGTGATTGCGGTGCCGACCAGCGTGGGGTATGGGGCGAGTTTTCACGGTCTGGCTGCCTTGCTGGGAATGTTAAACAGTTGTGCCAGCAACGTGGCTGTAGTGAACATCGACAACGGGTTCGGGGCAGGCTACGTAGCGAGTCTGATCAATCGGCAATAGGGTCGCTGGCGTGAGAAATAGGGCGCGGAGAGCGGTTCGGCGGCCGCGCCCGAAACCGGGCTACTCGGCCTTGTGGCTCCGACGCCTCAGAACAATCAGGACTCCGAACACGACCGCGATGACCGCGGCGCCGATTCGAACCATTGTGGGATCCATGGACCACTCTCTCCTTTCTTGTCTCTCTATCGGCGGACTACGCGTTTTCGATCATAGGCATGACTTCGCGGATGATCTGGGTGATGACCGGGCCGATGGTGACCACAAACAGCGAAGGGAGAACGCAAAAGAAGATGGGGAACACCAGCTTGACCGGCAGCTTGGAGGCCTGCTCCTCGGCGCGCTGGTAGGCGATGGCGCGCATGTACTCGGAGTGGGAGCGCAGGGTGGCTGCGATGCTGGTACCGAAGCGATCGGTCTGCACCAGAACGGCGACGAGCTTCCGCAAGTCGTCGACGCCGGTGCGCTCGGCCAGATTGTGAAGGGCCTCGGCACGGCTTTTGCCGGCGCGCATCTCCAGGTTCACGACGGCGAGTTCGTCGCAGATTTCCGGATGGGCGCGCTGCAGTTCCTTGGCGACCTGAATGATGGTCTGATCCAGGCCCAGGCCCGATTCCACGCACACGACCATGAGATCGAGCGCGTTGGGCAGTCCTAGAGCGATCGCGTGTTTGCGACGGCGGATGCGGGCCGCGAGCAACTGTCCCGGCGCCAGGTAGCCGACGATGGCGCCGGCGCCGAGCGCGAACAGCAGATTGTCGGGCGTCATCCAGAGCGCGACGGCGACGCCCAGGAGCGCGAGGGCGGCCGCGCCGAGGGCCCGCAAGCCGGCGAGAAAACGGTAGGCGTTGGGATTGCGGAAGCCGGCGCGGATGAGCCGGCGCTTGACCGCGGGAAGATCTTTGGAGGAGGCCGGAACGAAGGAGCCGATTCGCGCCAACAACTCGCGCCAGACGAGTTGGGATGACGCGGCATCGCCCGGATCGCCAGCGACGCGGGCGATCCGTTCGACGGCCTGCACCCGGCCGCGCCCGAGCCGGAGCGCCACCAGCACGGTCACGAGACTGATCGAGAGAAAAATCAGGATCGAAAGTCCTTCGATCATAAGCGGCTACACCTCGATGTGCACGATCTTGCGAATCACCAGGAACCCGATGAATTGCAGCCCGAGCGAGCCCGCCAGCAGTTCACGCCCGACCGGATCGTCCACAAAGAACCGGATGTACGTCGGGTTCAGCACCAACATCAGCAGGGCCACCACGGCGGGAATGGAGCCCAGCACGCGGCCGGACATGATCCCCATGGCGCTGATGGCGCGCACCCGCGCGCGCAGCTTGAAACGCTCGCGAATGAGCTGGGCCAGCCTTTCGAGCAGCTCGGCCAGATTTCCGCCGGTACGTTTCTGCATCAGGACCGCGGAAGCAAAAAAGTGCACATCCATCGAGGGCATGCGCTGGGCGAGCTTGCGGAGGACGATTTCGAGCGGCTGGCCGAGGTTCTGTTCCTCGAAGGCGCGCCGCATTTCGCCGGCCAGGGGCTCCCCATACTCGCGATGGACCAGATCGAGCGAGACCGAGAACGCGTGGCCGGCCCGCATCGAGCGCGCGATGAACTCCAGGCAGTCTGGGAATTGCTCCTCGAATTTCCGCAGGCGGGCCTCGGCCTTGCGGCGCATATACATCACCGGCAGCGTGGCGACGGCTGCACCCACCAGCAAGGCGAGCCAGGGAAGGGAATTGCGAGTCGGCACGGTGACGGCGAAAAAGCCGGCCAGGAAGAACATCGTCGCCCGATGCGCCAGGCCGGCGGCGCCCCACTTCAACGCGGCGGTTTCGAGCCGCTGCTCCACCGCTTGCTTGATGTTGAGGCGCTCGAGCAGACGCGTGGCCAGCAGATTCCCGACCTGATTGGCCATCTTGAAAAGGACAGGAGCCGACGGCCCTTGCGGTTTCGGCTTGAGAGGCTCGCCGGTGACGCGGCGCACCGCGACCGAGCGTTCCTTCCGTTCCGCCCGGCCGGCAAAGAGCCAATAACCAAGCAGGCTGGTGAGCAGGGCGAGCAGGAAGACCGCAGGGATCATGACGGCTCCACGGTGACGATCTCGTCGAAGATGTCCGACGGGAGGCGAATCCCGGCGGCGATCAGCTTTTCGTTAAATCGGGGCAGAATGCCGCTGGCGGCGAAGCGCCCGATCACTTTACCCTCGGGGGACAGGCCGCGTTTCTCGAAGACGAAGATATCCTGCAGGGTCACGACATCGGTTTCGATGCCGGTGACTTCGGTCACGTTGATCACGCGGCGAGTTCCGTCGCTCAGCCGCGCCGCCTGCACGATGATGTGCACGGCGGAGGCGATCTGCTGCCGGATCGCCGCCAGGTGCATGTTGGCGTTGGCGAGCGAGACCATCACTTCGAGACGCGAGATGGCGTCGCGCGGGCTGTTGGCATGGATCGTGGTGAGCGATCCATCGTGGCCGGTGTTCATGGCCTGCAGCATGTCGAGCGCCTCTTCGCCGCGGACCTCGCCGACCACGATGCGGTCGGGACGCATGCGCAGGCTGTTGACGAGCAACTGGCGCTGGCGGATCTGCCCGTGGCCTTCGACGTTGGCCGGGCGGGTCTCGAGGCGGGCCAGATGCGGCTGCTTCAACTGAAGCTCGGCGGCGTCCTCGATGGTGACGATCCGCTCCTTGGGGGAGATGAACGCGGAGAGCGCGTTGAGCAAGGTGGTTTTTCCGGCGCCGGTTCCGCCGGAGACAATGATGTTCAGCCGCGCCCGGACCGCGGCTTCAAGCAACTGCATCATTCCCGCGGTCAGCGATTTTTTCTCGACCAGGTCGGCAGGCAACAGCTTGTCGGTTCCGAAACGGCGGATCGAGAGCAGCGGTCCATCCACCGCCAGCGGCGGGATGATGGCGTTGACGCGCGAGCCGTCGCGCAGCCGGGCGTCGACCATCGGATTGGACTCGTCGACGCGGCGGCCGACCTGCGAGACGATCTTGTCGATGATGCGGAGCAGGTGGCCGTCGTCGTGGAACCGCACGTTGGTGCACTCGAGCAGACCCTTGCGCTCCACATAAACCTGCTGCGCGCCGTTGACCAGGATATCGGAGATGCCGGGGTCTTCGAGCAAGGGTTCGAGAGGTCCCAACCCAAAAACCTCGTGCAGCACTTCTTCGCTGATCTGCTGCTTTTCGGCGGCCGTTAGCGGCGCCGGCTCGCCGGCCACAATTGCCACCACCGCCTGGCGCACTTCGGCGCGGATGCGTTCATTGTCGATCGCGGCCAGGGCATCGAGATTGATGCGGTCGAGCAGCTTGCGATGGACCGTGAATTTCAACTCCTGGTATTCGGGCTTCAAACCGGCCTTGCGGTCGGCATGCTGCATCAGGCGCTGTTCCCAGCCCGGGGATTCAACGGTGCTTTCACGGCTCATTTGGATCTCGACGCCTCCGGGACCGGAGCGAGAAAGGGTTTGGGCATGACCAGGCCGGCTCCGGGCGGCGCCGGCCGCGCCGTTTCCGGCGTCACCATGACGATCAATTCATTCTTGGTTTTGGTTTCCGACCGGCTTTTGAAGAGCGCACCGAGCACGGGGATGTGGGCCAGCCCCGGAATCTGCGAGAGATTCTCGATCACGCGGTCATCTACCAGCCCGGCAATGACGAAGCTCTGCCCCTCTTCGAGTTCGAGATCGGTTTCGACCCGCCGCGTGGAAAGCGCCGGAATGCGGAAGCCGGAGATTTGCACGCCGTCGGCGGCGTCGAGCGAGGAGACTTCGGGTTTGACATGCAGTCGGATGGTGTGGTGCGGGGTGATCAGCGGCAGAAACGAAAGCCGGATGCCGAATTCCTTGAACTGGATCGAAATGGAAACGCCGCCCCCGGTTCCTTGCGCGATCGGGATGGGGAACTCGCCGCCGGCCAGGAAGCTGGCCTCTTTCCCGCTGGTGGCGATCAGGTTCGGTTCGGCCAGAATCTGCAGCAGCCCGCGGGTCTGCATATCGTGGATGACAGCGCCGAGGTTCAGATCGCGGCGAAAGGCGAAGATGTTGAGGATGTCCGAGAGCGCAAATGGCGCAGCGCTCCCGGCAAAACCTCCCGGCACCGTGGGCGGGGGCGCCGACAGCGTGGCGGCGGGAAACTGCCCGGCGGCTGTCTGGCCAATGGTCTTCAAGGCACCGGTGGAAAACAGGTTCACCCCGAACTCCTGGACCGCCGAGCGGTTGAGCTCGGCGAAGCGCACGCGCAGCAGCACCTGGTTTTCTGGCGGCGGAGGCGCGATCTCCAGGTTACTCACCGCGCCTTTGGCGGTGGCGGCGATGAGGGTGAGGGCGCGATCGGCCACGGCCTGGCTGCTGGCGTGTCCAATCAGAGCGAGCGAATCGCGCGAAGCACGCAGATCGATCTGTTCTTCGGGAAACGTCTCGCGCAGCAGCCGGCGCAGCGGCTCGAGGTTGGGCTCGACGGTCAGGTCGTACGTGATGCGACGGCCGGATCTGGACCAGACCACCATCGTCGCGCGCCCTGCCGCCTTGGTGTGAAACAGGACCTCGAACGCGCTGGCGGTGACGGCATCGGCTACTTCGGGATTACTCGCGGCCAACCGCGCGATGCCCTCCGGACAATCGATGACGATTCCGGCGCCGGCCGTGAGGTTGAGCTCGACGTGCTCCGGCGCGGGCGGAGTTCCGGCACGCGCTGCGGCCGCCCACAGCGCGGCCAAAGCGGCGGCGTAGCCGACAGGACCACAACCCGGATAACCTCTCATTTCGACCCTTCCTCGCCGGCCCGCTCTTCGGCGGCCGCGTGCCTCGCCCGCACCGGCCCGATGGGCTCCTCGGTCTTCTGGTTGCCGCGAATGACGAGAATGCGTTCGGGCTCGGGCGCCGGCGGCGGGGCGGAGACGATCACGCGCGGCTCCGGCGCCGGAGCCGGCGGCTGCGGGCGCGACTCCCGCGGGGGACCGGACTTGATGATCGGCACCGCAAAGAGCTTATGCAAATCGCGCCCCGGCGTATGCGGCGACTCCTGATCGGTGGAATTGCGCAGCACGAGCTGGATCTTGCCTTCGGTGTTGGCCAGGGTCAGTGACTCGGCCTGCTCGGGAGTCACCAGCAGGGTCACTACCTGCGCCGGGATCGACTGGCTTTTGGCGTCCACCTGGATGATCTTGCCGGCCGACAGCACGGCGATGTTCTGTAAAACCGTGGTGGTGACGGTATCGTCGTAACCGGGCGGGTGGCCGGTGACCAGGACGTCGACGCGCATCCCTGGGAGCACAAAGCCGGCCACCCCCACGACATCGTTGACCCGCACCGAGGCGGCGCGCATGCCGGGCGGGATCAAAGGCGCCACGCCACCGCCGGAACCTTTGAGCCCGAGACGCGCCTCGATCACCGGCTCGTTAGGCTGAATGGGGCTCATCACCGGCCGGTCGACGACATCTTCGATCTTGGTGAACGCGCCCTGCGGGAATAGTTTTTCCGGGAGCCGGCCGAGCCGGACCGATTCCGGCCGCAGCACGGCGCCGAGCGGCAGCGCTTCGACCGCTACGACTACGGGCTTTTCCGGCTGCCACACCGTTTTCTTGCCGCTGCTCGAGGCGGCTTTATAGAAGACCATGGACACAACCAGGGCCCACACCAAACTCAGTCCCACGACGATGAGGAAGCGCCGATCGAGCCGCATCTTAGCCGCCCACGCTGATCGCATCGGCCGGTGTGGAGTTCCTCTTTAACTCGCGGCGGCGGACCAGCAACTCGGAAACCGGATCGCGAGCGATCCGTTGCCAGTCGGGATCGCGCTCGAGCAGCCGCGCGAGCGGCCAGCCGGCGGGCAGTAACGCGACGTCAAAGCCGTACCGAGCAAGGACTTCGGGAAAATCCGGCGCGGCGGAGCGGAGGGTCTCGTAGTCGGCCCCGAGCTCCGGTCCATAAAAATCGCTGCGGCCGTCAAAAAAAACGCGCTGGAGCGGATAGAAGCGGAAGATCAGGTAATCGGCCCACTGGTCGGAAGTCAGGATGCGCGGCGCGCCGTGCGGCGGCGCCAGAACCGCTTGATACCGTGTCGCCGCGGCCACCGGAAAACTCGAGGCCGGGAAATCGACGAGGCGGGCCGAAGGCAGCGAAGAGGCGACGATCAAACCGCCCAGGAGGAGCGCCCACAGACTCAGCCGGGCGGTCCGTCCAAAATCCACGCCGACCTGCCACAGCACGCGGGCAGGCGATTCGGAACGCGCGCCGGCGGCCCGGCTCGCGCACCAGGCGGCGCATTCGGCGGCCACGACGGGAGCGGCGGCGATCGCATAAAGCGGGATGTGGCGGGCCGAGCGCAGAGCGGCAAATCCCCAAAGCAACACCAGCCCGCCCTCGAACCAATCCCGCCGCGCCAGCGCACGCGAGGCCAATGCCGCGCCGCCCAATAACAGCGCGGCAAACACCAGCATGTTTTCCGAGCGAATACTGGGCGACTGAAACTCCTGCACGTGGTTCAGAATCCAGGACGAGCGCAGGTAATCGGCAATGTGCCGGTGCAGTTGCCAGCCGTAGGGATTAACCAGCGTAGCGGCGGCCGAGAGAAACGTGAGCGCGCCGTAACGGCGCAACGCCGGCCAGTCGCGCTGCGCGGCTGTGACGGCGAGCAGGAAACCGAGGGTCGCGAGCCAGCCGGCGAACCCGCCGTGGAGGTTGGCCCACAAGGCGGCGAGCGGGACGAGAATCCACACGCGGCGCGTCGGACGGCGGCGGTCCTCGGCGAGAATCCAGAGCGCCACCGTGAAGCCGAGCAGGGAAAAAACGTGCGGCCGCGCGAGGTAATGGACGCTGGAGGCGCTGACCACCGCCAGGGTGGCGCCGGCAGCGATCCACAATCCGACGCCGCGGCGCAACAGCGCAGTCAACAAGAGCACTCCCGAAAGACAGACAACGGCCGCGGTGAAAGCCGCGATCGCCGCCAGGCCGTGGACCCGGAAACACACCGCGAACACCACGTCGGAGAGCCACTCCCAGGCAAACCAGGGTTCGGCGGGTCGCGAGAACGAGAAAAGATCCTGGTGCGGCACGGCGCGGGATTGCAAAATCCACGCTCCGGTGCGGATATGCCAGCCGGTATCGCCGTCGGCGAATAAGGACTGCCAGGACGCGGGCTGGCTGAAAAGGGCCGCCAGCAGGGCGGCGAAGAGCAGGTCGGGGAGGGTGGGGATCAGCAGAAGCCGCGCCGGTTTAGCCAGAAAGGAAGACATAGCCTGGGGGAGAGATCGGCTGGGCGTGATCGCGGAAGTAGGCGCCATCTTCTCAGGTATCGTTCACGGCAATTGCAGGTGTTTTTCCGGCGACCGCCAGTCAACGAACGCCGGACGCGATCCGATAAGGGAGACGCGAGGTACAGTCAGATGCCGCAGCCGTGCCGCAAGCGCGGGCGCCGCGGAGGCGTATTGGTGGAGAGCGTGCTGGCGGTGATGCCGATGCTGGCGCTGCTGTTCGGCATGCTGGATTTCGCGTTTGCGATTTTCATGAAGAACACGATGAGTTTTGCGGTGCGGCAGGGAGTGCGGTACGCGGTGACGAGCCGGACGATTTCGGGCATGGGCCAGGACGACTCGATCAAGTCCGTAGTCAACACGTATTCATTGGGGCTGGCGGATGCGCTCAGCTCCGATCATAACGGCCTGAACCGGATCTCCATCCGGTATTACGATCCGGTCACCTTGGAGGAGGTCACGGGAACCGGCAGCAATGCGGGCGGCAACATCGTGGTGGTGCGGGCATCCGGTTTGTCGTGGGCGTGGATGGTCCCGGTGCTTCGCGATGCGGGGCCGCTGCAGTTCTCGGTGGCGTCGGCGGACATCATGGAGGCGAGCCCTGTCTCGGGTGCACCAGCACGTTGAACCAGGCCGGAAGCGGCGGCGCCCGGCGCGCGGCAGCGCGATGATCGAGCTGGCGCTGATCTTCACGCTGGCGGTGCCGCTGCTGTTAGGAATTTCGGGGATCGGGGTGCGGCTGGGGCGCACGCTGGACGCCACGCAAGTGACGCGCGACGTGGCGCATATGTACGCGCTGGGGACCGATTTCTCGCTGGCCGGCACGCAGGCGATCGCCCGCACGCTCAGCCGCGACTTCAACCTGAGCGCGACCGGCAACGGGGTGATGATCCTGTCGCGCGTGATCAAAGTCTTTCAGGCGGATTGCGATGCCGCCGGGGTGCCGAGCTGTCCCAACCTGAACCAGACGGTGTTCGCGAACCGGATCGTGCTCGGCAAGTCGAGCCTGCGGGCAAGTAACTTCGGAACGCCGCCGGGAGGCTACCTCGACGCGCAGGGAAATATCACGTCCGCGAATTACTGCCGGCAGTCGACGTTGGTCGCTAACGGCTTCGACGCGGTGCTATCTCTCTCTCAGGGACAATCGGCGTACCTGGTGGAGGGGTATTTTTCCATGCCGGAACTCAACCTGGCGTATTTCGGATCTTCGGCGGGAGGCTACTATGTCCGTCTCGTGTTCTGACAGAAATGCGCGCCGGCGCGGGCGGCGAGGCTTCGTGCAGATGTTCGGGGCGCTGATGGTGTTCTTCATTCTGGCTCCGGCGGCGGGGCTGGCGATCGATGTGGGAATGATGTATCTGGTTCAATCCCTGCTTTCGGCGGCCTCGGACGGCGCTGCGCTGGCCGGCGCGCGGGCATTCAGCCGCGGCTCCGATGATTCGCAGCAGCGCGCCAACGCGGAGGCAACGGCCAACGCGTATCTGCGCGCCAACTTTCCATCGGGCTACATGTTTTCCACCGATCTTTCGGTGGACAGCCACGCGGCCACCGATTCGGACCATGTGCGGTCGCTGACCACCAACGCGAGCGTGCGCCTGCCGCTGATCTTCCTGCGCTTATTCCGCACCGAGAGCACGCTGGTCTCGACCAGCTCCAAGGCTACGCGGCGGGACGCGAACGTGATGATCATCATGGACCGCTCGAGCTCTTTGCAGTCGAGCGGCGCGTGCACGCCGCTGAAGAAAGCGGCGATCAATTTCGTCAACAAGTTCGCCGAAGGCCGCGACAATCTAGGGCTGATCACATTCGCCACCAGCAGCCGGGTGGATAATGCGCTGTCGGCTACGTTCAAGACGGCGGTAACGGCCACGCTGAACCAAGTGAAGTGCACCGGTTACACCAATTCCTCGCAGGCGTTGTGGCAGGGTTACGACGCGCTGGTCACGCTCAACCAGCCCGGCGCGCTGAACGCGCTGGTCTTTTTCACCGATGGGCGGCCGACGGCGGTGACCGAGGATTTCCCGATCAAGCCGTCGCCCGGCGATAACTGCACGCCCAAGACGCAGACCGGGGTGGTGATCGATACGCCCGACGCGGTGTATGTTTATCAGGCGCCGCCGCAACCGATGACGTCGGACCAGACGCTGATTTCCGGAACGCACCACTGCGATCAGCCGAGCGTCTCCCACATTCAATACGCGCCGCTGCTCGATCATTGGCTGAATTCCCTGACGGCGACAGGGTACAAGAGCGTCACGTACTCAGGTGATGGGCTCAAGATTTCGAGCGGGTCGAACGTTGAGAACTTTTCGACCAATGCCGCCGATCACGCCGCCCTGCGGGTGCGGCGGGCGGATCCGGATCCGGACCAAGCCAACCGGTCACTGGAAGGCGTGGTGATTTATTCGATCGGGTTGGGGGATGTGGACGAGGTATTCCTCAAGCGCGTGTCGAACGACGTTTCGCTTTCGCCTAATCCGGTAGCAGCCGGGGCTCACGGGAAATACGAGTATGCCGGAGACGCCTCGCAGCTCAATGACGCGTTCACGCGGGTGGCGTCGGAAGTGCTGCGTCTGGCGCAATAACCGGCCCGCAGCTAAGCTTTTCGCCTCATGCGGCCGATGTAGTATGCGGAAAGCCCGGCTTCGATGGGACAGGGGGATCCTCAATCCAGTTCGGTGCGTTGGAAGCCGCTGATCGCCTGTCCGCATGCGGAGATGGCGCGGTCGATTCGCGCCTCGCTAAGCCACATCGGGGTGGCGGAGTGTCATCATCTGACGGAGTATCCTCGTCCGGGGTCGGTGGCGGGGTTGCTGGCGCAGCAGGGCTGCAACATTTGCTTTCTGGACGTGGCGTCGAATCAGGAAATCGCACTGCCGCTGATCTCGGAGGCCGCGCCGGCGGTGCCGGTGGTGGCGATGAATCCGGTGAACGACGCCGACCTGATTCTGCGGTGCCTCCGGCGCGGCGCGTGCGAGTTTGTCTCGGAAGCCACGGCGGAGCAGGTGGCGGGCGTGCTGGCCCGGCTGGCGCGCTTGCGGGCGCCGGCCGAACTGGTCAAGCCGGCGACGGTCTATGGGGTGCTTCCGGGAAAGCCGGGCTGCGGCGCAAGCACGCTCGCGGCGCACCTGGCGCTCGACATGAAGCGCGGCGGGAGCGGCCCGGTTCTGCTGGTGGATGCCGATTGTGTGATCGGCAGCCTGGCGTTTCTGCTGAAATTGAAATCGTCCTTTCACCTGGGAGACGCGGTGCGGGACTGCTTGCGGCTGGACACGGATCTGTGGAGCCGGCTGGTGACGCCGTGCCTGGGCATCGACGTACTGACGGCTCCGGAAAACCCGGCGACGATTGTGGCGATCGACCGGCCGGCGTCCATGGAACTGATCTGCTACTGGCGGGAGCATTACGAGCGCGTGGTGTTGGATCTGCCCGGCGTTGGTGGAATCGGGTCGGATTTCGTTCCACTTTGCGACGAACTGCTGCTGATCACCACCAACGAGCTTTCGGCCTTGCATGCGACGCGGCGGGCGATCGAGTGGCTGGAGCAGAGCGGTGTCGATTGCGAGAAGACCAAGCTGGTGGTGACGCGCTACACGCCGTCGACGGGGCTCAAGCGGGAGGATGTGGAGAGGGCGCTGAGACTCGCTCCGTACGCGCTGCTGAGCAATGATTACGAGGCCGTGCAGCACGGCGTTCTCGAAGGCAAGCCGGTTTCACCCACGTCGCATTACGGGCGCAGTGTGCACGATCTGGGCGAACGCCTGCTCGGCGTGGAGACGGCCGGTAAGAAACGGGGAGGTCTTTTCGGGCTGTTGCCGGCTCGCTCGCGCGCCTGAGCTAAGGTGAACCAGATCGCGGAATATGAGTTTTCACGGATAGGCCCAGAACCGCTTTCCCGGTACATTCGATGGCATAGGAGTATTTTCGAGCACGACATGAAGGTGTCGCGTCCCAAATCGGAGGAAGGAGATTCTATGAAGCAATTCATACGTGCGTTCTGGACGGAGACCCAAGGTCAGGACCTGGTGGAATACGCTTTGGTCGCGGCCCTGGTTTCAGTCGCGGCGATTGCCACGTTGCCCGTCATGGGCAACACGGTGTCGAACGTATTCAGCAAGGTGACCAGCACACTGCAATCGGCGGTGCCATAGAAACGGATGAACGCGGCCGCCGCGGCAAGCGGGGCGGCCGCACTTCTCCCAGCGGGGAGCGGTGAGGAGGACGAAATGAAACAGCGAGTCCAAGCGCTGTGGCAGGATACACAAGGGCAAGATCTGGTGGAATACGCGCTGGTGGCCGCTCTGGTCTCCGTTGCAGCGATCGCCACCATGCCTGCCTTGGGCCAAACCGTATCGAACGTCTTCAGCAAAGTCACGAGCACACTGACCAGCGCCATCCCATAAAGGCGAAAGGGCCGCCGACGGCTGTCGGCGGCCCTTTTTGGTTCGAACGCAAAAAAGCAGGCCAGGGGCCTGCGCTCCATTCTAGAAATCGAAGCGCGCGTAGAAGGTGATCATGCGGGCTCCGGCCGCGGAAGTAATGCGGCCGAACGTAGTCGAATTGATGTTGGTGGTGATGCCGAGCGTGCCGGAAGTCGGGCTATAGCCGAATTGCGGTTTGTTCAGCAGGTTGATCGCGTCGGCGCGCAGCGTGATGGTCTTGGATTCCGTGATCCGAAAGAGCTTGCTCGCTGTCGCGTTGAAGCCCAGCAGCGAGGGGCTGCGCAGTCCCGGCAGATTGAAGGCAGTGTTGCCGGTGGTTCCGGGATCCGGGTCGGCCAGGACGGTCTGGCCTGAAGAGTTCACAACTTTAAAGTTGGTGCCTTGGTCCGGTTGAGTTGACAGTCCGGTGAAATATAAGACCGGGCCGGCCGGCGTTTTCTGCACCTGCATATCCGGGAGGCTGCCCACAAGGTTCGCCGTGTTCGTCGTGAGATTGCTCAGAGTCTGGACACCGGTGGCCAGAAAGCTCATCGGCACACCCGATTGCCACTGGAACGAAGACGCGACCTGCCATCCGCCCACGATGGTGTCGACCCAGTGGGGCGCGTTGCCCAGCAAGGCCCGCCTGGCCCCAATGGGCAGCTCGTAACTGAGGTTCCACTGGAACAGCTGCGGGCGATCGATGTTGAGCAGCCCCTTGCTTAGCTGGAAGTTTCGTTGATCGCGGTACGATCCCAAACCGCCGCCTTGCGGGGTGTCTCCGAGAGTCTTGGAGAACGTGTAGGAGAACTGACCCGTAAGCCCGTGACTCACCCGTTTCGCGATGTGAGCCTGGAAGGCATTGTAGGTCGAGTTCCCGTTGTTGTCGATCAGGAACACGCTGTTGAACTGCGGGTTCACCACAATAAAGTTCTCCTGGAAGCCATTCTTTCGCAAGAACGTGCCCGCGGGCCCGGCGACCGTCGAAGTATTCAAGAAGTTGGCGAGGGCGCCGACGGATCCATTCGCGATCATCGTTTGGGTAGTAGCAAACGCTCGAAGGGCCTGCGACCCCGTTACCGTGTTGCCGTTGACTGTGAGGCCGCCAAGTGTGATTCCATTCAACATCTGATCAAACAGGGGGGCATTGCCTCCCGCACGGGTGATGTTGAAGGCGTTCAGAATTCCGTTCTCAAAGATGTTGGTGTCATCCAATTGCTGATTGGTATAGAGCTCGGTGCCTTTGTTGCCGATGTAGTTGAAATCGACTGTCAGGGTGGGGGTCAACTCGTGCTGGATTGAGAAGTTGTAGCTTTGGATGTACGGAGTTCTCAGATTGTCAGCATAGCCGTAAATCGTCGAAGAGCGGTTGGTGAGCGGCACCGGAGCGAAAGGCTGCGCGCCGTTGGTCGTTACGGGCACCAATCCTGAGGAGTTGATGGTCGAGAGGGTCACCAGACTGGAAATCGTCGCGGTCGTGTTGAGAGTCTGCCCGGGGAAGTTGCCGATACCGGTGTTCACCGCCAGGAAGTCCACATTGCCCACGTAGTTGATTCCGTAGCCAGCCCGGATCACAGTCGTCCGCTTGGTCCAAGGCAACTGGTAGGCAATTCCGATCGAGGGGCCGAACGCTTTCCAATAATTGTTGTACACACCGGTTCCCGGGTTCGGAGAGTTCGGCCCGACGAATTCGGCTATCGTGTCGGCGCCGTTGTTTGCGTAGGGACTCCACATGGCGTTCGCGAAGCTCGTGCCAGACCTGCCGAACAGGCCGGATTGGCCTCCTTTGGGCCGGCCCGCCAGTCCCTGATCCATATACGGCGCGCCGAAAAAGTCATAGCGCAATCCGAGGTTGACGGTCAGATTCTGGTTGACCTTCCAGGTGTCCTTGACGTAACCGGACCAGGCATTGGCGTGGTTGGTGCGGTAGAACAGGAAGTCGTCGAGATAGGAAATCCAGTCTTTCGCCGTCGGGCTGTTGACCCAGTATTGTTCCGCAATACTCGCGACCGACCCGGAGAGGTTCGCCAGCAGATTCCGCGCTACCACCACGTCGCTCGTGGACATGCCAGCAAACGTCGTGTTGGTGATCGGCGGAGTCACGGCGGCACTTCCCAAGGTGAGTGACGGGCGCGTAGTCTGGATGCCGCCGCTGTTGGCCGACTGCGAACTCGTCCGGTCGATCTCAAACCCGAACTGCACCGAATGGTTGCCGTGGATCCAACTGAGCGAGTCGCCGATCTGCCAGAACGGGCTGGTCGTGATCCGGGGAGAGGAGACATTCATACCGGCATACAATCCGAGGCAATACGCAGTGTTCGTCGGGCTGGGGCAGACGCCTACCCCATTCAGCGGACCCATTGCCGTGTAGAGGAAAGAGCTATTGGCTTGAGGATAGGAAGCACGCGCCGCCTCTGCGCCCGCATCCAGGCCCTTGTTCTCCGAGGAAACGCCGCCGGTGCAGCAACCTTTATCTAGAGGCGAAGTGCCTTCCCAGGTGTCGACTTTGTGACCGAAGCGGAATTCGTTCAGCAGCGTAGGCTTGATCGTCCAAGTCCAGGCCGCGCTGTAGAACGAGGGGTTCCGCTGAATATCGCCGAAATATCCGGCCGGGTAGTCGGGAATGCCGGTCTGGCCGGTGACACCGTAGTCATGTTCCTTCGTCATGACGAAGTTCACCTTTTGTGCATCGTTGATCTGGTAGTCGAACCGAACCGTGTAGTTGTTGCGATTCGTGTTCGGGCTCTGCCCGGTCGCGCCATCGACGCCGTTTTCCGGCTGCCGCCACTGGAAGCCTGCCGTGTTCAGGCCGTCGCCCACGGTGTAGTTGTTCGGCAGCGGCATGTACTTGCCCAGATACTGAGGCCCGACCCAGATGGAATCGACGGCATTGAAACCGGGACCTCCGGCCGCAAAGAGGTTGGCGGAATTGAGATAGAGAGGCGCGCCCGTCTTCGGATCCGCTGCCAGGATGTTGCCGTTCAGATCAACGGACGGAGTGGCCGCAAACGCGTTTCCGTTCGTCCGTGAGCCGCCGCCCACCGAACCGGTGGTCAGATACCGGAAAACGCCCTGCCGCGCCTGCTGCGTGAGAACCGTGGCCACCGTCTGTTGATAGGTCAGGTAGCGTTGGTCGTCGGTTAAGAAGAAGAAGAACGCCTTGTTCTTTTTGATTGGTCCGCCGACGCGCCCACCAAACTGATTTCGGTTGGCATAACTGATCGGCTGGCTCTGCAGGTTCCCGAAATAAGTATTCGCGTTGAAGGCCGAGTTGTTGTTCGTCCAGAACGCCGCGCCGTGAAACTCGTTGCTGCCGGAGCGAGTGCGCATCTGCACCTGCGCGGCGCCGCGACCCAGCGAGGGGTCGATCTGGTTGGTGCTGACGCGAACTTCTTCCACCATGTCCGGGCTGGTGAAGAT
>DASXAK010000283.1:0-11715 GCA_036406715.1 Bryobacteraceae bacterium | reverse complement strand
GCGCCTCATGCCGTGGCTGTACGCCCTGTTCTTCGTTTCCGGCTGTCCCGCGCTCATCTATCAAATCGTTTGGCAAAGAGCGCTATTTGCCATCTACGGGATCAATGTCGAGTCCGTAACGATCGTCGTCACCGCGTTTATGTTGGGACTCGGGCTGGGCAGCTTGCTGGGCGGCCGGATTTCCCGAATCGAACGGCTCCCGGCTCTGCCGATCTTCGGCGGCATCGAGCTCTGCATCGGTGTCTATGGCCTGATCTCGCTCCGCATTTTCCATATCGCGGGAGTGCACACGGCGGGCGCCCCTCTGATCGCGGTCGCTGTGCTGAGCTTTTTGCTCGTGCTGGTCCCGACCGTTTTAATGGGCGGCACGCTGCCCTTCCTCGTGGCTCATTTGGTTCGAATCTCGAAAAATGTCGGTGCGTCGGTGGGCATGCTTTACTTCGTGAACACGCTCGGATCGGCGTTTGCCTGCATGATGTGCGCGCGTTTCCTGATGCGCATGATGGGTGAATCGGGCTCCGTGGCGGTCGCAGCCGCTCTCAACGGCGCAGTCGGATCAATAGCCATTCTGGCCTGGATCGCCGGATTCCGCGAGCACCTCCCGGACCAGGACCGTGAAGACAGCGAAACCGAGCCCTCGCCAGACTCGCGCGCTGGATTGATCCCATTTCCGCTCGCGCTCGCTCTGGTCGGATTGTGCGGCTTCATATCGCTTTCCTACGAAATTCTGTGGTACCGGACCTACTCGTTTGCAACCGGGACCCGCGCTTCTGCCTTTGCGCTTCTTCTGGCCGCCTATCTGGAAGGAATCGCCTGCGGTTCGCTACTCAGCAACGCCATTTGCTCCCGGGGTGTTTCCCGAACTCGAACTCTTCGGATGATCGGCTGGCTCGCCATCGGCGCGAGTCTTTTCGGCTTTCTGGTAATCCCTTTGATGGCCCATCTGGTGCAGCATGTGGATTACACGCTCACGTTGCCGCTGGTGGCGCTCTCCGCGGGCCTTCTCGGGGCGATTTTCCCGCTGGCCACGCACGCTGCCGTGCCTTCCGACCGCCGCGCGGGATCTGGCACCAGTTACCTCTATCTGTGCAATATCATCGGGTCGGCCGCAGGAACGATGCTCGTGGGCTTTGTTTTGGCCGATTTCTGGTCGACACGCCAAATCTCGGTTTTTCTGCTCCTCCTGGGGCTGGCTTTCGGTGGCGCCGTTTACGCCGGCACCCTAGGCGGAGTATTCCGACGTCTTGCCGGGTTCGGTGCAGTAGCAGCGCTGGCTGCCATTGGAGTTGCTTCGGCGCCGGCGTTGTTCGACACGATCTACGAGCGAATGCTCTTCAAACACGATTACCAGCCGGGCTACCGGTTCGCACATCTGCTGGAATCCAGGAGCGGAGTGATCGCCGTGGGACCGGACGCGACGGTCTTCGGGGGCGGTGTGTATGACGGCCGGTTCCATACCAGCCTGGTGAACGATACCAACATGCTTGTCCGCGCCTATGCCATTAGCGCGTTTCAAGCCTCGCCCAAAAACGTGCTGATGATCGGGTTGTCTTCCGGCTCATGGGCCCAGGTCATTCTCAATAATCCAGCGGTGGCTCGTCTGACCGTAGTCGAAATCAATCCGGACTACCTTCGGCTCATCCCGCAATATCCGCAAGTCGCCAGCATCTTGAACAATTCCCGCGTCACGATTGAGATCGACGACGGCCGGCGTTGGCTCTTCCGCCATCCCGACCTGCGATTCGATCTTGTCGTGATGAACACGACTTTCAATTGGCGGGCCCATGCCACCAACCTGCTATCCGACGAATTCCTCCAACTGGTTCGGCAGCATCTCCGTCCAGCCGGCGTGCTCTATTACAACACTACCGATTCGGGCGACGTGTTCCTGACCGGGACAACCCGCTTCCGGTACGGTTTGCGCGTCCTGAATTTTCTCGCAGTCAGCGATCGCCCCCTAGCCATCGATAAAGAAACATGGCGCCGCACTTTGGTCTCGTATCGCATCGACGGAAAGCCCGTCTTCGATTTGACGCGCCAAGCGGATCAAAAACGGCTGGATGAAGTGCTGGCCATGGCCGATTCTCCTGTGGTTTCCCCCGCAGCGGATTCAGCCGCTATGGAGTTCGCGGCGACGATCCGCGAACGCTACCGGCAAATGCGGATTATTACCGATGACAACATGGGCACCGAGTGGTACTAGTGGCGCATGCTGCTGGCGTGCGCAGGCGCGAAGCGCCGTTGGCTTAGCTGACATGCTTTACTAGTGGAGAGGCCGGCTCCGATCAACGGAAAAAGCCTCGCGCCTTCGGTGGCGCGTCAGCGAAATGAGTACCTCTATTGTTCGCAAGAATCTCGAGCGCAGCATCGAGGTCCACGGCCGGTTCCTTGCTGAATGTCTGCCGGACCTGACGGCCGCCGCCGACGCCCTCGTGTCAGCCTACCGCGCCGGCCGCAAGGCGATCTTTTTTGGAAATGGCGGCAGTGCTGCCGACGCCCAGCATCTTGCAGCGGAACTCGTCGGACGCTATCTATGCCAGAGAGAACCACTGCCGGCCCTGGCGCTCCACGCAAATAGCTCCGCCGTTACCGCCATCGCCAATGATTACGGTTACGACGAGATTTTCGCGCGACAACTCGAAGCGTTTGCGCTTCCCGGCGACGTGGCCGTCGGCCTCAGCACTTCCGGTAATTCCCAAAATGTGATCCAGGCATTGACTCGGGCCCGGCGACTGGGACTATTTACGATCGCGCTCACAGGATCTTCGGGAGGCCGCCTCCGCGGGCTGGCCGACGTTCTGATCGCCGTGCCATCTGACGAGAGTCCCCGGATTCAGGAGTGTCACATTTTAGCCGGTCACGCGCTTTGTGACGCAGTTGAGCAAGCGATGATCGGCGTTTCCGCCGTGACCAGTGCCCGCACCGCCGATGAATAGCCCTGCTCCACCTTCACCTGCCTCGATTCAAAAGAACGCGATGGCGCGGGCGGCGAAGATGATGGCGGCCCAGAGGGCCAGATAAATCGCAGACTGCCGGTTGGCGAAGGCGACCAGAACCAGCAGCGCCATCTTCAGCCAAAATCCGGTGCTGTGATAACACTTCAGAGGCTCGATCGAGAAAAGTACGGCGCCGGTAAGCAACACGAAAAAGAGGCCGAGGCGTTTCCACGCGCGCAGGTCGGGCGGTCCGATAAAAACGGCGCCGCCAAACCAGGCGATGGCCAGAACGTGCGCGGCGGCGAGGATTGGGAAACCCCACGTCGATTCGCGAAGAGACGTGCTGAATGCCGTGCTTTCGATCCACTGACAGATACCGAGTGTTGACATAGCGGCTCAGATATCGAAATCGGCAATGGCGCGCCCGCCCAGAACGACGCAGCTCCATAACAACATCGAGAGAATCGCGGCGAAGCGGCCTTTGCCGGCCGCGACAGCCCTGCGATGGATGGTGAAGTGAAAGAGGAGCGCCGCCATCACCAACGCCATCTTGACGCGAAAAGCCGGATTGGCAGCATAGCGCGAAACGTCGGAGGAAAACATCACCGGGCCGGTGGTCAACAGGATGACGAGACCGGCGCGGGTCCAAGGCGCGACGGACGCGGCCACGCCTGCGGGCGTCAGGCGGCGCAGACCGAAGCCGAGCAGCCGAATATCGGTGAGAATGATGGTGCCGGCCAGCAGCGCCATCCCGCAGAGGTGGATGGATTCGATGACCGGGAATAGCCAGGAGTTTTTGAGCGTTGCCGGCTACTCCTTCTTGAAATACTTGCTGTAGTCCTCGTTGTTCTCGCAGACGAACTCATCGACCTTTTCCAGCTCGGGGCGCAGCGGGAAGATGCGATTGACCACCCACGGCTTCTCGAAGACGTTAGGGTCTTCGATGGTGGCGGTGTATTCGAGTTGGTCGTAGTTGATGCGGCGGAACCGCTCGACCACGTGCAAGGCTTCGGTGTGGCGAAAACCGCCCGGGAGCTCGGTCTTGTCGTTGAAGCCAGTGACGTCGATCACCAGGGTGTCGCCTTCCCAGTGGCCGATGGAGTCGCCCATCCAGGTGGGATCGAGATCGGCCTGGTGCGGGCCGCCGTGCGTCGGAATCACGCGGAACAGATGCGGGTACTCATACATGATGACGACCTTGTCGAGCGACTGGACAAGCTGCCACTGGTAGGGCGCGAAGTAGGATTGCGGGAGGCCCGTCGGCCGGCAATCGGAAGTGAGTCCGGCATCGTTGGGGCCGCGCACCACCTTGAACTTCTCCGCACCCGCCTTGAGCACAGGCTTGGTCTCGGCGGAGCCGGGAACACCGGCGATGTTCATGGCGGGGCCGCCCTGGAAAAATGTGCCGGGGAAGATGGCGTTGTAGACTCCGGAGAGATTCGGTTTGCCATCGGGCATGCGTGGGATTTCTCTTTTCACCGGCGCAGCGTTTTTGGCTGTCACCGGCGTCGTGCCCGCCACGGTCACGGTGATGTCGCGCGTGATCACCTGATCTTTCGGCCCGCGCACGGTGAGCGTGTAGGTCGTGGTGGCCTTGGGAGACACTTGCCGGCTGCCGCGCGCCACCACTGTGCCAATATCCGGATCGAGCGTGGCGCTGCTCTGGTTTTCGGTGGTCCACTTCAATGTTGTCGATTGGCCCGGTTGGATCGACGCAGGTTCGGCTGTGAAGCTCAGAATGCGGGCGGGCAACTGCGCCGCGCGCGCGTACGGATTGCCGGCGCCGGCGGGCACAACCTGGCCCACTGCCGCGAAGACCAGCGTGCCGGCAAGCGAGATGGTACGGATTATTCGCATTTATTCCTTCTTGAAGTATTTGCTGTAATCTTCGTTGTGCTCGCAGACGAACTCGTCGACCTTGTTCAGGTCGGAGCGAAGGGTGAAGCGGCGCGTAATCTTCCACGGCTCTGCGAACACATTGGCGTCTTCGATGGTGGCCTCGTACTGGACGGTTTTGAAGTCGGAGCGCGTGAAGCGCTCGACGACGTGCAGTGCCTCAGAGTGCTTGAAGCCGCTGATTTCGGTTTTGTCGTTGAAGCCGATGGTGTCGACGACGAGCGTATCGCCCTCCCACCGGCCGATCGAATCGCCCATCCAGGTGGGATCGGGATCGACGGGGTGCCCGCCTACATCCGTAGGAATGATGCGGAACGTTCCGGGGTACTCATGCAGGATGGCGAGCGAATGCGCGCTCTGGACGAGTTGAACCTGGTAGGGAACGTTGAAGGCCTGCGGTGGGGCGAGCGGCATGCAATCGGAGGTGAGACCGGGATCATTGGGGCCGCGAACGACGCGATATTTCTCGGCTCCGGGCTTCAACTTTACGGCGGGCGGCGTGGCGCCGCCGCGGCCGGGTCCTCCACCCAGGCCGGCGTCGTAGACACCGGACAAATCGGGCTTACCGTTCTCGAGGCGGGGAACCTTGGCGGGCTCGGAAACAGCAGCATTCGGGGCGGTAGCGCCGCCGGCGACAGTCACCGTCAGTTCTTTGGTAATGACCTGGTTATTGGGGCCATGCGCCGTCAGCGTGTAGGTGGTCGTAACCGTCGGGGAAACGGCGCGCGTGCCGCGCGGGACTACGCGTCCGATGCCGGGCTCGATGGTGACGCCGTTCGGGTTTTCCGTGCTCCAAACCAGAACGGTCTGCTGGCCGGCCTGGATGGAAGCCGGCCGGGCTTCAAACTCGTTGATCCGCGCCGGCGGTGCGACGCGGCGTTGAATCGCGCCGGACGTCGCTTCGGGATTCGGCGCTTCGGGCCGGACTGGCTGAGCGGTGCCGATGGAGACAAAGGCCAGGGCGAAGAAGATCGAACGCATGGACACTATTTCTTCTCGAAGTACTTGCTGTAGTCTTCGTTGTGCTCGCAGACGAACTCATCGATCTTGGTGAGATCCGGGCGGAGCGTGAAGGTGCGGGTCATCTTCCAAGGCTCGGCGAACACGTTGGGATCTTCGAGAATAGCTTCGTATTGCAGGGTGGTGTAATCGGGACGGCTGAAGCGTTCGACCAGATGGAGCGCCTCGGAGTGCCTGAAGCCGCTGATCTCGGTCTTGTCGTTGAACCCGATGGTGTCAATGACTAGCGTGTCGCCTTCCCAACGGCCGATCGAATCTCCCATCCAGGTGGGATCCGGATCGACCGGATGCGCGCCTCCGTCGGTTGGGATGATACGGAACGTGCCCGGGTATTCGTGCAGAATGGCGACCGAATGCGCGCTCTCGACAATTTGAAACTGGTAGGGGACGCTGAAAGCTTGCGGGCCGGCGAGTGGCATGCAGTCGGCGGTCAGCCCGGCGTCGTTCGGGCCGCGTGTGGCCCGGTACTTCTCGGCGCCGGGTTTGAGGACGGGACCGGCCGGAGCCTGGCGCGCCCCTCCCCGGGCGCCGCCGCCGAAGCTGAAATCGTAAACGCCGGAAAGATCGCGCTTGCCGTTTGCCAGCCGTGCCACTTCCTTTTTCGCGGTTGCGGCGCTGGATGTATTGATCGGCGTGGTCCCGGCTACCGTGACGGTTAGCTCTTTGGTGAGGACCTGATTGTTCGGCCCATGCACAGTGAGCGTGTAGGTTGTCGTGGCCGCAGGGGTCACCTGGATGCTGCCGCGCGGCTGGACGCGCCCCGGACCGGGCTCAAGTGTGATGCCCGTGGGGTTCTCGACCTCCCAGACAAGCATAGTGGACTGTCCGGGCTGAAGCGAGGCCTGGCGGGCCGCAAAGTCCTGGATGCGAGCGGGCAACTGCGCCGCGCGCCGGTATGGGTTGCCCGGTTCGGCGGGGACAACGCCTTCCTTGGGCGGAGTTGCCGGCGGCTGAGCGGCGGCGAAAGAGATGGCCAGCGCGGCGCCGACAGAGATACAGATGAGAGCGCGTTCGATTCGCACGCGAGAGCCTCCAGACGTATCGTGAGTCAACTATATCAAAAGGAGTTTCGGTGAGGCGAGGAAGTGAGAGGGCGGAAGGAGAGGCTGGGCAAGCTGAAGCTTGCCCAGCCCGATTTGACATTCGTTGCGCGGCCCGGTAGGCTAGAAGGATTGCAAAAGGTCTAGCTGGAGACGTGTGTCGATGAGTACGGAGTTCCCTTCCAAGAACGAGATTAGCCGGAGCTGGCATGTGATCGATGCCCAGGACGTGGTGTTGGGCAAGCTCGCCAGCAAGGCGGCTATGTTGCTGATGGGCAAGACCAAGCCCTCATATACGCCGTTCCTGGATACGGGCGACCACGTAATTGTGATCAACGCCGGCAAGGTCCGGGTCAGTGGGCGGAAAGAAACAGACAAAGTCTACCGGCACTTCACGGGATATCCCGGAGGGCTGGTGGAGAAGAGCTTTCGGCGGGTGCGCGAAGAGCGGCCTGTCCGCATTGTGGAAGAAGCCATCCGGGGAATGCTGCCGAAGACCAAGCTCGGCAAGCAAATGTTCCGGAAACTAAAAGTTTATGCGACAGATCGTCATCCGCACGCCGCGCAGAAGCCGGCGGTGCTGGCGATGAAATAGCGGGAAGGTAACGGCGAGTGGCAGCGACGATGGTGCAGTATTTGGGAACGGGCCGGCGGAAGAGTTCGGTCGCCCGTGTGTTCTTACGGCCCGGCAAAGGCGAGATCCAGGTGAACAACCGCGCATTCGAGAATTACTTTCCGACGGAGAGTTTGCGTGCCGTGGTGCGGCAGCCTTTACTGGCCACCGAGACTATGGACAAGTTCGATGTGGTGGTGCTCGCGGATGGCGGCGGAGTCGCCGGCCAGGCGGGCGCGGTTCGCCTTGGTATTTCCCGGGCATTGGTGGAGTTCAACGCGGAACTGCGGTCCCGGCTGAAGAAGCTCGGATTTCTGACGCGCGACCCACGCGCTCATGAGCGAAAGAAGTACGGCCAGAAGGGCGCGCGCAAGCGGTTCCAATTCTCCAAACGCTAACGTTGTTTCATGAAGCCTGAAGGTAGAAGTATGGTTTGTCGCTTTCGGGCATTGATTTACAGAAAGGTCTTTGGGCGCAAATTTCGCTTTGGGCGCGTCCAGGGCCGTACTAGGAGGTAGTTTGCCGGCAATATCCATGAAGGAATTGCTCGAAGCGGGCGTTCATTTCGGGCACCAGACCAAGCGCTGGAATCCGAAGATGAAGGAATACATCTTCGGCGAACGCAACGGGATTTACATCATCGATCTTCAGAAGACGCTGAAGATGTTCAAAGATGCGGCGCGGTTTGTGGGCGAGATGGCGGCGCAGGGCAAGAACGTGCTGTTCGTAGGCACCAAACGGCAGGCGCAGGAGGCGATCGCCGAAGAGGCAAACCGATGCGCGATGTTCTATGTCAACCAGCGCTGGCTGGGCGGGCTGCTCACCAACATGGCGACGGTGCAGAAATCGATCAAGCGTCTGAAAGAACTCGAGGCGATGGCGGCTATGGACGGCGGATACGCGGGCCGTCCCAAAAAAGAGATCATCCGGCTGGAACGGGAGCGGAAGCACCTGGAACAGAACCTGGCGGGCATCAAGGACATGCCAGGCCTGCCGGACGTGCTGTTCGTGATCGATTCCAACAAGGAAGCGATCGCCGTCAAGGAAGCGCGGCGGCTGGGAATTCCGGTTGTGGCGATCGTGGATACCAACTGCGACCCCGACGAAGTCGATTGGGTCATACCGGGTAACGACGATGCGCTCCGGGCCATTCGCCTGTTCGCGAGCAAGATCGCCGATGCCGTGGTCGAAGGCCGCGCGCTGGCGACCGAGCAGGACTTCACGGCCGACAAGATCATCACCGATGAGACGCCGGCGGGCGAGGGGATGGAAGAGTACACCGAATACGTGGACCCCAAGTACGTGGATAAGATCATGGGAGAAACCTTGAGCCTGGAAGAACAAGCGGCTCCGGCTTCTCAACGCAAGGGTCCCAGCTCGGAGACAGCCGAACCGGCAACGGAACCGGCGGTCACCGAGAGCGGCCATTAGAAATCGAGGGCGAGCCGGGAGAAGGTTCAGCGGTAGTTGCTGCGCCCGGCTTGTGCCATCACAGTAAGGATTCAAAAGACAGCGTATGGCGGAAGTTACCGCGGCATTAGTGAAAGACCTGCGCGAACGGACGGGCGCGGGCATGATGGAGTGTAAGAAGGCCCTGGTCGAAGCCAAGGGCGACATCGGCGAGGCGGAAGTCCTGCTGCGCAAGTGGGGCATCGCGTCCGCCGGAAAGAAGTCGTCGAGGGCAACCAAACAGGGACTGATCGGTAGCTATATTCATCACGGCGGCCAGCTCGGCGTTCTGGTGGAAGTCAATTGCGAATCCGATTTCGTGGCCCGCACCGATGATTTTAAGGAGCTGGTGCACGACCTGGCGATGCACATTGCGGCCGCCGATCCGCGGTTCATCCGCAAGGAAGACGTCACGGCGGACGTCCTCGAAAAAGAGAAGGAAATCGCGCGCGCCCGGGCCCTCAACGAAGGGAAGCCTGAAAAAGTGGTGGACCGGGTCGTGGAAGGCCGGCTGCAGAAGTTTTACGAGGAGGTTTGCCTGCTCGAGCAGCCATTCGTAAAGGAAGCCACCTTGACAATCGCACAACTGGTCAAGACCAAGATCGCCAAGCTGGGCGAGAACATCAGCGTGGCGCGATTCGTGCGCTTCAAGGTGGGCGACGTCGCGGCGGTCGAAGCCGGCAGCGACGGCGCCGGACCGCAAGCGGCCTGAGTCGGGACGATGTCCGGCTATAAACGCGTGCTGCTAAAGCTGAGCGGCGAAGCCTTGGCCGGCGGCGCGGCGTTCGGCATCGACGCCGGCCGGGTGAAAGAGCTGGCGCGCGAGGTGGCCGACGTAGCCGCGCGCGGCATTCAGGTCGGTCTGGTTGTGGGCGGCGGCAATATCTTTCGAGGCGTAGCGGCTGCGGCGCAGAAGATGGACCGGGTGACGGCCGATCACATGGGCATGCTGGCCACCGTCATCAACTCGCTGGCGCTGTCGGATGCGCTCGAGCAAGACGGCATCCCGACCCGCGTCATGAGCGCCATCGAGATGCACCAGGTCGCCGAGCCGTATATCCGGCGGAGGGCGATTCGCCACTTGGAAAAGGGCCGGATCGTAATCTTCGCTGCCGGAACCTCGAATCCGTATTTCTCAACCGATACCGCTGCCACGCTGCGGGCACTTGAGATCAAGGCTGAAGTGATTGCCAAAGCCACGCGCGTCGACGGCGTCTACGACAAAGACCCGCTGAAGCATCCCGACGCCGTGAAGTTCGAGAAAATCACGTACCTCGAAGTGCTTTCCAAGGGCCTCGGTGTAATGGACGCCACTTCGATTGCGATGTGCCGCGACAACCGGCTGCCGATCATCGTGTTCAACCTGAACACGCAAGGCAACATCATGCGCATGACGGCCGGGGAAACGGTCGGCACGCTCATTCACTGAAAAGCCGCCTTACCTCGGGATGTGCACGCGCAGGACGCCGCCGACAGTTGGAAACCCGGCGCGAATTCCCGCGAACGGTCCGATGGAGAAGTGCCGCTGCACGCGAATATCGCCGCGGAAGAGGATCTCGAACATCGGCGTAACGGGAATTTCCTTCAACGTATAGGTCTTCTCGGCAGTTGGTACTCCGGCAGCCACGTTGGTCGGCTGATACTTCGCGTTTAACTGCGGGCCGATGCCGGCTCCGAAGCTCATTCCGAAGCTGAACTGCCGGCGAGCCATGAAATTCACATGCTTGGTCGCCATGAAGCCCGGGACGTCCACATGCCCGGCATACGCGACACCGGTCTGCGGATCGGCGGCCTTCGCATCGAGCGAGAAACGCAAGAATTGGAGCGTGAAGCTCGGCGCCCCGTTGGCGTGAAAGCGGTCGAGGCCGAAGCTATACGATACGCCGGTCAGCGTGGCGGTGTAGCGGTTCTGAACCTCGTCGGCGAGAGCCTGCGGAACCCAGGAGTAGCCGCCTCCGCCTTCGAAGCCCCAATAGGCCTTCGGCGCTTCCGAACTGCTTTGAGACTGAGCAAGTGCCGCAGTCGCGGCGATCAAGGGTGCAATGAGAATCGCTCGTTTCATTTCTGTTTTTCTCCAAAACGTGTTCGGATCGGGCGCACGGACTTGTCAATCGGCAGATCATAATACGGTGTCGTGATTTTTCTGACCATTTCTTTGGCTAATGCCTTCGTACTCCGGCTGGTGAAGTCAGCCCGCCCGTAACGCAATTAATCCCGCTCTCTATTTCTCATCGGCTGGAAATGAAACGAACTCTATGGGTGAAGCACGCTACGCTAGTCTGGAGATATGCCTGTAGCACCCGGGGACTACTGGCGCCGTCTGCGCTGGGTCACGAAGACGTTCTTCGTCCTGGCGATCGTCTATTTTCTGCTTTATTTCGCTCGCCTTGCGTCCGGCCTTCAGCCGCTGGTGGCTCTGGCGGCTTTGTTCTTTGGGCTGCTTTCGCTGGTCGGGTTGGTGCGGCGCTCGCTGCGGCAAGCCATCTGGCGGCTGCGGAACCGGCTGATTCTGACGTACCTCATGATTGCCGTCGTGCCGATCGTGCTCGGCCTGGTGCTGGTGGTGATCGCGTCCTGGGCGGTGATCGGGCAGATGGCGGTTTACCTCGTGAAAAGCGAACTGGACCGACGCATCAGTTTTCTCGCGGGCCCAGTCGAGGGACTGCTGCGATTGCCGGGATCCAATCCGCAGGCTGTCGCCGCCCAATTTGCGCCGTTGATTGAACGGCGCTTTCCGACCTTTGAGATGCGGATCAGCGGG
>DASXAK010000282.1:0-15074 GCA_036406715.1 Bryobacteraceae bacterium | reverse complement strand
CATGCGGGTCGAATTGGTCATATGCGGGCGCGCTCCGCTCTCGATTTGCGAGAGATAGCTCTGGCTGATCGACTTCTTCAATTCCTTCTGAACCATTCGCGCCAGCTCCTGCTGCGACAGGGCACGGCCCAGGCCGCGCAGCGTGCCTTCGACCTCGCGCAAGTAGCGAATTTTTTCACCAAGCTTCATATTGCAATTTGTAATCATGCTATTGCAATTTGTGATAGAATGCAAGAGTTATTTTAGCTTTGGAATAAATGACTTACGAGCAGGTCTCCGACCTGCCCAGCCACTCGGCAGGCCGGGAGACCCGCCCCACGATTTTTGCCACCGCACCTCCCCGCCCGAGCGTATGAGCTGATATGAAGGCTTTGCTGCTCGCTGCCCTCGCGAGTTGCGCGTATGCGCAGCTCCCCGACGTCGACGACATCATGCGGCGCGTCGCGTTCAACCAGGCCAAAACGCAGGATGCGCGGCTTGACTTCGTCTATCACCAGAAACAGAACGTCCGCCTTCGCCGCAACAACGGCAAGGTGGCCCGCGAAGAATTTCGCGAATACAACATCACTCCGGCGACGCGCGGCCTCCACCGCGAACTGGTCTCGGTTCAGGGCCGCTACGAAAAGAACGGCGACTACGTCGTCTACGATACCCTTCAGAACAAATCGGAAGGCCTTGATGGCGGCTTGGTCGAAGGCTTCTCCGAGGATCTAATGACGGACGATTCGCGCGATGGGCTCGACGCGGGTCTTTTCCCGTTGACGTACCACCAGCAATTGAAATATGACTTCCGGCTCCTGGGCGCCGAAACGTATCGAGGCCGCCGGGTGTACCGCGTTGCGTTTGACCCCAAGGACCGATACGGATGGAAGGGCGAGGCCCTGATCGATGCCGACGAGTTCCAGCCCGTATTCGTGAGCACCAAGCTGGGTCATGGCATTCCGCTGGCCGTGAAAGCGCTCCTCGGCACCGACGTGAAGGGGCTCGGCTTTTCGGTGGCGTATCAGAAGTTCGCCGATGGTGTCTGGTTTCCCGTGAGCTATGGCGGCGAGTTTGACCTGCATGTGTTGTTCCTTTACAAGCGAAGAATTTCGATTTCGATGACCAACATGGATTTCCGGCGGGTGGATGTGAACAGCCAAGTGAGTTACGCTTCAGAAACGCAATGATGCCGGTGGCGCGCGCCGAACAGCCCGTGGCCGATTTCGACGGCCTGGTCCGTGAGCACCAGGCGATGGTCTTCAGCCTCGCCTATCACATGCTGCACGATCGCGCGCTCGCCGAGGAAGTGGCGCAGGAAGTATTTCTGAGCCTGCACCGGAATCTGGCGACGCTGCAATCGGCGGCTCACGTGTTGTTCTGGCTGCGGCAGGCGGCGATTCGCAAGGCCATTGACGAAACGCGCCGGCGGCGCCGGCGGCCGCAGGTGGAGCTCGAAAAGGTGCCCGAGCCGGCTGCCGGGGCGGCCGAGCGCGATCCGATGCTCGGCGAGGTGTTGCGGCGGCTGATCGCGGTGTTGCCGGGAGATGCGCGGGTAGTCATGGTGATGCGGTATCAGGAAGATTTGGATCCTTCGGAGATCGCGGAGTTGCTCGAGATGCCGCTGGCGACGGTGAAAAGCCATTTGCATCGTTCGCTGGCCGTGCTGCGCGAGAAGCTCGCGCGCCGGGGGATGGGAGATCGCTAATGGATTGGCTCGAAGCAGAATTGAAGCGCGCGCTGGCGCGCAAGGACCCGGAGCCGGGCTTCGGCGCCCGCTTGTCCGCGCGAAGTCGCGGCGGCAGACCGGGAACGTTTTCCCGCCGATGGCTCGCCGCGGCTGCATCGGTGCTGGTGCTGGCAGGCAGCGGCGCCGCCTATCGCCACTACGAAGGCGTGCGCGCCAAAGACAAGGTGATGCTGGCCGTGCGGCTCGCCGGCGGCAAGCTCAATCAAGTACAAAACCGAGTGCTGGGGGTGGCGAAGTGAACATTCTGGTCAAGCTTCTGCTATACACCGGGGCGGTCCCGCTTGCGGCGCAGCAGATCCAGTTCAACCTGGATCACCTCGCCGCCAAGGCGGCCGAGACCGTCGATGTCTCGCTGAGCGGCGCCACCTTGCAGTTCGCGGCAAAATTCCTGGAGGGCAAAGATCCGGAGGAGGCGCAGGTCAAGAAGCTGCTCGAAGGCATCACCGGGATTTACGTCAAATCCTACGAGTTCAAGACCGACGGCGCCTGGACGCCGGCCGACCTCGATCGCGTCCGCAACCAGCTCCGTGCGCCGCAATGGGCGCGCATCGTCGATATCACGAGTACCGGAGATCGCGAAACCACGCAAGTTTATGTGCGATCGGAGAACCAAAAGATGACCGGTCTGGCGATCCTGGTGGCCGAGCCCAAGGAGCTGACCGTCGTCAATATTGTCGGCAATGTCGATCTAAACTCGCTCGCCGATCTCGGCGGCCACTTCGGAATCCCCAAAGTCGAGACGCCGTCTCAAAAGAAATAGGGAACCGCGATTCAGTCTACGGTCTCGCCGCGAAATACCCGGATATACGCTTCCGCCGAGCGCTTCCAGGAAAAATCGGCGCTCATCGCGTTCCGCATCGCCGCGCCCCACCGCTCCTTCTGGTTGTATGTCTGGAGCGCCCGGTCAACGGCCTTGAGCAGCGCGGATGGCTCATACGCGTCGAAGAGAAAGCCAGTCCCTCCGTCGCCGTCGAACTCCTCCACGCTGTCTTTCAAACCACCCGTCGCCCGCACGATGGGAATCGTGCCGTATTTCAGGCTGTAGAGCTGGTTCAACCCGCTCGGCTCGTAGCGCGACGGCATGAGGAACATATCGGCGCCCGCTTCGACTTGATGCGCCAGCTTCTCGTCAAACGCAATCTTCACTGCCAATTTTCCTGGATACTGTCGCGCCCATGTCGCGACCAGCTCCTGATATTGCTGGTCACCCATGCCGCCAATCACCAACTGCAACTCGCGTTTCATCAGTTCGCTGATCGCGGCCTCCATCAGGTCCATGCCCTTTTGCGAGGCGAGGCGTGTGACCATTCCGATCAGTGGAACGCCCGGCTCGGCCGGAAGTCCGAACTGTGCCTGAAGGTCGGCCTTGCAGGCGCCCTTTCCGGAGAGGTCGTCGATCCCGTATGTGTGGGTGATCCAGCGGTCCGTCTCCGGATTCCAGGTGCCGTAATCGACTCCGTTCAGGATGCCCGTCAGGCGCGACGCGCGCTCCCGGAGCACTCCCTCGAGCCCAAAGCCGTATTCGGGCGTCTGAATCTCGCAGGCGTATGTCGGGCTCACGGTGGTGATCGTATCGGCGAGGGCCAGGCCGGCCTTCAGAAAGTTGATCTTGCCGTAAAACTCGAAATGGCGCGGCGTAAACAGGCTGCGATCGAGGCCCAGCACCGGCCATTCCCCTTCCGGAAATACGCCCTGATAGCCCAGGTTGTGAACGGTCAGCGCGGTGCGCACGGTCGAGAGCCCCGGATAGCGCTCCGGCTGGGCTTTCAGAAACGCGATCGAAAGAGCCGCCTGCCAGTCGTGAGCGTGCAGAATATGGGGCGCTCCGATCTGCCGCAATAGCTCCAATACCGCACGCGCGAAGAATGCGAAGCGGCGCGCGTTGTCCGGGTAGTCGCCACCCGGGCTGCCGTAAAGGTCGTGCCGGTCGAAATAACGGGCTGCCTCGACCAGGTAAACGGGAATCCCCGAACCGGTCCCGCCAGTAAGCACGCCGGCTTGCTCACGGCCGCCGCCCACCGGCACACTGAGACGCAGCCCGGCGTCTTTCAGCTGCACCCCACTATAGAGAGCACCGCGGTATGCCGGCATGATTACAGACACCTGGTGCCCGAGCTCACGAAGGGCCTTCGCCAGACTGGGGACCATATCCGCCAGTCCACCGGTCTTGGCGAAAGGAACCAATTCCGAGCACGCCATCACAATCTTCAACTGTTCCGGCAACTTAATCCGGACCTGGCGGATCGCCTGCCGCCGTTCAGGCGTGCCCCTCCGGCCGAATTCCGCGGCGACCGGGATTGTGGCGAAAATGTTATCCTGCGCCTCCAGCATCTCCAGGTCGGTTTCGTCGATCTGTCCCGCCGTAATCTGCTCGCGCAGCCGGTGCAGCCGCAGCAGGTGACTCTTGATTCCGGCCGTGGCGTACTCCTGCATGTCGCCGGAGTTGATCATGAACGTCCAATCGCTGGCCTGGGCCAGCAGCAACTCCCGCCCCGCCTGGTTCAACGCTCTTGCCACTAACCCGCCCGGTTGAGGATGCGATGCGACCAGTTCTTCCATCACGTCCGCGCCCGCGTGAATGTGGCGATAGATCCAGTCGTTTACGCCGTTGAGCCAAACTTCGTTATGTCCGTTCCGGCCCCAGCTCGACTGCGACGGCGTGGCCACCTGGTTGTCGGGACAGCGGTCCAGGTATTCCGACAGCGTCACCAGCCGGATGGTCTGCTGATCGAATGCGATCTTCCGGATCAGGTAGTCGAGCCAGCGCGGCCCTTCGAACCACCAATGTCCGAACAGTTCGGCGTCATAGGGCGCCACCACCACAGGGGGCCGGTCCATCCCCGGCGATACCTCCTGCACCTGCCGGATGCGTTCCGACAGAAAATGTTCGGCGTGCCGCGCCGCTTTCTGCTCGGCCCACTCCGGCACGTACGGCTCCTTCGGGTCTTTGCCGGTGATCCGGTAATACTTGATTCCCGTATCCGTGCGAATGTCATCGGGATGAATATAGGGCCGGACGTATTCGAGATCCAGATCGTGGCCGATGTCGCGATAGAACTCGCGGTAATCGAAATCCCCCGGATACCCTACGGCGGAGCTCCACACTTGACGGGAACAATCGGGGTCGCGGCCGAAGACGGCCAGGCCGGACGGGCAGACCAGCGGCGCGAACACTCCATACCGGGGCCTGTGGTCGGCGCGCGTGAGGCCGTGGGTTTCGAGAATCGTGTATTCGACGCCTCGCTCGACCAGGAGCCGGTCGACGCCCGGGTAATAGCCGCACTCGGGTAGCCAGAAGCCGCGGGGGGTGCGTCCGAAGATTTGTTCGTACTGCCGGACTCCCACTCCGATTTGCGCGCGCACGGCCGACTCATTCACCGAGAGCAGCGGCAAAAAGCCGTGCGTGGCGGCGCTCGCGATCACCTCGACCTTGCCCGACTCCTGAAACCGCTGAAACCCGCGCACCAAATCTTTGCCGTACCGATTTACAAAAGCTTCGCGAACCTCCAGCAGAAGCCCGTGGTACATGAGCGCAAGCGGGTGAAATTCAGGCAGCGGACGGGTGCGTTCGATTTCTTTTTCGGTCAGCTCGATGGCCTTATCCAGCTTCCTCAAGTAACGCGCCTGGAGCAGCGGATCCTGCAGCATCGAGGCAAGCGACGGAGTCAGCGAAAACGTCAGCCGAAACTCGACCCCGTCCGCGAGCAAACGCTCCACGACCAGAAATAGCGGGACGTAAGTTTCGGTGATTGCTTCAAAAAGCCAGTTTTCTTCAAGAAAATCTTCATGCTCCTGGTGCCGCACATAAGGCAAGTGGGCGTGCAGAATCAGCGCCAGGTCGCCTTCCATCGTGGTCAACTCCGCGGCTGACGCGAGGACACGCCGGGAGCGAAATGGGTTTCGGCCCGAGCCGTCAGATCCATCTCCTGGCGGACGGTCTTCGGCGCCGGTCCGGGATCGGAGCCCTGTGGTGCCGAGCGAGGCGGATGCTCCCAGCGCCGGAATCCATAAAGCGTTGATAGTCTCTCTCGGAGCACATCGGAGGCGCGTGTGGGCCGTGCAGCAGTTGTTGCGGCGGGACGCCCTTCCGTTTCCCGCGTGGGCGCCGCTGCGTGAGCGGTGGCAGCCGGGGTGGGCGCGGCGGCAGCCACAGGGAGCGGCTTGGCCTCCGGCGCGTGTTCCATCGGCCGCGGGGCTTCCGGCGGATGCTCGATCTGCGTCGCCGGGACGGCGCTCCGCTGCGGCGGAGGCTCCTCGCGCTTCGGCTCGGGGGCCCGCGTGTAGCTTTCTCTGACTTCGGCTACCGGCCAGGCGCGCGGTGTCTGGACGGCATTGGAACGCGCCAGCGGCACGAACTCACCATCCCGCCGTATGCCCAGTTCGACCTCGTACCGCTCGTCGGGGCTCCACAGGTGCACGTACCAGTTTTTTGCGGACAAATCCACGTTCACGTCGAACGCGTTTCCTGTCCCGGTCTCATGAAATCTCAGGCTGGCCGGTTCCGGCGATTCACGTTGCGCCGCCGCCACTTCCCAGTAGACGTGAATCAGATAAGGATTCACCGTCATCGCCACGACTTTCGTCCGCCCGTACGATTCCGGTAATTCGCCGCGCTCCGGCAACGATGGCGGGCGCAGTTCGAATCCCTCTCCGCCCGGCTCCTGGTGCAATGCCCCGCGGAACGCCCGGACGGCGGACCAGACCCGCCCCATGAAGGTCCCCGCCGACGCAAATAACTCCTCCGCCGGTTTGCGCGCTACCGCCCGGGTTGGTACGTTTTCCATTCCAGGTGGCAGTCGCTGCACTTGAGGGCTCTATACACGTTATAGTAGCTGGCGTATCCGGTGCTGGTGTCCGACTTGGCTATCGTCATTTCATCATGAATATGCGCGTGCTGGTGGCAGAGGCCCCGGCCGCAGGCCGCGCAGGTGCCGCGCGCTTCGCTCTCACAAAACCAGCATTTCACAGCTTCAGCCTCCTCGTTGGATCGCGTACCGTGTTCGCGGTTCTAGAAATCGTGCTGCAGGATGGCGGTGGCTCTCCGGCACAGCTCGCGCGCGTAGTCGGTCCAGACACCGCTGCCCCAATACCGGAAGCAACTCGTCTGGGTAATGAGCAGGTAAAAGAGTGCGTTGCGGTACCGGTGCTCGGAAGTGCGCGCATTGCGGGTCTTCTCCGCGAACAGCGCGCTCACTTCTTCCATCGCGCTCAGTACGTGGCCGTATCCTTTCACCCATGACAGATTGTTCGTCCAGCTGCCGCCTTCCATGTGGAACCGGTTATCTTCTTTTCGCAGCTCTTCGATCACCTTCTCCATCGCGTCCGGGCCCGAACTGTTGCGGAAACGGTCCCAAATGCGCTTCTGCATGAGCGGTTGGATGGCCGGGAAGTTTGCCTCGGTCATGCCCAGTGTTTCGAGATATTCGAGGTATTCGGTGCCGTTCACCGCCGGGACATCGGAGCCGGAGACTTCGCGCATCACCTCCATGTACTTGGAGGGGAACTCGTTCATCATGACTCCGCCATTCTCACCGTCTGCAATCTGGGCGCACACCGGTGGAACGGAGATCCCGGCCACCGACGTTCGGGACAGCCCTTTCGCCTCGTAATAGGGCTGCATCTGCGCCACGAGCTTCGTGTCGCTCCCCTGAGTCTTGATCAGCGCCGTGATGCTGGCGGTCTGGCCTTTGGAATTGCGCGCCACCAGCCGGTGCGGCACGTGCGGCTGGCGGAGCGCGCTGCCGTCCTCGACCCGCTCCACCGAATGCTCCTGCACCAGCACCCAGCGGAATCCGCAATCTTTCAAGGTTTTCACGAACTCGTAGGCCACATCGGGATGATTCGGCAGCGCCATTTCCGCCGGCGAAAAGCCGCGCACCCGCGAGAGCGCCTCCAGCCCGAAAATCGCCGCGAAGTGATGCTGAAACGCGCGTACGTGCAGGCCGAAATCCTGAACCGGAGTCGACGGCGCCACCGCGTGCCCCCACGGCGTTGCCAACCATTCGACCGCGCGCCGGTATTGCCGGTCGCACGTGATCGTCTTCAACGCGTCGAGCACGTCGTTGTGCCCCATTGCCCGAAGACCGTGCAGCAGCGTACCCGAATAATCGAGCATGATCCGCGGCTGCTTGCCTTCGTGAATGAGCTGCGGAATGAACTCGCCCATCCGCTTGTAGCACCACGCGAAGATGCCGGAGTTGTACCGGGCTTCGTCGCTGCCCGAATCCCGCATATGCTGCAGGTTGCTGATCACGGCAGCGGTGCCGAGGTCGGAGCCTCCCGCCGGAATCAGCGGCTGGTGCATGTGCAGCGCGTTCGCAAAGGTGCTGCGCGCTCGCCCGAAGTCAATCCCTGATTCGGGAAGATACGCGGCGCCCGGTCGCGCCAGCGCCTCCGCAATAGCGGGCTCCGATCCGCAGATATTCGGCAGCCCCTGGACATATTCTTCTAAGCCGACGGTTATCATAGGTTTCTTCCATTGTGCCTCTACCAGCACTTGAATCACTGTCAGGATCGATACACGGTCAGAGTCTCTTCCGCAATCTGGTCCCAGGCGAAGGCTGTTTCGACGGCGATGCGCCCGTTGCGCCCCATCCACCGGGCCCACTCGAAATCGGTGAACAGAGTGCCCAGTCCCCATCCGATTGAATCGGGATTCGCCTGTACTTTGAGGCCGTTCACCTCGTGCCAAATGAACTCTTTCGGTCCGCCGTTCACGGTCGAGACTACCGGCTTGCCCGCGCTCCAGGCCTCCAAGATCACGATTCCGAACGGCTCGTTGCGGCTCGGCACGCACACGACGTCGCAAGCCTTGTAAAGATCGATCAACTCGCCGTTCGCTTTGAAGCCGACGAACCTCGTCGCGTGCGCCACGCCCAGTTGCTGCACGCGCCGTTCGACGGCGCCTCGCAGTTCTCCGTCTCCGGCGAACACGAACTTGGCCTGGGGATAAAACTTGAGCAGCGGCGGAATTGCTTCCGCCAGCAGGTCCGGGCCTTTCTGCTGGACCATGCGGCCGGCAAACAACACGGTCGGGTCGACCGGCCCGATCGCGTATTGCCCCTTCACCGTCGCCGGGTCGATAAATCCATCGAAATTGTGTGGATTGACGCCGTTGTACACGACGTGTACTTTCGAAATCGGAACCTGGTACATCCACTCGATTTCGTGTTTCAAGCTGTGCGATACCGTAATCACCCGATCGGCGTCGTGTGCGCCGGCCCGCTCCTGGTCCCGAATGCGAGCCGACTGCCCGCCGTAGAAGTTGTTGCCGCAGCGGCCGAACTCGGTCGAGTGAATCGTCAGGATTGAGCGCCGCCGCCGCCCTTGATGCACCCAGATCATCGCATTCGCGGCCAGCCAGTCGTGCGCGTGCACCACATCGAACGGTCCGATACAGTTCTCAGTGTCGAACAGGTGTTGAACGAATGAGCGGCACATCGCGCCGATCTCCGAGACGAAGTCCCGGATCAGGTCGAACGGGCAGCGGTGATAATGGACACCGTCGACCCGCTCGTATTCCCGCTGGCCACAACGCATGCGAGTGAAAACGTGGACCTCGTGGCCCTTCCGTTCGAGCGCGGCGCCCAGTTCCGTCACGTGTGCCGCCACGCCGCCGACCGCAATCGAATGAAGCGACTCCCAGCTCAATAAAGCGATTTTCATTCGCGCTCCGGGCGGAAAATACCTTCGTGCACCGGCTGGTTGGTGGTCGACGCCGTCGGACCATCACGGGCAGCGCGGAAAGCGGCGGGCTCGGCCGGTCTTGCTTCGCGTCGGGAACGGAGACGTACTGCCTCGCACCGCTGCCGGTCTCCGGGACCGTATGTGTGAGCACTTCGGCTCCCGGCTTCAGCTCAATTCGTCAAACTAAGTCTGATAAATTGATTTTAGTACAAACACCTGTTCTCCGGCGCAAGGCGAGTTGCTCGTAGAGTTACTTAATCGTAACAAAACCAAGGGGTTTTCCTAATGAGCCAACGCAAATTAGCCGAACTCGAAAATGACTTATTACTCGATCCGGGCACCATGGCCGCCATTGCGGGCGGTTACTACAGCTCTCCGTTCGATGTGCTGGGAATCCACCCGGCAAGCGTCCGCGGCGAGCCGGTTCTCGTCGTCCGCACCTTTCAACCGCAAGCGGCATCGGTCTCGGTTTTGCGAAACAACACTGCCACCGAGATGCGGCGCGTCCACTCGGATGGGCTCTTCGAAGCCGTGTTCCCCCGCGAGAACGAGTTCTTCCCGTACCAGCTCGCCATCGTGCTGCCCGATGGCGGCCGCTATGAGATCGACGACGCCTACCGCTATCCGCCAGTCCTGACGGATTTCGATCTCCACCTCATCGCTGAAGGCAACCACGTCCGGTTGTATAAGAAGCTGGGCGCGCACCTCATCGAGCACCAGGGAACGCGCGGCGCCAGCTTCGCCATCTGGGCCCCGAACGCGGAGCGAGTCAGCGTCGTTGGCGCTTTCAACCAGTGGGATGGCCGCCGTCATCCCATGCGCCCGCGCGGCGTCTCGGGTCTGTGGGAAATCTTCGTTCCCGGCCTCCAGCAATGTGAGCTCTACAAGTACGAAATCAAGACCCGCTACATGGGATACATGGCGGTCAAGTCCGACCCGTTCGCGTTCGGTGCGGAAATGCGTCCCAATACGGCTTCGGTGGTTTGGGACTTGGATCGATACCAGTGGCGCGACCAGCAGTGGATGCGCGAACGCCGCGCGCGGCAATCGCTCGACGCGCCCATGGTCATCTACGAAGCCCACCTCGGCTCCTGGAAGCGCATCCCCGATGAAAAGCTCGGCCTGCGCTGGATGACCTACCGCGAGCTCGCCGACGAGCTGGTGCCGTATGCCAGCCAGATGGGCTATACCCATATCGAGCTGCTTCCGGTGACCGAGCATCCCTACGACGGTTCCTGGGGCTATCAGACCACCGGCTATTTCGCCCCGACTTCCCGCTTCGGCACTCCCGACGACTTCCGGCACTTTGTGGACAGCGCGCATCAAGCCGGCCTCGGCATCATCATGGACTGGGTGCCGTCGCACTTCCCCAAGGACGCCCACGGTCTCTCGTTCTTCGACGGCACGCATCTTTACGAGCACGCCGACCTGCGCCAGGGCGAGCACCAGGACTGGGGCTCCCTGATCTTCAACTACGGCCGCAACGAAGTGCGCTCGTTCCTGTTGTCGAGCGCGCTCTTCTGGCTCGATCAGTACCACATCGATGGCTTGCGCGTGGATGCCGTCGCCTCCATGCTCTACCTTGATTACTCGCGCAAGGAAGGCGAGTGGATTCCCAATCAGTTCGGCGGCCGCGAGAATCTCGAAGCCGTTGACTTCCTCAAGAAGTTCAACGAAGTGGTCCACCAGGAGTATCCCGACACGCTCACTTTCGCCGAAGAGTCGACTGCGTGGCCGGCCGTGTCGCGCCCCACTTATCTCGGCGGCCTCGGCTTCGATCTCAAATGGAACATGGGCTGGATGAACGACACCCTCGAGTACATCGAGAAGGATCCCGTTCACCGGCACTATCATCAGAACAATCTCACGTTCTCGCTGCTCTACGCGTTCACGGAGAATTTCGTGCTGCCGTTCTCGCATGACGAGGTGGTCCACGGCAAAGGCGCGCTGTTGTCCAAATTACCGGGCGACTACTGGCAGAAGTTCGCCAACCTCCGGCTGCTGTATGGCTACATGTACGCGCATCCCGGCAAGAAGCTGGTGTTCATGGGCGGCGAGATCGGGCAGTGGAACGAGTGGAACGAGCACGCGCAGGTCGAGTGGGTGCTGCTTTATTTCGACACGCACAAGCAGATCCAGCAGTACGTGAAAGAGCTCAACCGCGTGTATCTCGCCGAGCCCGCTCTATACCAGGTGGATTTCGGCTGGGAAGGTTTCCAGTGGATCGACTTCCACGACGTCGACAACAGCATTGTGAGCTTCTTTCGCCGCGGCCGCGACCCGAACGATCTCCTGATCGTGATCGCGAATTTCACCCCGGTTCCGCGCGAAGGCTACCGTGTCGGCGTCCCCAAGCCGGGCTTTTATCGCGAAATCCTCAACAGCGACGCGGCCTATTTTGGCGGCAGCAACATGGGCAACCGCGGCGGTCTCCCCTCGGATGACCAGCCCTGGCAAGGCCACCCGCACTCAATCCTGGTGACGGTCCCGCCGCTGGGGATCGTCTATCTCAAACCGGAGTAAACGTTTCATTTGGGTCGTAGGCGCTGAAACTCTTCCGGCGTTTTGTCCAAAACGAGTTCCAGCTGGTCATGGTCCTTGGTGGGCACGAATTCCATCGGCGCACTATACGTTTGGTTCCGGATTTTCCCCGAAAACGCAAAGGCGCTGTACGCCACACCCTCGCAAAGTACGAACTGAAAGTTGCCCCCGTCTAGTTGCAATTCGACACGCTTTGGACGCCATTGTCAACTGCAAGTGGCGTCGTGTCGCGATTTGCAGCAAGCGGGCTCTAAGATTTCTAATCGTCTCGGTCGATAGACGTCGTAGTGGCCACCATCACCGCAGCCCCTCCCGCTGTCGACGCGCTCCGCGCGGACTTCGAACACCATCTCCGCCTGACGCTCGCCAAAGACCGCTACACCGCGACCGATCGCGACCGCTACTACGCGCTCGCCCTCGCTGTCCGCGACCGCCTCGTCGAGCGTTGGATCGCCACCCAGCAGACTCACCACAAGCAGAACGTCAAGCGCATCTACTATCTTTCGCTCGAATTCCTGATCGGTCGCCTGCTCGGCAACAACGTCATCAATCTGAAGCTGGAAGAAACCTGCCGGCAGGCCATGTCGGAGCTCGGCTTACAGTGGGAACCCCTGCGCGACCACGAAGTCGACGCCGGTCTAGGCAACGGCGGCCTCGGGCGTCTCGCCGCTTGTTTTCTCGACTCCATGGCCACTCTCGGGCTGCCCGCAATCGGCTACGGCCTCCGCTATGATTTCGGCATTTTTAACCAGCGTATCGTCAATGGCAACCAGGTGGAGCAGCCCGACGAATGGCTCAAGCTTGGCTATCCCTGGGAGATCACGCATCCCGAATTCTCGTTCCCGGTCGAGTTCGAAGGCCGCGTCGAGTCTCGGCATGGGCGCGAATGGCTGTGGGTTGATACGAAATCGGTGGTCGGCATGCCCTACGACCTGCCGGTCGTCGGTTATGGCGGCGAGACGGTCAACACGCTCCGCCTCTGGTCCGCCAAAGCCGCCGAAGAGTTCGACCTCGACGATTTCAACCGCGGTGAATATGTGGACGCGGTAGAAAACAAGGTCCTCGCCGAAAACCTGACCAAGGTTCTTTACCCCAACGACAACATTTTTGAAGGCAAGGAACTCCGCCTCAAACAGCAGTACTTCTTCGTTTCGTGCTCACTCCAGGACATTCTGCGCCGCTTCAAATCCGACGGCAATTCCTGGGACGCTTTCCCCGACAAAGTCTTCCTTCAACTGAATGACACGCATCCCTCCCTCGCCATCCCGGAGCTGATGCGTCTGCTCGTCGATCGCGAGGGGCTGGGTTGGGATCAAGCCTGGGAGATCACCACCGCCGGCACCGGTTACACCAACCACACCCTGCTGCCCGAAGCGCTCGAGAAATGGCCGGTCAACATGCTTGCCCGGCTCTTGCCCCGCCACCTGCAGATTATCTACGAGATCAACGGCCGCTTCCTGCGCGACGTTTCGTGCCGTTATCCGTATGACGTCGACCGATTGAGCCGCATAAGCCTCATCGAGGAAGGCGCGGAAAAGCATGTCCGCATGGCCCACCTGGCGATCGTCGGCTCGTGTTCCGTCAACGGCGTTTCGAAGATTCACAGCGAGCTTCTGACGAAAGAGTACCTGCGGGATTTCGCCGACTACTGGCCTGCCAAATTCAACAACAAGACCAACGGGATCACGCCGCGCCGCTGGCTCCTGAAGGCCAATCCGCCGCTCAGCCAGTTGATCACCGATGCCATCGGCGAGCGCTGGATTACCGATCTCGAAGAGCTTCGCAAGCTCGAGCCTTTGGCGGCCGATTCCGCCTTTCGCAGCGCGTTCGAAGCGGCCAAGCGCGTCAATAAGCAGGTCCTCGATCGCATCATCCGCCACCGCCTCGGAATCACCGTCTCTCCCGATTCGCTCTTCGATGTCCACGTCAAGCGCCTGCATGAATACAAGCGGCAGCACCTGCTCGTCCTGTACATCATCACGCTTTACAACCGGCTCAAGCACAATCCGTCATTGGACATCGCCCCGCGTACGTTTCTCTTCAGCGCGAAAGCGGCGCCCGGCTACGCCATGGCCAAGCTGATCATCAAGCTGATCCACCAGGTGGCTGAGGTCATCAACCGCGATCCGCAGGTCGCCGACAAGCTGAAGGTCCTGTTCCTGCCGAACTACCGCGTCTCGCTCGCCGAGCGGATCATTCCCGCCGCCGATCTCAGCGAGCAGATTTCCCTCGCCGGCACCGAAGCTTCCGGCACCGGCAACATGAAGCTGCAGCTCAACGGCGCTTTGACCATCGGCACTTTGGATGGAGCCAATGTCGAAATTCTCGAAGAAGTCGGGCGCGAGAATATGTTCATCTTCGGAATGACTGCCGAAGAAGTGGAAGCCCGCCGTCCGCACTACAATCCTTGGGACATCTACCACGCCGACGAAGAGATTCGGCTCGCCGTCGAGATGATCGAGCGCGATTTCTTCAACCTCATGGAACCGGGCATCTTCCGCCCGATCACGGACGCGCTGCTGGTGGGCGGCGATCACTACATGCTTCTGGCCGATCTTCGCGACTACATTCAGACGCAGGAACGCGTCGATCAGGCCTACAAAGACCGCGACGCGTGGCTCTCTAAAGCCATTCTCAACGTCGCCCGCGCCGGCAAGTTTTCATCGGATCGCACCATACGGGAATACGCATCGGATATCTGGCGCGTCAGCCCGTGCGGGGCTGCTTCCCATTAGGACCGCTCCGCCCGCCCGCTTGCTTCCATTTTTTCAAAAACCCGAGAACAGTTTGCCTTCATTTGTACTATCTACCTCACTACTCTGCGTGAACTATGTCTTGTCCGGCTCCCACGCCGCAGCCCAGGCGGTCTCCCCGAAAAATCCGCGCACGGAAGCGCTTCCAGTTAGTTGAACAGATCGGTAAAGGCGGGATGGGAACCGTCTACCGCGCTTTGGACCGCGAATTGAATCGGACCGTAGCGGTCAAGGTACTGCGGCCTGAAGCGGTCCCAAATCTCCAAAATCTGCTACACCTCAAACGAGAGCTCGTCCTAGCCTCTCGGGTCTGCCACAAGCATGTCGTGCGAGTCTACGATATAGGCGAGATCGATGGCCAGGCT
>DASXAK010000281.1:0-28290 GCA_036406715.1 Bryobacteraceae bacterium | reverse complement strand
TGCAGAGGATCGGGATAGCGTTTGTCGGAGGTCGGCAGGTTCATCGCCAGCACATTGGTGGAGTCGAAGCCCGGGTCGACATTCATCAAATGGAAGAAGCTGCGCATCATCAGGCCCGAACCGACCAACAACACGAAGGCGACGGACATCTCGGCGATGACGAGAACATCGCGGAAGCGGCGCTTGGCCGCGCCGCCGGTGGATCCGCGACCGCCTTCTTTCATGCAATTCGCCAGATCGGGGTTGGTGGCTTGCAGAGCGGGGGCCAGACCGAACACCAGGCCGGTGAGCACCGAGACTGCCAGCGCGAACAGCAGGACCCGCAAGTTCATGCCGATGTTGGCCTCGCGAGGAAGCGCGTTGGGCGGAACCAGCGTGATCAGGTACCGCATCGTGGCGAAGCCGATGCCGATGCCGAGCACACCGCCGCACAGCGAGAGCAGAACGTTTTCAGTGAGGAACTGCCGGATGAGCCGCCACCGGCTTGCGCCCACCGATGCGCGGATCGAGACCTCGCGCTCGCGCGAAACACCGCGGGCCAGCGCGAGATTGGCAAGATTCGCGCAACTGATCAGCAGCACCATGCCGGTCGCCGCCAGCAGGATGTAGAGCGACGTGCGGAGTTCGGGACCGACAATGACCTCGCTGTACCGCTCGACGACGACGCCCCAGCCCTTGTTCGAGTCGGGGTAGTCGTGCGCAATGCGTGTGCCGATGACATCCATGGCTTTCTGCGCCTGCTGCAGCGAAACGCCTGGCTTCAGCCGCGCGAACGAGCCGAACCAGTGGAAGTTGCGGGTCATATTTGATGGCTCGAAGGCCAGCGGCCGCCATATCTGGTTGTACGCGCGATCAAAGGCGCTGCCGGAAGGCAGGATGCCGACCACTGTGTACGGCTCGTTATCGAGAAGGATCGTGCGATTGAGGAGCGAGGGATCGCTGCCAAAACGGTTTTGCCACAGCGCCCAGGAAAGCAGGACAACGTGGTCCTTGCCAAGCTGGTCCTCGTCGGGAAGGAACGTGCGGCCGACGGCGGCGTGAATGCCGAAGATCTCAAAGTAGTGCGCGGAAACCCGCCCGCAGTGGAGCAGCACCGGCTCAGTGGTGCCGGAAAGCGTCATATTGGCGCCGGTCTGGGCGGCCATAAAGTCGAAGACGTTATTCTGCCGCTGCCAATCGAGATAATTCAGCGTCGAAATGCCGTTGCGGGGAAAGCCCGGCGGTTTCTCCAGTACGCGCACGATGCGGTCCGAGTCCGGATACGGGAGCGGCTTGAGGAGAATGCCGTCGACGAAGCTGAAAATGGCAGTGTTGGCGCCGATGCCGAGCGCGAGTGTGAAAATCGCCACCGCGGCGAACCCCGGACTGCGGGCCAGCGTGCGGGCGGCATACCGGAGATCCTGGGACAGCAGGGACACGGGGACGCTCCTTTCCGACTAAGACTATGACGGCGCGAGCCAAAAACAGTTCCGAAAAAACGGAACTTTTTGGGCCGTTTATCGTCTAAGCCGGAGAAGCATAGCGGCTGAGAGGAGGCAAATCGGCCATGCCGGAGACCTTGATCCACCTGGAGAGCGTCCAGAAAGTCTTTGTGACCGATGATATCGAGACGCACGCCCTTTCTAACATTCACTTGGATGTGAACCGCGGAGATTACATTTCGATTGCAGGGCCCTCGGGCTGCGGCAAGTCCACGCTGCTTGCCATTCTGGGACTGCTCGACACGCCATCGAATGGCTCGTATGTGCTGAACGGCCGGCCCGTGGAGGGCCTGAAAATGGGCGAGCGGGCGCGTATCCGCAACAGGGAAATCGGCTTCATCTTTCAAGCGTTTAACCTGATCGGCGATCTGACGGTTTACGAAAACGTGGAATTGCCGCTCACCTACCGGGGAATGTCGAGCACGGAGCGAAAGAAGCGGACACGCGAGGCGTTGGAGCGAGTCGGAATGGCCCACCGGACCAAGCATTACCCGTCGCAGCTTTCCGGCGGCCAGCAGCAGCGAGTCGCCGTGGCACGGGCGCTAGCCGGAGAACCTTCGATCCTGCTTGCCGACGAGCCCACCGGGAATCTCGATTCGGCCAACGGCCAGGCCGTGATGGACCTGCTAAAAGAACTGCACCAGAATGGCGCGACCATTTGCATGGTCACGCACGATCAGCGGTACGCAGCGCACGCGGACCGTTCGGTTCATTTATTCGACGGAAAAGTGGTGCAGGAGGAGTCGACAGCGGCGGCGTCGTAGCGCAGGCACTTGGTGGGCTGCGGTGCTCATGCCCGGCGTGCTATTGCTGGGTGGACGATGTTTCGCATTCCGGTAAGTCTTCGCGACCGGGAATACCTTATGGCTAGAAATTAGGCTCGTGCGCTCAGTATTTCTCTTGCAGAATTTGTTCGCCGCGCCGTGCGCGATGCAATACCGTGCGATCGACAGCCTGCGTGGATGAAATTTGCGGGTTTCGTTGAGACTGAAAACCTTGCTCGATCCAGTCCGTCGACGAATTGGTCTACGCCTAAACAGGTTGACTGTCGCGAGTAACCGCCATCCTTAACGATGGCGGCTTTTGCCATTCAAAAAGTAGGCAGGCCGCGGACGGATAAACTCCGACCTGCCCCACTTAGACCGGCTGTTTCTTGCTGCGCGGGCGCGGAGAGCGCTTCTTGCCGCCTTCGCCGGCAGGCTTGCGTACGCGGGGCCGCCGCATGGGCTTGGGCGGGGGCTCGGGGATCGGAATTTCGCCGGTCGCGGTCGGCTGGCCGGGAACCAGCGGCTGCGGCTCGTACTCTTCCTCTTCCATCTCGGCGGCGGCCGACGGCTCGGGCTCCGGCGGTGGGGCCGGCGGGTGGAACTCGGTGCCCAGGTAGACGATCAAACCTTTTTCTTCATCCGCGACAATCCGCACCAGTCCTTTGTCCTGCGCGTAGTTCAGCAGTTCGCTGAACTCCTGGAATCCGTACTGGCGGGTATCGAAATTCGAATGCTCCTGGCGCACCCACTCGGCCAATTCCTCGGCCAGCGCCCCGTTGTCGGCTTCAAACCGGTGCGTTTCGAGCACATCGCGCAGTACCGGGATGGCCTCTTCCGGCTTAGCGCCCAGCTTTTCGGTGGGAGCCGCGCCCTTCATGCGGATCATGTAGCGGCCTTCGCCGCCGGATACCTCTACGAAATCGGCTTTCTGCAGCTTCTCGACGAAATCCGTAAACGAGTTGGCGCCATAGGCCTTCTCGTTGAAAGTCGAGTCGAGCTGCAGCATGGTCGATTTCAGCAAACCGAGCTGCGGCCGCACCTCGCGCCGTTCGAGGACGCCGAGCGCGCGCTCGACAAGCGGCATGGCCTGGGCGAGTTCGAGCGGAGCACGGCGGGGCTGCTGCCCGCGCGGCTGGCGTTCCTGCTGCGGCTCTCGCTGCTGTGGTTGCTGCGAGGAGCGCGGGCGGGAATCGTCGATGATCGATTCGTACGCAATGAACTCGTGACAGTTCTTCTGCAGAATCGTGCTGGTGAAGGCGCGGCCGCCGACGACGTAAACCCGTTTGTCATACTGCTTCAGCTTGTTCACCAGGGCGATAAAGTCGCTATCGCCGCTGACTATGGCGAAAGCGTTGATGTGATCGTGAGTGAAGGCCATCTCGAGGGCATCGAGGGCCAGGTTGATGTCCGCGCCGTTTTTGTCACCGCGGGGCGAGGGATCTCGCTGCACCATCTGTACCGCGTGCTCGGAAAGCGCGCGTGTCGCGAATTCCTGTCTTCCCCAATTCGCGTACGCAAATTTGGTGACGATTTCGCCGCGTTCTTTCAGCGCGTCGAGCACTGCGGCGACGTCGAATTCGCGGTGGAGCGTCGACTTGACGCCGATTTCGATGTTGTCGAAGTCGACGAACACCGCGATTTTGAGCTTCTGTTCCATTTTGAAATTTCCTAAACCGGGCAATCGGTAGGGCGGTCCGGCAAGACCACCGCGCCGGGAAGACCGTGGGTCCGGCGGCTGGTTGACACGCCTCGTGGCGACCATGTTGCGGCCGGTACCCTCCTCCGTAGTGTATCCCAAATTGCCGCCTAAAGGCGGGCGGGTTCGTCGTTTTATCACTGGGGGTTCCGAAGGCGCACAGCCAGATCTGCCCCGCGTGCGAATTCGTCCTGAAGCTGGCGGGTGCGCAGGTTTTCCCGGATGTGGTCGAGTTCCTGGATATAGCGGGCGAGCGCCCGATCGATGTGATCGGTATTGGTGGCGAGGATATCCCGCCAGAGGTCGTACGAGCTGAGCGCGAGGCGGGTCATGTCGGTGAGACCGGGACCAGCCACTTTCAAGGACCCTTCACGCCTGAGATTCTCGGCGACGGTGGAGGCGAGAGCCGTTGAAGCCAGTTGCGCCAGGTGCGAAGTGAAAGCGACGACACGGTCGTGCTCGTCGCAGTTCAGAACTACCAGGCGCGCCCCGATGCGGCGAAGGCAGGAAAGCAGATCGCGGGCGGCCGGGGTTTCGAGTTCGGCTGGCTCATCCGGCGTCAGTACCCACGTGCGGCCTTCAAAAAGGCCGGCCTCCGCGCCCGCCGCGCCGCGGCTCTCTTTGCCGGCCATCGGATGACCGCCGAGGAACTGGCCGCGAGTTAAAAACTGCCGGGCCAGATCGACAATTTCTGTCTTGGTGCTGCCGGCGTCAGTCACCAAGGCGCCGGGACGCAAGAGCGGATCCAGATGGCGGATGGTATCCAGGATTCGTCCGATGGATTGCGACAGGAAAACCAGGTCCGCCTCGGCGGCGGCTTCGGCCAGCTGTGCGCCGCGATCGATCGCGCCAACGGCAAGGGCATCGGCGATGGCGCGCTCCGAACTGACCCCGAGGATCGGGCCGGCAAAGCCCGCTCGTCGCAACGCCAACCCGAAAGAGGCTCCGATCAAGCCGGTTCCGACAATAGCAACGCAATTCATGACGGGTTGCCGGCCTTCGGCTCCCCATTCGACTCCATCCGCAGCTTCTGGATCTGGCGCATTTCTTCGATGATCCGTTCAAAGATGCGGCGGACGGCCGCCTGGGCCAGCGGATCGGCGCTGGTCACGTTGCGCACATTGGCGAAGACGCGCTCTTCGCGATCGGGCTCGTAGACGGGCATGTCGGCGTCGCGCTTGACACGGCCGATATCCTCGACCACGCTGACGCGTTCGTTCAGCAGGGCGACGATGCGGCGGTCAAGATCGTCGATGAAAACCCGGAGGTCCTTGAGTTTCTGCCGGGCTTCGTCCCTCGTCATGCCTGCACCTCGAAACCCTGCTTCAGCTCACGGGTGAATGACTCCAACTCCGACTCGAGAGCGGGATCGTTAGCGTATCGCTCGATCAGGCGGACAATAGCGCTGCCAACGACGACGGCCTCGACTTGGCGGCCCAGCGCGGCAACATGCTCGGGCCGCGAGATGCCGAATCCCACGGCGAGCGGGAGATCCGTCACGCCACGGACGGCTCGAACGAGCGGCGCGACCGCATCGGAGAGCGTTTCGCGCTCGCCAGTCACGCCGGTGCGCGATACCAGGTATACAAATCCTGTTGAGTAGCGCGCGACTAACTCAAGGCGCCGAGGCGTGCTGGTAGGAGCGGCTAGAAAAACCGTATCCAAACCGTGGCGGTGCATGGCAGCAACGTAGTCCTGCGCCTCTTCGACGCTGGCGTCGATAAGCAGGCAGCCATCGATGCCGCGCGCGGCGGCATCGCTCGCGAGACGATCGAGGCCATAGCGCAACACCGGGTTCAGGTACGTAAACAGCAGCAGCGGGACCTCCGAACTATTGCGAATGCGTTCGGCAATATCGAGCACCGATTCGAGCGTGGTTCCGGCGCGCAAGGCACGCTCACCGCCACGCTGGATGACCGGGCCGTCCGCGATCGGGTCGGAAAAGGGAACCCCGAGTTCGATTAGGTCGGCGCCGCCGCGCACCAGCGCCTCGACCAGCGCCGGAGTCCGCGCGGGCGCGGGATCACCGGCGGTAATGTACGCGATCAGGCCTTTCCGGCCGTCGCGCTTCAAGCAGTCAAACAGACGCCCGATTCGCGTCATGCTTCGTCGAGTTCCTTGAAATTTTCCCGGTAAATATCGATATCCTTATCGCCGCGGCCCGAGACGTTGACCAGCCAGAGCTGCCCTTTCGCGCTCGGGGCGCGGCGAACGGCTTCCGCCACGGCGTGGGCGGATTCGAGCGCGGGGATGATCCCTTCGGTCCGTGACAGCAGGCGGGCGGCGTCGAGCGCCTCTTTGTCGGAGACCGCCGTGTATTCGGCGCGGTCCTGGTCGTGCAACCAGGCATGTTCGGGGCCGATCATGTTGTAGTCAAGGCCCGCGGAGACAGAATGCGTAGGAGCAATCTGACCGTGCTCGTCCTGCAGGACTATGCTGTACGCGCCTTGGAGCACGCCGGGAGCGCCGCCGCGGTAGCGGGCCGCGTGCTCGCCGATTCCTTCGCCCCGCCCGCCGGCTTCGACACCGATCAAGCGTACGGCGGTATCGGGCAGAAACGCGTGGAAAATACCGATGGCGTTGGAGCCGCCACCCACGCACGCGTAAATCGAATCGGGTAGCCGGCCTTCGGCTTCGAGGACCTGCCCGCGCGCCTCCTCGCCGATGACTTTATGAAAGTCGCGAACCATCATGGGATACGGGTGCGCGCCGAGCACCGAGCCGAGCAGGTAGTGCGTGCCGGCGACATTCGTCACCCAGTCGCGCATGGCCTCGCTGATGGCGTCCTTCAGAGTGCGCCCGCCGGTGGTCACCGCCACTACCTTGGCCCCGAGCATGCGCATGCGAAAGACGTTGAGGCGCTGGCGGCGCATGTCCTCCTCGCCCATATAGACCACGCACTCGAAGCCGAGGAGCGCGCAGACGGTTGCGGTCGCGACACCGTGCTGGCCGGCGCCGGTCTCGGCGATGATGCGGCGCTTGCCCATCCGCCTGGCGAGCAGCGCCTGTCCGAGACAATTGTTAATTTTGTGCGCGCCTGTGTGCAGCAGGTCCTCGCGCTTCAGATAAATCCGCGCGCCGCCGAGCGTTTCCGTCAGCCCCCGGGCAAAGTACAGCGGTGTGGGGCGGCCGGCATAGTTTCGTAACAAGTGTTGCAGCTCGGCCTGAAATGACGCGTCTTCGCGCGCTGCCAGATACGCCTGCTCGAGTTGCTCGATGGGAGCCATGAGCACTTCGGGAACGAAGCGCCCGCCGTACGGTCCGAAGTGGCCGCTCTGATCGGGTTGCGGTGTCATGCGAGAAGCGCCGCCCTGGCCGCTTGCAGGAACTCATTCATCTTGCGATAGTCCTTCTTGCCGGGCGCGCTTTCGAGGCGCGAACAGGCATCGACGCCCCAGGGATGAGCCGCGGCGATCGCCCGCGCGACATTGGAGGCATCCAGTCCACCCGCCAGGATGATCCGCTTCCGGACTGCGGCAACCAGCCCCCAGTCGAACGTCTGGCCGGAACCGCCGTACAACGCTCCGGCCGGGCCGTCCAAGACCAGCGCTTCGGCGGGGGAATCGTCGTAGGCGGAAAAATCGAAGCCGGCGGCCACGCGGGCACCCTTCCAGACCACGAGACCGGTGGGGTACGCCGCAGGAGCTTCATCGCCGTGCAATTGCGCGACATCGAGGTGAACCAGCCGGGCGATCTCCGCGATACGCGCCGGCACCTCATTGACGAACACGCCCACGCGGCGAATCCCCTCGCGCGAGACGATGTGTGCCGCCTGTTCGGGTGCAATGTAGCGCGGGCTCCGCGGCCAGAAGTTGAAGCCGATGGCGGTGGCGCCGCCCTCGACCGCCGCCGCTGCATCCTCCGGGCAGGTAATGCCGCAAATCTTCAAGACCATCGCCCGACCAGCTTCTTCAGAGCCGCGACGCTGTCACCCGACTTCATCAGGTGCTCGCCGACCAGAAAGGCGGTGTAACCGGCAGCGCGCAGCGTGGCGATGTCGTCTGCATCGTGGATGCCGCTCTCGCTGACACGCAGGGGGCCCTCGGGAAAATATTCGGCTAGGCGCAGCGAAGTTTCCAGCGACACCTCAAAAGTCGTGAGATCCCGGTTGTTCACACCAATCAGATCACTGCCGGCGGCAACCGCGATATCCAGTTCCGGGCGGTTGTGTACTTCGACGAGTGCGGCCATCCCGAATCTCGCCGCCGACTCACGAAAATCCCGAATCTCGCGCTCGGTGAGAATGGCGGCGATTAGCAAGATGGCATCGGCGCCATGAGCCGCAGCCTCGAGCACGTGCTCCGGCGCGATCGTGAAATCCTTCCGCAGCACCGGCAGATCAACCGCGGCCCGCGCGGCGGCCAGATCCGCCAGGCTTCCCTGGAAGAACTCTTCATCGGTGAGGACAGAAAGAGCCGCGGCGCCGCCCCCCTGGTACTGAGCCGCGATCCGGGCGGGCTCAAAATCGGCTGCCAGCAGGCCTCGGCTGGGAGAAGCTTTCTTGATCTCGGCAATGATGGCGGGGCTGCGGCGGGCGAGGGCAGCGCGAAAATCCCGCCGCCCGGCACGACGTTCGTCGGCGCGCCGTTCCCACTCGGCAACCGGCGCCGCGCCATTGGCCAAGTCCTCGCGTTTTTTGGCCACAATGCGGGCCAAAATGTCTGGAATCGCTTCGATCAAGGGTGTTTCTACATGTTATCAAACCGCCGCCGACCCATCCCGGGCACTTCCCGTAGCTCGAAATAGCTAGCGGTCCAATAGCAACCTCACGCCAGTCCTTACGTTTTACCAATAAAGAGCGCCATGGACTGGGAAATTCGAGGTGTCGTCGAGCGCGCGGAGCACCTGCTCTGGGTGATCGCCCGCCACGACGTCGAGAGTCTTTCCGAACGGCCTGCCGACATCCTGCGCCGCCTGCGCGAACTGGAGGAGCGAGCCACCCAGCTCGGGGTGACCGATCTGTATGAAGAGGTACTCCGGGCGGCCCCCGGGATAACTAAAATCTTCTTATGAGGACGGTTCCACTGCTCCTGGCAGGAGCGGCCGCGACGTTCAGCGCCGCCGGAGCGTGGGCGTTGGAAGTTCCCGCCGCAACCTCAATCGAAATTCGGCTCACAGCCAAAATCTCCACACAAACTGCAAAACCGAAAGAACCCATACAAGCCGTCGTGATCGCGCCGGTAATGGTCGGCCAGCAATTCGCGGTTCCGGCCGGCGCCACCGTGCGGGGCGAAGTCGAGACGTCGACCCAATCCACCAAAGCAGACGAGCGCTCGGTCTTGGTTCTGAACTTCAACGAAATCGAGATCAATGGGCAGAAGCAGAAGCTGGATGCACAGATAGCCGCAATCGACAACGCGCGCGAAAGCGTCGACGAGCAGGGACGGATCGCGGGCATTCTGCCTTCGGAAACGATCACGGGCGAGTTGGATGCCGGTTTGAACAAGTTGTCGGAAAGGTTCTCTGGATTGGCAGGCGTCCTCACGGCAGCGAAAGGCGCCGTGCTCAAGCCGGCCGACACCGATATCACGTACGACGTCGGCACGGAGCTTGAGTTAAAGCTGAAAGCTCCGCTGGAATTGGCCAGCGCGGGCGGACCGGGGCCGGCGGCCCAGGTTGCTTCGATTCCCGACGAAGCGGCCTTGGCCGATTTCGTGGCGCGGGAACCGTTTCAGACCCTGGCGCAGCGGCCGCCAAAGCCCTCGGACATGACGAACATTCTCTTAATCGGGAGTGACGAGGTGGTGCGGAAGGCGTTCGCCGACGCGGGCTGGTCGACGGCCGCCGAATTGAGCTCGAAAGCGAAGTTCGAAACCTTCCGTGCGCTGGCGGAAGCGCGCGGCTACAGCGAAGCGCCGGTTTCGGTGCTGCTGCTCGACGGCAAGCCGCCCGATGTGGTATTCGAGAAACTGAATAACACTTTCGCCGAGCGGCATCACCTGCGCGTATGGCGCCGGCCGGAGACCTTCGGCGGCCGCCCGGTTTGGGCGATCGCCGCTACGCACGATATCGGAATCAGCTTTTCCCAGCAGGACCGCACGTTCATTCACAAGATCGACTCGCAAATCGACAAGGAGCGCGCCAAGGTCGTGAACGACCTGATCTTCGGCGGGCATGTGCAGGGCATCGAACTGGTGGAGCGGTCGAACGTGCCCCAGCACGCCCAGAACGCCACCGGCGACAGCCTGGACACCGACGGCAGAATTGCCGTGCTGTTGTTGAAGTAGCGATATCATAGCCCAATGAAGAAATTGACGGTCCTGCTGGCGGTCGCCCTCAGCATGGCGGCGCAGCCGCACAAGGCCCCCGCCCCGAAAACGGTTCGGCTGTACGTCTTCGATTGCGGCATCCTGGACAACGCGGATATCTCGCGCTATTCGCTCAAACGCGACGAAATCGGGACGCACCTGATGGCGGCTCCCGCATTCCTGATTGCGCATCCGAAGGGGACACTGATGTGGGACACCGGCGTGATTCCGGACGGCGATTTCAAAACGGATGGTCTTCCCGCCACCCTCAATTACGCCACGGCGGAGAAACCGCTGCTGCCCCAACTGGCCGAAGCCGGCTACACTCCTGCCGATATTACTTACCTGGCGTTTTCCCATTTCCACTGGGATCACGTCGGAAACGGAAATGCGTTCGCTGGCTCGACCTGGCTGGTGCGGCAGGGCGAGCGCGACATTATGTTCGCCAGTCAACCCTCGGCGCGCACAATGCCCGACCACTACAGCGCGCTCAAGAACAGCAAGACGGTCATCGTCAAAGACGATGAATACGACGTCTTTGGCGACGGCACGGTGATTCTCAAGTCGTCGCCCGGCCACTCGCCCGATCACCAGGTGCTCTTTGTGAAGCTGGCAAAAACCGGGCCGGTGCTAATCAGCGGCGACCTCTGGCACTATCCGGAGGAGTACAAACTGCATCGCCTGCCGACGATGGAATTCAACAAGGAGCAGACGGCCGCGTCGCGCGAACGCGTCGATGCCTTCATCAAGAAGACCGGCGCGAAGCTTTGGATCCAGCATGACTTCTATGGCAATCTGAAACTCCGGAAAGCGCCGGCGTTTTACGAATGAGCGTCGATCGTTAGTGTGGGAACGCCGCTAACTGCGGCTTGGCGCCGGCCGGCAGCGGGCTGCGCGCCGTATTCATTACGACTGACAGATACATGTAATAACCTTCGAGATTCGCCAACTCCACCACGCCGGCTTCACCGAACTTGGCGAGAGTGCGTGCGTAGGTTGCATCGCTGACGCTCCTGTTGCGCAACAGCTCGGCGCAGAAATCGTAGACGATCTCTTCGTCTTCGGCCATGTGGTCTGGACGGCGCGCGGCGGCGATCGCGCTGATTACCTCGGCGCTCAAGCCGGCCCGGCTGGCTGCCGGAGAATGAGCGTTCCATTCGTAATTGTTGGTCCATTCGCGCGCGGCAATCAGGATGGCAAATTCGGTCAGCTTATTGCCGAGCACCGGGCGCTGTTGCACGTGCAGCCGCATTTCGAGCGCTGGAACGACCCAATCGGGCACGCGCAGGAGGACCGACCAGGGCGGCCCCGTCAGATCGGCCTTGCGCAGGTCTTTGTATTCCGCGGCGGCTTTTTGCTGAGCTTCAGTCATTTTGTCCGCGGGAATGGGCGGCAGCCGGTCCTGGGCGCCGGCGGCGAGTGCGACAACCAGCATCATGGAAAAACGCATGCGGACCATTCTATGAGAAAAAGGGGAGGATGATGCCGGAAACTGGAGCTATTGATCCGCGCCCGGCGCGCCGGCCCGGCCGGGTAGTCATGGAAGGCCGGTATGTAACGCTGGCGCCGCTGGATGCTTCGTCCCACGCCGGCGCGCTCTGGAGACAGGCGGGCCGAAACGAGAACGCGGAGCTGTGGGCTTACCTGCCGGACGGGCCCTTTGCCGAGCGCGCCGCGTTCGAGGCGGACGTTGCCGGCAAAGCCGCCTCGACCGACCGGGTCTTTTTTGCCATCCTCGACAAACCGGCTCGGGAGGCGGCCGGATACGCCTCGTATCTGCGGATCGAGCCGGCTCATCGCTCGATTGAAGTCGGCTATATCCTGTACACGCCGGCGCTCCAGCGCACGCGCGGCGCGACCGAAGCCATGTACCTGATGGCGCGCTACGTGTTTGAGGAACTCGGCTATCGCCGGTACGAATGGAAATGCAACGCCCTGAACGAGCCTTCGCGCCGGGCCGCCCTGCGGTTCGGGTTCACTTTCGAAGGCATCTTCCGCCAGCACATGATCGTCAAAGGCCGGAACCGCGACACGGCGTGGTATTCGATGCTCGACAAAGAGTGGCCCGCGCGGAAGGCGGCGTTCGAAAGATGGCTTGACCCAGCGAACTTCGACGAACAGGGCCGGCAGAAATCGAAGCTGAAATAGAAAAAGGGACAGACGCCTTTTACAAGACGTCTGTCCCCTGCTTGATGAGCTACGCCCAGCTAAAGCCGGACTTCGAGAGCGGGAGCGCGCGGACGCGCTTGCCGCTGGCCGCGAAGATCGCGTTGGCGATCGCCGGCAGAATCGGCGGCAGCGCCGGTTCCCCCAACCCGGTCGGCTGATTGTTCGTCTTCAACCAGTGGATCTCGATTTCGGGCGGCGCCTGCGCCATCCGCACAAGCTTGTGCTGGTGAAAGTTGGTCTGCACTACCCTGCCCTTGTCGACCGTGATCTCCTGGTCCATCAGCTCGCTCATGCCGTCGATCACCGCGCCGTGGGTGAGGTTCTCGGCAAAGCCCGGATTGATGATCTGGCTGCCAATATCGGCCGCCACCCAGACTTTGTTCACCTTCACTTTGTTGTTGGACTCGACTTTGACTTCCGCCACTTCGGCGAAATAGCCGAGATGGCTGAAGTGGAACGCCACGCCTATGCCGGTGTTCTTGGCGAGCTTGCGCTTGCCCCAGCCGGATTTATCGGCCACCAGTTCCAGCACGCCCTTCATGCGGTTGGCGTCCATGCCGGCCGGGCCGAAGCCGCCACGAGCGCCGGGAGCCGGCGGAGGAGGCAGCGGCGTCCCCGCATTTAGCAGGTCCATGCGAAACTGCACCGGGTCCTTGCCCGCCGCGTGCGCCAGTTCATCGATGAACGACTGGATCACGAATGCGAACGCGTTGCTGCTCGGAGCCCGCAAGGAGCCAGTGCGGATGCCGAGCGGCATGACCGAGGTGTGCAGCTCGTAGTTCGGAACGAAGCGCTGCGGAAATTCTGTCGGGCCCATCGCCGCGGCCGACGCGAAGCGCTCGCCCTCGCCATAGCTCACGAAGTGATTGCGCCAGGCCACTACCTTGCCCGAGTTGTCCAACCCCGCCTTGAGGTATTGGAACCCGCCCGGCCGATAGTAGTCGTGCGCCATGTCGTCCTCGCGCGACCACAGCAGCTTCACCGGCTTGCCCACGTGTTTCGAAATGTAGGCGGCTTCCACTGCGTAATCGTTGGTCAGCCGCCGGCCGAAGCCGCCGCCGCCGTGAAGCATGTGCAGTGTGACATCCGACTGCTGGATGCCGCAGGCCTCGGCCGCCAGACGCCGCGCATTACCGGGAATCTGGCTGTTGGTCCACAGCGTCAGCTTGCCGTTTTCAAATTCGGCCGTGCAGCCCTGCGGCTCGAGCGGCGCATGGGCGATGAACGGATACGAATACGCTCCTTCCACCACCTTGGCCGCGCTCTTCAGCGTGCCTTCGGCATCGCCATCCTTGCGGATAGTCCGCTGCGGCGAGCCCTTGCTGAATTCATCGGCCTTCTGTTGGAAGACCGTGCTGGTCTGGTCCGGCGTGCCCCACTTGCCTTCATCCCAGGTGACCTGCAGCTTCTTGCGCGCGGTCTGCGCCTGCCACCAGGTGTCGGCCACGATCGCGATCCCGTTCTCGAGGCCGGGGTCGCCCGGGAGCACGTTTTCGTTCGGAACCGGCCGCTCGACAATGAAGGCATCGCGCACGCCCGGCATCTGCTTAATCTCGTCGAGGTTGGCGCTTTTCACCTTGCCGCCGAACACGCCGCACTTCTCATAGGCGGCGAACAGCATGCCCGGACGGGTCATGTCGATCGCGAAGATCGGCTGGCCGGTGGCGATGGCGTGCGTGTCGCGGCCCTGCTGGGTGTGGCCGATGATCTTGTAGTCTTTGGGATCCTTCAGCTTTACGGTGTTGAGCGCCGGAGGCTTCAGGGAATCCAGCTTCGACGCCAGTTGCCCGTAGTCCATCGAACGGTTGGAGGCCTGGTGCACGACCTTTCCGGAGTCCGTCGTAATCTCGGTTTCCGGCACATTCCAGGTCTGAGCCGCAGCGGTGATCAGCATAGCTCGCCCGGCCGCGCCGACTTGCCGCATCGGCCGCCAGTTGGTCGGAGTGGCCGTGCTGCCGCCCGCGATCTGGCCCGCGTACTTCGTGTCGTCGAAATCGGTCTGCTCGACCTTTACCTTCTTCCAATCCGCGTCGAGTTCGTCGGCGATCAGCATAGGAAGCATCGTCTTGACGCCCTGGCCGAGATCGGGATTCTTGGCCATGATGGTCACGGTGCCATCGGCCGCGATCTTGATGTAGTTGCTGGGGAGGGCCGGGACCTGCGGCCCGAACTGGGCCACCGCCGGCTTGACGTAAAGCGCGAGCAGCGCGCCACCACCACCGAGGGCGCTGACTTTCAGAAAGGAACGACGATCGATGCTCATTTTCTTCATGGTTCCTCCTCCTTATTTGTTCACCGACGCGGTCTGTACCGCGCGCGTCGATGCATTGGTGGTGATCTCTGACGCCCTGTGAACCGCCTGGCGAATGCGCAGATAGGTTCCGCAACGGCACAGGTTGCCGTTCATCGCGCTGTCAATGTCTTTGTCGCTCGGCTTGGAGTTCTTGGCGAGCAGCGCCGCGGCCGTCATCATCTGCCCTGCCTGGCAATAGCCGCATTGCGGCACGTCGATCTCCTGCCAGGCCAGTTGGACGGGGTGGGTCCCGTCGGCAGACAGCCCTTCGAGCGTGGTGATGGGCTGGTTGCCCACCGCCGAAACGGGGGTTTGGCAGGACGGGACTGCTCGGCCGTTTAGGTGTACCGTGCACGCCCTGCACTGGCCGATGCCGCAGCCGTACTTTGTCGCGTGCAGGTTGAGCACGTCGCGGATGACCCACAACAGAGGCGTATCGCCGGGAACGTCTACGGTCGCAGACTTCCCGTTCACGTTGAGTTTGAAAGCCATGGCAATTCGCTCCTAAAAGCAGAAAGTGAAAACTGCGCGACCGCAACCGGCGACCCCGTCCGCCCGGTTTATGCGGAAGCCCAACAGCGTCTATACCTTTGATGGGCAGGCTATCACCCGCCGACGCGAAGTGTCAAGGCGGGCCAGCCCGTGGCTTTCTAAGGTGATTCTCCCAGTAATCCTAAGGTAAGATCCCGATTGTGCCGAAACGTACAAACCAACTAAAGTTGGCACTTCAGTATTCCGGTTCGGAGTCAGGAATGAACCATTTGTGGTTGGTAGCGACGCTTTGGGCCTTGGTCGGCGTAGCCGGAACGGTGATCGCGACCTGGGTTGGCGGGAATCTGCGGGACCAGTTTACGCGATCGCGGAAGCCCGGCGCGCCGCACACCAGGAGATAGCGTCAGACGCCGAAACCCCGCGCTCGCGCGCGGGGCTGGGTCATTCTCACCTTGTCACGTGAAAGAGGCAGGCCGGAGGCCTGCCCCACTTCATTTACACAAACAACTCGTTGACGGGCGCGAACTGGAACGGCCCCGTCTGGGGCACGTATTCAAAACCGCGGCCGATCGGGTCGTCGTGGCGGACGGAAGTCCAATCGATTCCCATCGCGGAATAGATGGTGGCTTCGAGATCCTCGGCGTACACATACCGGCCTTGAGACCAGCCGAAATCAGCCGTATCGGAACCGTCCGCATTGGTGGAGCCGACCACCCTTCCACCCTTGACCCCGCCTCCGGAAAAGAACGCGAACTGCTGCAGCCAGTGATCCCGCCCACCGGCGGCCGTCAGCGCGCCCGTCGTGCGGCCGAATTCGCCGACCATCACTACGAGCGTGCTGTCCAACAGCCCATTGGTTTTCAGGTCGCCTAGCAGCGCCGATAGGCCATCGTCGAGCAATTTCCCTTTCGCCGGAAGCTGGTTGGCGGCATAGATATTGGAGTGCATGTCCCAGCCATCGTTTGACGTGATTTGGATGAAGCGGGTGCCCTGCTGCGCCTTCAGCACCTGCGACGCCACCAGGCATGCGTTTCCGAAACCCGTGTTCCCGTAGCGCGTGCTGTCAGTCGTGGTGAACCCGAATGCCTGGTTGACCACGGGGTTGTACATCATCCCCTGCGCGGCTGCGTAGAAGTCGTTGTAATCTTCCATTGGTTTGCCGTTGGGCGAATTCAGGCGCAGGTTGTCGTCGAGCGAGTGCATCATATTCCAGCGGCTCAGGAAGCGGGTCTGACCATCCGGATTGGTGGTGTTGCCGATGCCGCCGCTGTTCGGCTGGACGCGGAAAGGCGCGTAGCTGGCCGGCAAATACCCGCCGCCGACGCCGCCGCCCGAGTTGAGCGCCAGAAATGTGGGAAACACCTGGTTGGGCGTGCGCTCGCCTTCTTTCTCGATAGCCACGATACTCCCGATATTGGGGGCAACGTTGCCCAGCACGGCCGCCGGGTTCCGGCCGATCTGCGCCCAGGTCTGGGCCAGAGAGTGCACCAGCGCGTGCGCGTGCATCGATCGCACGATCGCGAAGTCCGAGAGCTGGTTGCCGAGCTTCGGCATCAGCCCGGCCGGCCAAGTGATCCCGTTGACAGGTGTGGGCGCGAAGGTCGTTGGCGTGACGTTCGGCACCACTTTCAAATCGAAGGTGTCCGTGTGGCTCGGAGCGCCCGCCAACAGAATGAAGATGACGTTCTTGGCGGTATTGAGCGTCTTCGCCCCGGCGTTGGTGACGACCGCGGCTTTAGCGTACCGCTCCGCGAGGAATGCACCGGTGACACTGGCACCGGTCAGTTGGAAGAACTGCCGGCGAGTCCAGTGCGGACGATTGAAAAAGCTTTTGTGAGTCCACGGGTACTTCTGCAGAACACAGTTAATCTTCTCTTGTTCGCTCATGGCGCCCTCCGGGCTCAGTAATTGAAAATGAAATCCACTTTGTTGTAGAGAGACCAGACCAGGTCCTGAACAGCCTGGGTCCGATTCGCGCCACCCAGCGCCGTCGTCGCCTTCGTCATCTCGTCGCTCGAGGGAAGGCGCGAAAGAATAGTGAGGTAAAGACCGTTGACCAGGTCGGGATTCGCCATCGCGAGATTGTTCTTGATGAGCGGTGCGGCGGCGGTTCCGGTCGCAGCCAATCGCTGCTCCACGAACTGGTTGTTCATCAAGGTCAGCGCCTGCAGAATGGAGCCATCCTGCTTGCGCGGCTGGTCGTCGCGATTTCCGCGTAGAAAATTGTTCAGAACCGTGTTGGCGTTCCCGTTGTTCGTGTTGACGGCGACGTCAGGCAGTTGCATGGCATAGGTCGGATTGGGGAAACCCTGATCGGTGAACCCGCTGACGGTGTAGCTGACGGGCATACCGCTCGATTGCGTGATCGCATCGTGGATCTCCTCGGCCCAGAGGCGGCGCACGTATTTGCGCGCGAAGTAGGGTTGCCAGCTCGGATCCCACTGGCCGGGGTACCGGCTGGAGAGCTGGTAGGCGTCGGAGTTTACGATCTCGGTCATAGTCGCTTTCACGTCGTAGCCGCTGTTGATGAAGTGTTGCGCCAGCGCGTTCAGCAACTGGGGATTGCTGGGCTGCAACGTCCAGGGAGCCGGCGGCGGGTTATTGGGGTCCAGGCGCATCGGATCGAATGTGTCCGGCGGATCGACCAGCCCCTGGCCGAAGAAGTAGGCCCACAGGTAATTGACCGCCGCACGGGCAAATTGAAAATCGCCGGTGATGCTGCGCGCCAGCGCCGCGCGATACGTCTCGCCCGCTTCCGGAGTGCTGCCGTTGAAAATGTACTGTGGCGGCACGTAGAAACAGGGTTGGCCTGATTTGCAGCCTGTGGGCGCGGTGCGCGCCGGCCGGTTGCCGGTCTTGGTATTGAGCGTGTAGTCGGTCTTGAATCCAGTGGTGTTATCGAGCAGAGTCCAGACGGTCGTGGTCGCGGTCCCGTTCGTCACGCTCGCGGTTCTGGCCTGGGTGTGCGAAAGGTAAGAGGCCAGTTGCCACGCCTGATAGCGCGTGGTCTGGCTGCCCCACAGGCTTAACTGGTCCAAGTGTCCGCGCCCGTTGTGACAGAGCAGGCAATTGACGTGCGTGATGCCTAGAAACGTGTCAAACGTGTTCGCGGTCATCTGGTCCATGATGTCCTGGTTGGGCCCGCCGGTCACCACGCCTCCGACGATGTAATTGATGCGGCCGTCGGTAAAGCTATTGTCGGACTGAGTCGCGATTAGTTCCATCGCCATCTGGTTATAGGGCTTGTTATTGGACAGCGAATCCTTGATCCATTGATAAAATGCATTTCGCCCTTGGGTAAACCGGTCCAATCCTGTCGAATTCTTGACCTGCGTATTCTGGAATAAGTCGCCGTAGAACATGGTCCACTTATCCACCCATTGCGGCGAAGCCATTAGTTCGTTGATCAGGTTCGCGCGTTTGGTCGGGTTGGGATCATTTATGAATTGAACGACTCGCTCGGGCGTGGGTATGCGGCCTGTCAAGTCGAGCGTGACGCGCCGGATGAATTCCCAATCGGTCGTCTTCGGAGCCGGAGTGATGTTATTCGTTTTCAGGGCGCCGAAAATGTAGGAATCGATCGATCCCGTCTGCTGAGTCTGATCGAAGCTGTATGTGCGGCTCCCCGGCGGGACATAACCCAGCGTGCGCGTGACATCCGCCGTAAGCGCGCTGAGACGGAAGTTGCCGCGGCCCGCCCTCAGCCGCTGCCGAACCGTCTGGTCCATGAACCGCTCCGGCTCGCCTGAGAAAAACGTGCACTCCGCGTGTTCCACCGGAAGCAGATCGGTTTCGTTGGAATTTGAGCTGTCATCGGCGCGGCTGACAACGAACGCCGATAAGGTCAATACGGCAACACCACTCCAGACTGAAAGCCATCCTGGCCTCTGCATAAATCCTCCCGAGCGCTTACTGCTGAAAGGATCTTATGCCAGGGCTGCTAAAGATGCACGCGGAAGATTCTGCGTATTTTGGTTATCCGCTTTGTACTCACAAGATATTGCCTGGATTTCCCCAGCACTTAGGTTTATGCTCTCGGCATGTCACTCAAACCGGGATCGGGGATTCTACTCCTCTTTGGGTTAACCACCGCATCACTAATCAGCGCCCAAACATTGAGTAATCAGTCCCTCAACGGGAATTACTACTTTCGGCACATCTCTCTCGGCACGGATGTCAGCGGGAATATCACTGATGCCCGAAGTTTACTGGGCTCGATCACGTTCGACGGCGCCGGGCACTATAGCTTTACCGGCCAGCAGGTGGTGGGCTCGGGTGCGCCCGCCCCTCAGACCGGAACCGGCCTCACCTATGGGGTGGATCCCGCCGGATTCGTGTCACTGGCGAGCCCGCTCCGCAGCGGCGAAACCGTCAATGCACGCTACGGCCCGGAAGCCATAGTCGGTTCCACCACGGATTCGGGCGGCAGCGCCTTTGATCTGTTCATCGCGATTCCGGCCCCCACTTCGGCGACATCGCTGACCTCACTCAACGGCGGCTATTGGGCCGCGACACTCGAATTTCCTGGCGGCTCTTTCACGAATGCGCGTAGCACGCTCTCAAACTTCACCTCGGCAGGCGCCGGAACCCTCGCGACGTTTACAGTTAGTGGACATGCCGCCAACCTGTCCTCGGGGCATCCTACTTCGCAGCAAGTGACGGGCGCGACTTACACAATGGCGACCGACGGAACGGCGACCGTAAATTTTGGGACGGCCTCCAATACCGCGCTACTTAGTGGCAGCCGGACAGTCTACGTTTCCGCCGACGGGAACATCCTCCTCGGCGGAACGGCCGGTTCGCACGATCTTGTGATCGGAGTCAAAGCCATGGCCGGAGTAACCGCCACAACTTGGGATGGCCGGTTCTGGAGCGCCGGCCTCCGCCATGATGCGACCAGCGCAGTGAACTACGCGGGCACTCTCAAAACCGTCAAAGGATACGGCAAGCTGGCCTGGACCCGTCGTCTGAAGATCCTGGGCGTCGGCAACCTCGACTTTACCGGCGTCAGTGCTTATACGATTAATACGAACGGATCAGGCGCCAGCGACTTCGCCCAAATTGCCTTGGGCGCCGCCGGCGCAGCGTTCCTCGGCGCCAACATCAGTGCCAATGACCCGAACGGCTACGAGATCTATTTCGGAGTGCAACAACCGGCCGCGAGCGGGACCGGGTTGTGGATCGACCCCCAGCAGGTCGAAAACCCGACTAGTTTTTCCCCGACCGGAAATCCGATTTGCCCGGGTGACTTCATTCGCATTCACGCCTCCGGCCTGCCGCAGACTACACAGGCCGCCACGCCGCCCTATCCCCTCAGCCTTGCGGGTGTCACCGTACTGATCAACAACCAGCCGGCCCCGATCTATCTCGTCACGCCAGGGACCGTCGACTTCCTGGTTCCCTTCTCCGTTCAGGCCCCCACGGCCACAGTCGCGATCCAGGTCGCCGGTCAGACCTCCAACACCGTTACCGTGCCCGTGGCGGCCACTGCGCCGGGAGTGCTGACACTGAACCAGACCGGCAGCGGCCCTGGCGCAATTCAACACGCCGACTACACCACGGTGACCGCCGCTCATCCCGCGAGCGGGGGCGAAGTCCTCCAGATTTACTTGACCGGCCTGGGAGCCGTGACTCCGACGGTTGCCGATGGCGCCGGCAGCAACACCAGCAGCCCCAGCACCACGGCCCAGCAGCCGGTCGTTCTCATCGCAGGACAGCCGGCGACGGTCCTTTACAGCGGCCTGACCATTTATCCGGGTCTGTACCAAATCAACGTCCTGATGCCACCGGTCCCGCCGGGCGCCACGACTGCGCTGCCGCTGGCCATCTCCACGACCAACGCCTTTCACGACCAGGTCGACATCCCCATCCAGTAAAAAAGGGGGACAGGCACTTTTTCTTCGCAGCGGTCTTGAATAGGCCGCGATCGCTCGCCGAAAAAAGGCGTCTGTCCCCTTTCTTTGCACTGAGTTAGAATCACAGTGTCCGCATGCCCGCAGCCTCGAGCAGCCGTGCACTGGAATTCCGCGAGCAACTCTCCCGGCGGGTCATCGTCGCCGATGGCGCCCTCGGGACCATGCTCTATTCTCGCGGCGCCTTCATCAACCGCTGCTTCGACGAGATGAATTTGTCCGCGCCCGACCTGGTCCGCCAGATTCACCAGGATTACGTCAAAGCGGGCGCCGACGTGATCGAAACGAACACTTTCGGAGCCAACCGCACGCGCTTGAGCGGCTTCGGACTAGCCGAGAAACTGCGCGGTATCAATGAAGCCGGCGTGCGGCTGGCGCGCGAAGCCGCGCAGGACAAAGCCTTCGTGGCGGGCGCGGTCGGTCCGCTCGGCATCCGGATTGAGCCGCTCGGTCCCACCTCGTTCGCCGAGGCGCGCGCCATTTTTCGCGAGCAAATCGAAGCCCTGTTCACCGCCGGAATCGATCTGCTCATCTTCGAAACGTTCGGCAATCTCAACGAACTCCGCCAGGCGGTACAAGCCGCGCGGGAGGCCGGCGGCAACGATCCAGTGCTCGTCGCGCAGGTCACCATCAATGACGACGACCAATTGCCCGGGGGCGCCGGCATCGAAACCTTCACGCGCGAAATGGACTTGTGGCCGGTCGACGTCTTGGGCCTCAACTGCTCGGTCGGACCGCGAGGCATGCTCGAGGCCATCGAACGCATGGTGCAATACACCTCCAAGCCTCTGTGCGCCATGCCTAACGCCGGCCTGCCCGCCGTCGTCGAAGGCCGCAATATTTATCTCTGCTCGCCCGAATATATGGCTCAGTATGCCCGCCGCATGCTGTGGGCGGGCGTCAAAATCGTCGGCGGCTGCTGCGGCACCACGCCGGAGCACATCAAGCTCATCCACTCCGAGACGCGCTCGCTGCAGCCGCAGCAACAGAAACTGGCGGTCACGATAGAGGAGCCCAAGGCCCAGGTGCAAGCCCTACCCGCGGTTCCGGTGGCCAACAAGTCAAAGCTCGGCGCAAAGCTCGCCGCTCGCCAGTTCGTCGCGTTCGTCGAAATCCTGCCGCCGCGCGGCGTGGATGCTTCCCGCGAGGTTGCGGGCGCGCGATTGTGCGCCGAACATGGCATCGATTGCATCAACGTGCCCGATGGTCCCCGCGCCAGCGCGCGCATGAGCGCTCAGGTGACCTGTCAGCTCATCCAGCAGCAGGCCGGCATCGAAGCCGTCAACCATTTCTGTTGCCGCGACCGCAACATCCTCGGCATCCAATCCGAACTGCTCGGAGCACAGGCGGCCGGCATTCGAAACCTGATCTGCATCACCGGCGACCCGCCGCGCATGGGGACCTATCCCGATGCGACCGCTGTCTTCGACGTCGATTCCATCGGGCTGGTGAACATCGTGAGCAACTTGAACCACGGCCTCGATATTGGAGGCAACCCGATCGGATCGCAAACCACGCTGCTGATCGGCATCGGCGCCAATCCAGGCGCGGTAAATCTGGAAGAGGAACTGCATCGTTTTCAATGGAAGGTGGATGCCGGCGCCGAGTACGTCGTGACCCAGCCGGTGTTCGACCTCGATCTGCTGGAGCGCTTCCTTGAGCGCATCGAGCGCTTCAGAATCCCGGTGATCTGCGGAATCTGGCCGCTGACGAGCTACCGCAACGCGGATTTCATGGTGAATGAACTGCGCGTGCCGGTGCCCGAAAAATTCATGGAGCGGATGCGGCTGGCCGACAGCGGAGACAAGGCCCGTCACGAAGGCGTCGCGATTGCCCAGGAGATGGTGGCGCGGGTGAGGCCGCTGGTGCAAGGTGTGCAGTTGAGCGCGCCGTTCGGCCGCTACGAGTTGGCTGTCGAAGTTGCCCAAGCCATCGGGCCGCGTTGAAAATAGAGAAATTCATGGCTACCGACTTGGTAGAGGTCAACCCGGATAATCCCCAGACCGAAGTGCTGGAACGCGCCGCCGCCGCCGTGCGCCGGGGCAAGGTTGTCGCCGTTCCGACTGATGCCCTCTATACATTAATTGCTGATCCATTCAACCTTGGAGCGGTCGCCGGCGTGTATCGGGCCAAAGGTCGCGAGACGCATCGCTCGCTGCCCCTGCTTGTCAACGATATTATGATGGCCGAAGAACTGGCGAGCGAATTGAGCAACCGCTTTTTTATTCTGGCGCGCCGCTTCTGGCCGGGGCCGCTCACGATCATCGTGCCCGCGTCCGCCAAGGTGCCGCTCAAAGTGACGGGAAACACCGGCCGGCTGGCCCTCCGTCAGGCGCGGTGTAAGATCGTCAATGACTTGGTGACGATGCTCAACCAGCCGCTCATTTCGACCAGCGCCAACATTTCCGGCCATCCCACCTGCCGCAGCGGGATCGACGTGTTCGGCATGATGGACGGCCGCGTGGACCTGGTGATCGATGGCGGTGTGTGCGCCGGCGCCGGCGCCACCACGGTCGACATCACGGAGCCCTATTGGAAACTCATCAAAGCCGGCGCCATCGAAGAGAAGGAGATCGCCGAATGCCTGCGCCCGTCCTGAGGCGAGGCGCGCGATTCGTCGGCCGGGCCGGTCTTCGGTGAGCTATCTGCTAGTCCTCGCCGGCGGCGGCCTCGGCTCCCTCGCCCGCTATCTGGCGGGCCTCGGCATCATGACCCGCTTCGCCACCCGGTTCCCTCTCGGCACGCTGGTAGTCAACGTCACTGGCTCGTTCCTGATCGGTCTGTTGATGACGGTGTTCACAGAACGTTTCCAACCGCACCCGAACTGGCGGTTGTTGCTGGTGGTCGGTTTCCTGGGCGGATACACCACGTTCTCCAGCTTCGAATGGGAAACCTACGCCGCGATCCGCGAAGGCGGCTTCTGGATCGGCTTCGCGAATGTAGTCGGCAGCGTTGCGCTCGGCTACGCCGCCGTGTGGGTCGGAGCGTTACTAGGCAGGCGCTAGTGGTGCAGGTCGGAGACGTCGGAGACCTGCCCACGAAAAGTTCACTTGAGTGCGTCAATCATTTCGCAATAACGGTGTGCCATGAGGCGAAAACAATCGCGATTGATGTTGCGCATGCCGTCCAGCGCCTTCTCCATCTCATCCAGGTTCTTCGTCGCCACCGCGCCCATCAATTGCTTGCGGTATTCCGCCCATTGGACGCTCCAGTCTCCGAGCTTCTTGCTCTCCTCACCGTCGGGATCGGGGAAAAGATCGATGACGACGTCCAGGTTGCGCACGCCGGAATTCATGGCCTCGGTCTCGATCCGGTCGATCGCCGACGGCAGCGCGTCGAATGGCTCCAGGTCTTGTGCAGTAACGGCGGTTCCCGCCCGCTTCCGTGTTTGCAACTGCCGCACCAGCGGCCGGTATTTTTCGATCACGCCATACCGGAACATGCGCGCCGTGGTGATCAAGGTCATACAGTGATCCAGGCTGGGATCGGACGGGCGCGGATCGTCCTCGGGGCGGATTTCGCTGAGCACAATCCGGAACACCTGCGTTTCGCCGTCGGTCTGAACCGAATACAATATCGGCCGCCAGCGCGTTTTGGCGTCGTCCGTCACGGAGTAGACAATGGGTAAGGTCGTGGAGACGCTCTGGTTTTGGCAAACCCGCCGGAGCGAGTCCGACAGGCTGTTGACCCAGCCCTTCTGCCGCGTCCGCTCCAATTGCCCGGCGACGTCAGCCCAGGTTAGCCCGCGCCCTCCCATGCCGTCGAGAAGCCCAAATACCTCGTGGGCGTTGCACTCGAACACGACCCGGATGTCTCCCGCCAGAGTTCCCGACGTCCGCAGCTCCTGCTGGTGGGGCTTTTCCATCTGCAACTCGACATACGGCGGAAATACGACGGGCTTCGCTTTTTCCCCCACCGCCTCCATGATCTCGGCCGCCACGGTTTTTAGCGTCTCGTCGTTCAGCCGCAAGTGGAGCGGCTTTCCCCCGGGAAATGGCTCCTGCCGGAAAATCTGGTCCAACAGCTCGGCGCAGTCTTCCTCGGTGGCGGATTGCCAGGCCTTCAATGGTCCCGGCAGCTCGACGCCCGCGCGATGCAGGCAAAACCGCTTGGCGGTCGTTTCGTGCGAACCGGCAAAAAACCCGGTCTCGTACAGACACCAGTCCCATTCCACGCCGGGGCCGGTGTAGAGCAACAGCAGCCAGTCCGACTGTCTGAGCCATTCATGAATCTTGGGGTCCCATTCTTCCCCTTTGGGAACGAGTTCCGACAGGTAAACCTTCAGCCGGTCACCACCCCACTGCTCGAACTTGCTTTGGATCAGCTTCGCCGCCCGGCTGTCTTCATGTTTATGGCTGATGAATATGCCGACTTCCTTGTAGGCGGTCTCGGTCGGCAGCAGTACCGCACTGGCCGATGCGCTCATAAATCCTCCTTAGAGGCCACCGGTTGGACACAATTGAGTGACTCCGGCGGGCGGATCGTTACAGTCGCCCCGAAAAAGCCTTTTTTGGGAGGCGGGGCCAGAACAGGTCGGAGACCTGCCCCACGTCACTCCGGACACGCGGGTTTCGCGATGAATACGTCGGCGCCTGTGGGCCTCACATCGCCTAGCGATTTGTTCCGCACCCGGGCCGGCGTTTGTACCCGGAGTCCTTCGGGATCGAAGTACCGCTCCAGATTCGGCCGCTCGCACGGCCAGACCAGTGCAATTCGGGAATCCCTCGCTACCTTTACCTCACCGCCCTAAAGCCGGAACTCCTGGCCAATCCTCTTCACCGCCACGCGCTCGGGATGATGTCCGGCGGCCTGGTAGACGCGCTCGATCGGCTCCAGATACGGCTCGCGGCTCAACGCGAGTGTCTGATGATGAACCGGCAGGAAGAATTCGAACCCGGCATCCTGCGCCATCTGCCACGCCTGCTCGGGCGTGCAGTGATAGTGAATCCACGGATTGTAAGCGCCCACCGGCATGAGCGCCAGGTCGAAAGGCCGGCGTTTCTTCAGACTGCGGAACGACGTCGTTACCGCGGTATCGCCACCAAACAGCACCCGGTGCCGCTCCGATTCGATGGTGTAGCCGTTGTACCCGCGATAAGTGTCGCTGCGCATGCGCGCGCCCCAATGATTCACGGCGAATCCCTGGATCAGCAGCGAACCCACTCTGGCGCTTTCGCCCCACCGCAGCTCCTGCATACGTCCGTAGCGGCGGACGCGGAGCAGATCGCTGGTCCTCGACGCCGTGATCACGGTCGTGGCATGGCTCTCGAGGCGCCGCAAGCTCGGCAGATCGAAGTGGTCCATGTGTGCGTGCGAAAGCAGAATCACGTCGATCTTCGGGAGTTCGGCCGGTTCCAGCGCCGGCGCCACAATTCGCTTCAGCCCCAACGTCACGGGTCCCACCCGGATTCCGACGCGCGCGCTGAACACCGGGTCCGTCAAGAGTGTAGCGCCATCCACCTTAAGAAGAACGGTGCTGTGGCCCAGCCACGCCGCGAACAGGCCGCGATCGGGCCATGCCTTTGGGTTCGGGCGCTCCGGAGCGGGCAGGATCCTTCGCTTCCGATCGGCGGTGTATCGCTTCCAATACTGGGGAACCGCATGGCGGGCCCATGCGGCGGTTCCGAGGGCAGAACGGCTCATTACTTCTATTTTGATGCTAAACGGTCAAGCTGCGTTGCAAGGGGAAAGAATGAGGGAGCGCTCCGACCCGCGCTCCCCCTGGGAGAAACTTAGCGGCTCTCGAGCTGCTGCGGGCGCTCCGGCGCTTTTTCGGACGCCGATGCGAGCTCCGACCGCTTGTACTTCGGCTCGCTCAGATAGCCCGTGATCCGGTCCTTATCGACCCGGTTCACCACCAGCTCGACCGCTTGCGGCCGGTCGCTCAGCCGGATCCACACCGGCTCGTACAGGTTGACGTGCTTCTTGCTGATCTGGTTGTCTTCGATGATCATCGCGACATCATACGTCTTGTGCTTGGGATTGGTGCCGCGCAGTGAGACGGTGACCGGTCCCACCACATGGAACTGCTTCGATTTATCGAGGTGAAATTCGTAGATGTTGGTTTCTCCGCGCTTGCGCAGGGCAACCACTTCGTCGTGCGTTTTGGCGATGGAGCCGTTGAGATCGCTGCGCGTGGAATTAATTTGGCCGGCCAGGTCATCGTGCGATTTGGCCAACTGGTCGCGCGTCTGCGCGATCGATCCGTTCAGATCGTCGCGAGTCTTGGCGAGCGACCCGTTCAGGTCGTCGCGCGTACGCGCAATGTCGTCCTTCGTGCGGGCCAGTTCCTGCTGCGTATCGGCAAGCTGCCCTTGCAGCTTATCGACGCGCGGATCGTTGGCAACCAGCGGCTTGCGCCGCGCTGTTTTCGCGCCAGGCCGCGCCGCCGCCTTGACGGGAGCCTGCGCCCGGGCCTGAGCCGCTGTTAGAAGGTCGATTCGGTTCGTGAGCTCCTGAATCTGGCTCTTCGATTGAGCCTGCGCCTGGTTCATCGTCGCGACCATCTGCGCGCGTTCGGAATTCATGGCGTCGATTTGATCGCGGTCCTTGAACCAAATGCCCGCTGCGATTCCGCCCAGACAAAACAGGGCAAGTACGAGCACCTTGATGCCGATCCGCGACTGCGGTTGTTCGAAATGAGAATTTGCGTGGTCCATGGCGAGCTTGCCGGAAGCACCTCCCGTGCCAAGCAGCAACCGCTTCCAATACAACGGCTTCGGCGCGTCGCGCCGCGAAGCAGATTTTACGCGGTGTGCAAGAACGTCCGTTTTCTCACCGGAGGGCAACAACGCCTGGATAACATTCGATAGCGTGCGATGGGCACCGGAGGTTTTCATCCGGTGTTGCTGCCAGGATGTGCGCATGGCGTACATGGATGTGCCGCCCGCCGGCACGCCGAACGGCCGGACGGTCGTCCTCTTGCACGGCATGAAGCAACGCCGGCCATGTCCCGCATTTGGAAGTGCCGGAAACGTTCAACCGCGAGCTTCTGAAGGTTTTGCAGTAAGACTGTCCGTGTTTTCGCATCGATCGATGCGAAACCGCGCTTCCCGCCGAACCATCCCTGCTCCTTACCTGAATTTATTTTCGCGCGAGGGGCCGGGGAGACGCGGCGGGAATGCGGTGAAAACAGCGGATTGCAGCTTTGTTTCGTTCGGATTAAGAAATTTCGAAAAATGGTGACCGGGCCACGGATGAGTGTGAACCCCCGCCGGCGGGTTGCATCCATC
>DASXAK010000280.1:0-5813 GCA_036406715.1 Bryobacteraceae bacterium | reverse complement strand
GCTCAAGCCGATGAATTGCCCGTTCCATATCCTCATCTACAAGGAAGGGCAGCGCAGCTATCGCGATCTTCCGGTGCGATTGGGAGAACTGGGCACGGTCTACCGATATGAGCGTTCGGGCGTGCTGAATGGGCTGTTCCGCGTGCGCGGGTTCACGCAGGACGACGCGCACATTTTCTGTACGCCGGAACAGATCGAAGATGAAATCGTTAGTTGCTTACAGTTCGCAGTCGACACGCTGACCACGTATGGGTTCGACAAATACGAGGCGGAACTCTCGACCTGGGATGGCGGCAAGAGCGGCAAGTACGATGGTTCTCCGGACCAGTGGCAGCTTGCCGAAAAAGCGCTGCGGAGCGCGACCGAGCGGTTGAACATCAAAGCAAAATTGATGCCGGACGAGGCGGCATTCTATGGCCCTAAGATCGACGTGAAGCTGGTGGACGCGATCGGCAGGCCTTGGCAGCTCTCGACCGTGCAATTCGATTTCACGCTACCGCGGCGTTTTGAGCTGGAGTATATCGCGGAAGACGGAAAGGCGCACCAGCCGCTCATGGTCCATCGCGCGCTGTATGGTTCGATCGAGCGCTTCTTCGGAATTCTCATCGAACACTATGCGGGTGCGTTCCCCGTCTGGCTGGCGCCGGTCCAGGCAGCGGTCCTGCCGATCACCGACCGCCAGAACGAGTACGCGTGCGCAGTCCGCAAGCAACTCGAGGACGCGGGCATTCGCGCGACTCTCGATGATCGCAGCGAAAAGGTGAACTTCAAGATTCGCGAAGCTCAATTGCAGAAGGTGCCTTACATGCTGGTGGTCGGAGATCGCGAGCAGCAAAACGGGCAGGTTGCGGTTCGAAACCGCAAGCACGGCGATCAGGGCGCCAAACCACTGGCTGACTTTATTTCAGAGATTCGAAAGTTGATCGATTCCAAAGCTGTCTCTGAGTGACGGCTCGGCGATGATCGCGATCGAGATCGCGGATCTTAGCGGCCTCGATGCCGCACTCGAAACTATCCCGAATGCGCCGGCCGTGTTCGTGTTGTGGCCGAAAGAAGGCGCGCCCTATCTGGCCAAGACGGCTCTGCTGCGGCGGCGGCTGTCGAGGCTCTTGAAGGAGCGCGAAAAACCGTCCCGGCTGCTCAACCTGCGGCACACGGTAGCACGGTTCGAGTACCAGCTCACGGCCTCCAGCCTGGAATCGAGCATGGTTCACTATGAAGCGGCAAAGCTTCACTTGCCCGAGAGTTACCTCGATGTCATTCGCCTGCGAATGCCGCCGTACGTGAAGTTGATCCTCAACAATCAGTTTCCGCGGACCCAAATCACCACACACCTGACGCGGACGGCGGCGCTCTATTTCGGGCCGTTTCGCGCGCGCGCTTCCGCCGAGCGCTTTGAGGCGCAGTTCCTGGATCTGTTTCAAATGCGGCGCTGCCAGGAGGACCTGCAGCCCTCGCCCGAGCATCCCGGATGCATGTACGGCGAGATGGGGATGTGCCTGCGGCCTTGCCAGCAGGTGGTGGGTCCGGACGAGTATGCGCATGAAGTAGAGCGGGTGGCGGAGTTTCTGCAGACCGGCGGCGGGTCGCTGGTCGAATCGATTACCCGCTCGCGAGACCGGCTGAGCGAAGAAATGAATTTCGAAGATGCCGCGCGCCTGCATAAGCGTCTCGAAAAAGTGCAAGAGGTACTGAAGCTGCGCGACGAGTTGGCGCGGGATATCGACCGTCTCAATGGCGTAGCCATTACGCGCTCGCTTGCCTCAAGCGCGGTCGAGCTATGGTTTGTGCGCGATGGAAACTGGCAACCGCCGCAAACGTTCCACTTCGAGGTCCAGGAAGGGAAGCCGCTGTCGCTTGACCATCAGCTTCGCCAAACATTCGCGGCCGTGGAGACGCGTAAGCCGACGGTTCGTGAACGTCAGGAGTATCTGGCTTTGCTGGCGCGCTGGTACTATTCGAGTTGGCGGGATGGAGAATGGCTGAGCTTCGAGACGTACGACGACATACCCTACCGCAAGCTGGTAAACGCGATTTCCCGCGTGGCGCGGCGCGATGCATCGCCGCCATCGTCCTAACCGCAGCGGCCTGGGGCGCGGCGGAAAAGCCGCTCGTGCCCGACTCGTTGCTGCGCGCCATCCTGAACGAACTTTCGGTGGACAATGCCCTGAAAGAAACGAGTGCCATTGCATCGCGCGCGCGCTATCCGAACTCGCAGGGTTTCTTCGATGCGGCTGAGTATGTCGCGGGTCGCGCGCGCGCGTATGGCCTGCAGAATGTCCGGGTCGAGCGCTTCCCGCAGAGTCAACCTATGTGGGACGAAGCGGAAGCGAAGTTGTCCGTAGCGGCGCCCATCGAGAAGCCAGTCGCGGCGGTGCTCGCCCAGAGGTCTGCGGACGCTGACCTGACCGGCGAATTGGTCGATGCCTCCGGCGACGATCTGCGCGGAAAAATCGTGCTCACAAACGACGAACCGGACAAGGCGTGGCGCGCTCTCCGCGAGCGTGGTCCGGCGGCCGTGATTTGCGCGGCATCGGGGGAATACTTCGGACGCCGAACGCCGCCTGACGCCATTCTCTGGGGCATGGCGGCGCCCGACGAAGCAGCCCTCATGATCAGCCCGCGTTCGGGCGACGAGCTTCGAAACCTGCTGCGGCGCGGGCCGGTCACGGTGCACTTTCGCGCCAAAGCAACGCGCGCGACGCCGGGCGCTTACGGAATGGTGTTGGGTGAGATTCCCGGTTCCGCGGCCGGCCAGGACATCGTTCTGGCGGCCCACCTCGATCATCAGCGGCCGGGCGCGAACGACAACGCCTCCGGGAGCGGAACGCTGTTGGAATTGGTGCGAACGGTGAATCGCTTGATCGCCGGGGGGAAAATTCCCAAACTACGGCGCACTCTGCGTTTTTGGTGGACTACCGAGGTTGTCGCGGAACAGGCCTATTTTCGCAAGTATCCTGGCGACGTTCGGAAGATTCTGCTCTCGGTTGTTCTGGATCAGGCCGGGGGCGAGCGGAATGCCGAAAACAATTTCGTGATGATCAACAATCCCGAGTGGCTGCCATCCTATGCGGACGATCTGATCGAGAACCTGGCGGAGTATGTGAAGAACCGGTACGCCCCGGCAGAGCACGAACCCGATCCGCTCCTGGTTGACGCGGGCGGCAGTCACCAGTCGTTGCGGACGGTGTATTGGGACTACCAGCCGATTACCGACCAGGAAGCATTTGAAGCGCGCGACCGCGGAATCCCCGGAATTGCGGTCGCGGTGCCGTCGCTCGACTTAATTCACACGAACCTGGATAGCGTCGAGCGACTCGATCCGACGTGGATGAAACGCTCCGCGCTCATCACGTTAGCACCGGCGCTATTCATTGCGAATGCCGGGCGAACGGAAGCGCGGGCAGTGCTCAACTATTCCTATCGCCGCGCGGCGGCTCGTTTGGCGATGAGCGCAGAACCCACCCACGCTCTGCCGTTCGAACGCCGGCGGCTGGAGTCGATCAAGGCTCTGGATCCAGAACTAGACAACAATGCACAGCAACAGCGTTTGGCGGCCGTGGTCAAGGCCCTGGAAGCCGTCCAGTAAGTAGCGCCGCCACGCGGGGCAAACTGAGCTTGACGAAACCGCTCAGGCCATGGCGGCTTCCCCGCGGAAGCTGGCGACGGCGGCCGCCTCTTCGGGGAAATCTTCAAACACGCTGAACAGTTTCGTGATGGTCAGCAGATCGCGAACCCGGCTTTGGGCGTTCAGCAGCTTGATCTGCCCGCCCGAATTGGTAACGGTTGCGTAGGACGCAACCATTTCGCCCAAGCCGGAGCTGTCGATATACGATACGTCCTTAAGATTGACCAGAATCTTCTTGGCGCCCTGGCCGGCCAGATCCTTGACGGTGGACCGCAACGCGCCGCACCCTTCCCCGAGCGTCAGGCGGCCCGACAGATCGACGATGGCGACGTCGCCGGTATGGCGCACGGTTGACTTGAAACTCATCTCTGCCTCCGCCGTACATTATCCACGATCGGCCGCCGTTTCGCAGCAGAGCGCCCCGCGGTTATTCTACGGTGACGCTTTTGGCGAGGTTGCGGGGCTGGTCGACGTCGCAGCCGCGGCGGACGGCGATGTGATAGGCGAGCAGCTGCAACGGCACGATTTCCAGGATCGGAGCCAGCAGCTCCGAACAGGGCGGAATCTCGATCACGTGGTCGGCCATCTTGTGAACCTCGGCGTCGCCCTGCGTCGCCACCGCCACCACGATGCCCTCCCGCGCCTTGACTTCCTGGATGTTGGAGAGCGTTTTCTCGTACAGCAGCTGGCTGGCTTCGTTGTGCGGCTCCCGCGTCGCCAGCACGATCACCGGCAGCCGTTCGTCGATCAGGGCGTTGGGGCCGTGCTTCATTTCGCCGGCCGGATAGCCCTCCGCGTGAATGTAAGAGATCTCCTTAAGCTTCAGCGCGCCTTCCAGCGCAATCGGGAAATGAATGCCGCGGCCGAGGTAGAGCGCGTCGGTGACGTGGTGCAGCTCGCGGCCTAAGGATTCGTACAGCGGGTCGTGCGAAAGCACCGATTCGAGTTTGCCGGGGATGTGCAGCAGTTCCTGAACCAGGCAGCGCGACGTGCTCTCGTCGAGCCGTCCGTTGGCCTGTCCCAGATGCATGGCGAGAATGAACAGGGCCGTGAGCTGGCAGGTGAAGGCCTTGGTGGAGGCGACGCCGATCTCCGGTCCGGCGTGCGTGTAGATGGTGCCCGCCGCATCGCGTGTAATCATCGAGCCGACCACGTTGCAGATGGCCAGCGTCTTGGAACCTTTCTGCTTGGCCTCCGACTGAGCGGCGCGGGTATCGGCGGTCTCACCGGATTGCGAGACCACCACCGTCAGGGTGTCTTCGCCGATGATCGGGTTGCGGTAGCGGAACTCGCTGCCGTAATCGACCTCCACCGGGATTCCGGCCAGCCGCTCGATCAAGTACTTGCCGACCAGCCCGGCATGCCATGCCGTGCCGCAGGCGATGATCTTCACCTGGCGGAAGCGCGCAAACTCGGCCGGCGCGATATCCATCTCGTCGAGGAAGATGCGGCCGGTCTCCTGGCCGACGCGGCCGAGCGTGGTGTCCTTGACGGCGCGCGGCTGCTCATAAATCTCCTTGAGCATGAAATGCTTGTAGCCGCCCTTTTCGGCCATCACCGGATCCCACAGGATGTGGGTGATCTGGCGGTTCACGGGCCGGCCCTGGAAGTCGCTGAGCCGCACGCCTTCGCTGGTGAGAATGGCCATGTCGCCGTCGGCGAGGAAGAACATGTCGCGCGTGTGGCTGAGAATGGCGGGAACGTCGGAGGCCACGAAGTATTCCTTGTCGCCGATGCCGATGACGACGGGCGGTCCCGAGCGCGCGGCCACGATCTTGTTGGGATCGGAACTCGAGACCACGGCCAGCGCGAAGACGCCGGTCAGTTGTTTCACCGAGGCGCGCACGGCGTCTTCGAGATTTCCTTTGAAGTTTTTCTCGACCAGGTGGGCGATGATCTCGGTGTCGGTCTCGGTTTTGAACGTGTGGCCTTCGTTTTGCAGCTGGTGTTTGAGCGTCAGGTAGTTCTCGACGATTCCGTTGTGCACCACCACGATGTCGCCTTTGCAGTCGCGGTGCGGGTGGGCGTTCTCCTCGGTGGGACGGCCGTGGGTGGCCCAGCGGGTATGGCCGATGCCGAAGTTGCCGTCGACCGGGCTGAGCTGGATGGCTTCTTCGAGGTTGCGCAGCTTGCCTTGGGCGCGGCGGACTTCCAGGCGGTTCTCGCCGCAATAGACGGCCAGGCC
>DASXAK010000279.1:0-12284 GCA_036406715.1 Bryobacteraceae bacterium | reverse complement strand
GGCCTGGCGCATCACTTCCCAGTCCGACTTGCTGCCCATCATGACTACGACCAGTGGATTGGATGCCATATTCTATTGACCTTGCGCCAGCGAGTAGCCGGCCACGCCATCGTAGCTGCGGAGCGAGGCGGTCATGACGATGTCGACGCCCGCATCGCTAATCCGCTTCACCAGCGCGAACATTTTGTCTTTGTCGGCGGTGCCGTCCGCCATGAAGCGGCAGCGGAAGCTGTCGGTGCAGAATGTCTCAGCTGCCGCGAGGCCCGCCGGCCAGACCATGGTTCCGCGATTGTCGATCATCTGGAGCTTGAGGCCGTCGCCCGCCTGGTTGCCCACCAGCGCCGCCAGGTCTTGCGCTTTGCGGGAAGGCCAGTGGACAATCACGTCGATGCCTTTCAAATCCATTTTCACGTCGCCGGTGGCGCTCACCTTCGCAGGCGCCGCGGGCAGCCCCGAGGATTTGGCGTAGCTCACCGCTTTCAACCGGTTCGGCTTCTGTCCCAGCCGGTCGATCACCGCGCAAGCGAATTCCTTGGTTCCCACTTTCCTGGTGCTCACGCCATCGGCGTAGATGTCGTAGGTGTGAACGCCATCTTCGATCGTCCGCAGCCACGCATTGTGCACCCGCTCGGCCACTTCCGGCTCGTTGATGTGCACCAGCATCAGCACCGCTCCGAGCAGCAAGCCGGACGGATTCGCCAGGTTCTGTCCCGCACGCCGCGGCGCCGAGCCGTGGATCGCTTCGAACATCGAGCAGTTGTCGCCAATGTTCGCCGAACCTGCCAGGCCCACCGAGCCCGCAATCTGCGCCCCCACATCCGACAGCACGTCGCCATACAGGTTCGGCATCACAAGCACGTCGAACGCCTCCGGCGTGTCGGCCATTTTCGCCGCGCCGATATCGATGATCCAGTGCTCTTTCTGAATGTCCGGATACTGCGCCGCGATCTCGTCGTAGATTTTATGGAACAATCCATCCGTCATCTTGAGGATGTTGTCCTTGGTGAAGCAGGTGACTTTCTTGCGATTGTGCCGGCGTGCGTACTCGAAGGCGTAACGCACGATCTTTTCTGTCCCCGGCCGCGAGATCAGCTTGATCGCGGAGGTCATCTCCGGGCTGAGCTGATATTCCACACCGGCATAAAGGTCTTCCTCGTTCTCGCGCACCACCACGATGTCCATGTTGGAATGTTTGGTGTCGACGAACGGATGATAAGAGACGCACGGCCGAACGTTGGCGTACTGCCCGAGCGTCTTGCGCGTCGTGACATTCAGGCTTTTGTAGCCGCCGCCCTGCGGCGTCGTGATCGGGGCCTTGAGAAAAACCTTCGTCCGCAGCAGCGACTCCCACGAGCTGGGCTCGATTCCCGACGTGTTGCCTTTGCGATAAACTTTTTCTCCGACTTCGATGCTCTCGATCTCGAGGCCCGCTCCGGCCGCCTCGAGTATTTGCAGCGTTGCCGCCATGATTTCCGGGCCGATGCCGTCGCCGTACGCGACTGTGATCGGAGTCTTGTTCGGCATAGTGGGAATTCTACAAGATAAATGGAAAGCTCCCCATCGTGCAACCAGCCCTTTCGGGTCGCACTACAATGAAAATACGCTCCGATGCAGAAAGCCTTTGCACGTTACGCCGTCGCGGTGCTGGGCTATAACCTGTTGGTGATTCTCTGGGGCGCATACGTGCGCGCCACCGGTTCTGGCGCCGGATGCGGCAATCATTGGCCGTTGTGTAATGGCGTGGTCGTGCCGCATGCGCCCGCGGTGAATACGTTGATCGAATTCACGCATCGACTCATGAGCGGTGTCGATGTGGTGGCCGTAGGCCTGTTAGCGGTCTGGGCCTTTCGCGTGTTTCCGCCGAGGCATCTCGCGCGCCTGGGTGCTTCGCTATCGGCGGTCTTCCTGGTAACCGAGGCGCTCATCGGCGCGGCGCTGGTCAAACTCGAACAGGTCGCGCAAAATGCTTCGGTGGGCCGCGCCTATTCTTTGTCCGGACACCTGATCAATACCCTTGCGTTGCTCGCCTGCTTGACACTTACGGTGTGGTGGGCCCGCCACAGCGCCGCGCTCCAGTTCCGCGGCCGGGCCGCCGCATTGGCGATTCCCGGTTTGCTGCTGTTTCTGCTCGTCGGGGTCAGCGGCGCCATCGCGGCGCTTGGCGATACGCTATTCCCGGTACACTCTTTGGCCGAAGGCCTGCGTCAGGACTTCGACCCGGCCGCCAGCTTCTTTCTCCGCTTGCGACTGCTTCATCCCATCCTTGCCGTCGCCACCGGTACCTGGCTGCTCTTCTACGGTTTCCTGTACCGCCGCTGGGCCCTGATGACTCTGGTCGCTTCACAGATCGCCGCTGGAGCGCTGAACCTGCTTTGGCTTGCGCCGATTTGGATGCAGATGGTCCATCTGCTGTTGGCCGATCTGGTATGGATCGCGTTGGTCGTCGCCATCGGTTCCAGCTTGCAGGATCTCGATTTGAGCGCGGCTGGCTTTACACGGCCTGCCCTGCTGCATACCCCGACGCCCACGCCCACTGAAAATTGAATCCGCCCAAGCGGCCGGTCACGTCCACGACTTCGCCGATAAAAAAAAGTCCCGGGACTTTCTTTGCCTCCATCGTCTGCGAGGAGAGATCGGCCGTATCCACCCCGCCGGCCGTCACTTCGGCCTTGGCGTATCCTTCGGTCCCGGTTGGTCGAACTCGCCAGCCGTGCAGCGCCTCGGATAGCGACTGGATCTGGCGATCGCTCAATGGCCCGGTAGACTCCGGAAACCAGTGCTTTGCAAATCGCTGGGGAAGCAGCGAGCTGAGAACCGGCCGCGCGTCTGCCCGGCGCTCGCGGAGTAAGCTGACTAAATTGATCCCCGGCAACAGATCGATTTCGAGCTCCGTACCCGGCTGCCAGTAAGAGGAGGCCTGCAAAATCGCCGGCCCGCTGAGGCCTTTGTGCGTGAAGAGCATCTTTTCAGCAAACGCAACGGAGCCGTCTCGCACTACGACCGGCAGCGATACGCCAGTCAGTTCCGGGAATTGATCAAACACTAGCGGCACCAGTGCCGGGCGGCAGGGCTGGATTCTCAGTCCGAATTGCCGAGCGATGTCATACCCGAACGACGTCGCTCCGGTCTTCGGCACGGAGAGCCCGCCCGTCGCGATCACAACTGATTCCGCGCGATACGAGTTCGAATCCGTTCTCACGTGGAAGCGATCGGCAGCCTCGACATGATCAACCCGGCAAGCCGTCACAATCGACACCCCGGCCGCGTTGCACTCGGCTTCCAGCATCGAGGTGATGTCGCGTGCCGAGCGGTCACAGAATAACTGACCCAAGGTTTTCTCGTGGTACGGGATGCGATGTTTACGAACAAGACCGATGAAGTCGTCAGGCCGGTAACGCGCCAGGGCCGACTTGGCGAAGTGTGGGTTCGCGGACAAGAAGTTCCCCGGCTCGGTGTGAAGGTTCGTGAAATTACACCGGCCGCCGCCCGAGATCAGAATCTTCCGCCCGATTTGAGGATTGTGCTCCAGGACGACGACGCGCCGGCCGCGCTTGCCGGCCTCAATGGCACACATCAAGCCGGCAGCTCCCGCCCCGATCACAATCACATCCATCGAGGCTATTGTTGCGGTGATATGCTGTCGGAAAGCAAGGGGGCCAATGAACCGCAAAATCGTCATTCTGACGGGGGACGGCGGGGACAGCTACGAAACCCTCTACGCCTACCAGCGCTTTCTGGAGGAACGATGGGAGCCGGTGATCGCCGCGCCCTCGCGCCGGCAACTGCATCTCATGATTCATGACCGCGAGCCGGGGTGGTCGACCTACCTGGAGCGCCCGGGACATTCCATGGAGGCCGATGTTGCCATTACTGCCGTGGCGGCAAAGGAGTTTGCAGCGCTGATGATTGTCGGCGGCCGGGCCCCCGAGTATCTGCGCAACGACCCGAGTGTGCTTTCCCTGGTTCAGGAGTTTGATCACCAAAATAAGTGCATTTGCGCGATCGGCCATGGAGTGCAACTGCTGACTGCTGCCGGAATCACGGCGGGGCGCACGTTGACCGGGCACCCGTACGTCCAGATTGAAGTGGAGCGCGGTGGCGGAAAGTTTGTAGAGAAACCCGCCTGTCGCGATGGAAAGCTAATTACCGCCCAGACCTGGAGGTCACACCCGGAGTTCTACCGGGAGGTGTTCGTCTGCTTGGGTGAGATTACCCGCGCGGCCGGATCTTAACGAAGCAGCGGATTGGGCAGCAGCGTCGCCGGGGTGATCTGCGGAGTGCGTGCGAAGTAGTTGTTCTGGTCCAACTGGTGATAGAGATCTCCGGCAATGCCGGCGGCGAGCGCGCCGATCGCCGGACGTCCGCCGGTCAGGAGCACGACCACCACGAGTTTCCGGCCACCTACATCGTTAAAGGACCCAAACCATCCCAAATGCGTATGATCTTCGCTGCAAGTGCCGGTCTTTCCAGCAATTGGATCGTCCTGACGAGCCCGATGCGCGGTGCCGAACTCGACTGCTCCTCGCAGGCCAGGGCTGATGCCCGAGATGAACTGGTCAATGTCCAACTGGCGTTTGACGCGTGGGACGAAGTTGGCCGCTTCCTGAGCGGACCGGGGATATTGCAGATAATAAAGCGTTCCCCCGTTGGCGACGGAACTCATCAGGGCGGCGAACTGCAAAGGCGTCTGGGAAATCTCCTCGCCGAAACTGGTGAGCATGCCGACACCACCGTTCGCGGGCGGGGCCGACGGGAAGCGGCCCGTACCTTCGCCTGGAATGTTGAGCCCTGCCTTTTCCCCATAGCCGAACTGGTGAGCGTAATAGCTGTATTTTTCGAAGCCTATTTTCTGGCCAAGCGCGGCAAAGAAGTAATTATTGGAATGGGCCAGCGCGTAGGTCAGATCCATCCGCATGCCGTTCAGCCGAAGCTTCGTCTGAGGCTCGATGACTTTCTCGCTCAGGGCGGCCAAGGCAACCGAGACTTTGACGGTCGAACAAGGCTGGAAGCCCGAGCCTAACGCGACCTTCTGGTTGACGATAGTGAGGATTCGGCCGTTCGAGGGATCGACGACGACCACCGAACCGTTGTATGGACCGAGAGCGTCGACGGCGGCTCGCCGAACATCGAGATCTTCGCCATCCACGTTGTCCCCGTTGGTCGAATCTGCAAAAGTGGGTTGGGTCCACGGGCCGCCGCGGATGACCCCAAGCGAAGAGACGGTCGAGGTGGCAGCGGCCGAACGCACGGAGGACCGACGTTTCTTCTTAGCTACCGTTGCGCTCGACGGCAGCACGCTGAATAACGAGAAGGCCAGAACCCACGCGAAAGTCCGTCGACCTGGAGAAGCGAGAGATCTCTTCATGAGCGCGAAAAACGTGCGGGCGGAAAGGAGCCAGAGGGGTCTTGCCAAAACCCAACGTAATGAATTGGCCGGAGCAGCCAAACCTGTTCGATTTTACCACGCACCTTCCGCATCCGAACCTACAGTTTCATGACTTTTTATCGACGGAAATTGGAGTTTCGTACACCCTAGTACCGGGTCGCCGGTACCATAACAAGTAAAGGATTCATTATTGCGAGAACTGGTAACTCTTCAGGCAGAGATCGAGACGTGCCGGCTCTGCCCGCGGTTGCGGGAGCACTGTTCGCAAACAGCGACGGTGAAGCGCCGAGCGTACCGCGAATGGGAATACTGGGGCCGGCCCGTCGCCGGCTTTGGCGACCCGCAGGCGCGGATCCTGATTCTGGGACTAGCGCCGGCGGCGCATGGCGCCAATCGGACGGGACGAATGTTCACGGGGGACCGTTCGGGCGACTGGCTCTACCGGGCGCTGTACCAGACGGGATTTGCCTCCCAGCCCTCCAGCACGTGCCGCGGAGACGGGCTGACGCTTAAGGGCGTCTATATCACCGCGTCGGCGCGCTGCGCGCCACCGGACAATAAACCGACGCCGCAGGAACTGCGGAACTGCCGGCCCTTTCTGGAACGGGAGTTGGATCTATTACAAAACGTCCAGGTCGTGATCGCGCTGGGCAAGATTGCGTTCGATCAGTATCTGGAGATCCTCAAGGCCCGAGGGGTTATCCGGAGCCGAGCCCCATTTGCGTTCGGTCACAACCGCGAGTTCACGACTGCGCCCGGGCAGCCGGTCTTGATCAGTTCCTACCATCCGAGCCAACAGAACACGTCGACCGGGAAACTCACAGAGCAGATGCTGTTGGAAGTGTTTGTGACGGCGCGGCGGCGGGCGGCGGGGACGGCAAAAGTCAAAAGACAAAAGTGAACAGGTACGCTTCGCATCCGGCTCAGCCACTTTATTGGCCGCCGGAGCCGGCGCACACAAACTGGCGGCGGAGCCGCCCGCCTGATCACCTTTGCCTGTTGCCTTTTTCTTCTTCTGAAAAGGTCTGCCGCACCAGAGCGAGCGCCTCTTCCCGGTTGGTCAGGCGGCCTTCCAATTGGGCGTCTTCGACCGCCCGAAGGATTTCAGAAAAGACCGGTCCAGGCGCGTAGCCTTCCGCAATCAGATCGCGGCCGGTAAGCAGGGGGTCGGGTTTGAGCTCCTCTCGTGGAAGCTCTTCGAGCTTGCGGCGCACCAGTTCGTAGTTGTCGAGTTGTCCATGGCTGGCAAGGCAGTCGAGGCGGTGGAGCTCGAGATGTTCCTCGAACTTGGGCAGGCGCAGAAAGCGTTTGAGCGTGCTTTCTTTCATGCGCGGGACATCCTTGAAGCGCATGTGATTGGCGATGAGCGCCTCCACCTGCTCGGTGTCATGACGCGAAAACCGCAAGCGATCGAGAATGCCGCCGGCCAGATCGATGCCCGCCTCGACATGACCGTCGAAGCGGATGCGCTCGGCGACGCGGAAGGTCGGCGGCTTTCCGACATCATGAAGCAGAGCCCCCAGCGCCAGCGTAAGAGAGGCCTGGTCCAGACGATCGAGCAACAGCAGGGTATGAACCCACACATCACCTTCGGGATGAAATTCGGGAGGCTGCGCCACGCCTTTCATTGCCGCGACTTCAGGAAGAAGATCATCGAGCAGGCCTGTCGCGTCGAGCAACTCGAAGCCGCGGCGGGCGCCGCCTTCGGTGAGAATGCGCACCAGCTCATCGCGGACGCGTTCGGCCGAAACCGTGCGAATGAGCGCATGATGGCGGCGGATGGCGTCGAAAGTGGCGGGTTCGATTTCGAATTTGAGGCGTGCGGCGAAGCGGATGGCGCGCAGCAGGCGGAGATGGTCTTCGCGGAAGCGGACTTCCGGATCGCCAATGGCGCGGATGAGGCGCCGGTCGAGATCGGCGCGGCCGCCGACGAAGTCGAGCACTTCGTCCGTATCGGGATCCATCATGAGGCCGTTGATCGTGAAATCGCGGCGAACCGCGTCTTCGCGGGGGCTGGTTTCGAACCGAACGCTGGACGGGCGGCGGCCGTCAGCGTAATCCCGGTCGCTGCGGAAGGTGGCAACTTCAACTTGGGCGTCCCCGTCGCGCACAAGTACGACGCCGAAATGCGCCCCCACACAACCCGAACCGGGAAACAACGTAAGTATTTCGGGAGGCTGAGCGTCGGTCGCGACGTCGAAATCCTTGGGCGGGCAGCCAAGCAGCAAATCCCGCACGCAGCCACCGACCAGATACGCCTGGTGTCGGGCGGCACGTAACGTCTCGACGATGCGATTTGCCAGTGTCTGCGGAGGCATCTATCTCCCAACCCTATGCTAATATGTGAATGCCGAACTTCACCTGAAGGCGGGGGAACCGGTCGTGGGGCGCAGTCCGAAGAGGACGGAGTACTTTCAAGCTCTAGCCCGTCAGCTAACCTCGCAGGCGTAGTTGAAAGGCACCGCAAGGTGATCGAGGAGAGATTTCCGTGAGCCCCGAGCAGCGCTCCGGCGCCGTGAAAGTGGTGGTGGCCACCACTGTCATGTTGTCGTTTATCTCGTTCTGGCGCGCGGCCGCGATCGTCCTCAGCGACTTAGCTTCGTCGGCCTACTATGTGGGCGGCATCGCGGAAACCGCCATCGGAAAAGCCGCGCCCTGGTTCATCCTGGCGATCATGCTGTTCTCCTACGCGGTGCGCGCGATCTACATCGAGAGCTGTTCGATGTTCGTGCGCGGCGGCGTCTACCGCGTCGTTCACGAAGCGATGGGCGGGACACTGGCGAAGTTTTCGGTATCCGCTTTGATGTTCGATTACGTGCTGACCGGCCCGATCAGCGGGGTCAGCGCGGGGCTTTATCTTGGCGGGTTGATCAACGAAACCGGTGAGAAGCTGCACGTCACGGGAATGCACGTGAATCCATCGTATTTTGCGGCTCTGTTTGCGGCGGTGGTCACTTTATATTTCTGGCGAAAGAACATCATCGGGATTCACGAATCGAGCGAGAAGGCGCTGCGCATCATGCAGATCACCACGGTGATGGTGGTGATCCTGATCGTCTGGTGCGTGGCGACGATTTTGAAGAACGGCTACCAGCCTGTGCCGGCGCCGATTCCGGCCAACCTGCACTTCAGCGACGACGCGCTGGGTTGGCTAAAAGGCACGATCGGGCCCTCGATTACAGTGATCGCGATCATGATCGGGCTCGGCCACTCGCTGCTGGCGATGAGCGGGTTCGAGACGATGGCGCAGGTCTACCGCGAAGTGGCGCATCCGAAGCTGAAGAATCTCGAGCGGGCGGGCACGGTGATTTTTCTGTACAGCATGCTGTTCACCTCGCTGGTCTCGTTTTTCGCGGTGATGATTATTCCGGATGCACAGCGCAAGAACGTCCTGGACAACCTGATCGGCGGGATCTCGATGTACCTGATCGGGCCGGATTTGCTCAAGCTGCTCTTCCATGCATTCGTGGTGCTGGTGGGGACGCTGATCCTTGCGGGAGCCGTCAATACGGCAATCATCGGATCAAATGGCGTGCTCAACCGCGTCGCTGAAGACGGCGTGTTACCGGACTGGTTCCGGCATCCGCATCATAAGTTCGGCACCTCATCGCGCCTGATCAACACCGTGGTCTTCCTGCAATTGCTCACGATCGTGATCAGCCGCGGGAATATCTACGTACTGGGCGAGGCCTACGCATTCGGGGTGGTGTGGAGCTTCTCAATGAAAGCGCTCTCGGTGCTGGTGTTGCGCTACAAACAGCCGGCCAACCGCGAATGGAAAGTGCCGCTGAATTTCCACATCGGCGGGGTCGAGATTCCTGTGGGGCTGGCACTGATCTCGGTGGCGCTCTTCAGCATGGCTATCGTAAACGTGCTGACGAAGAAGGTCGCAACCATTTCCGGCCTGAGCTTCACGGTGGCGTTCTTCATCGTGTTCGAAGTTTCCGAATGGTACAACCACAGGCGCCGCAAGGGGCACACCGGAGAGGTGGAGAAGTTTCGCGTGGATGCGCGGCAGGATCTCTCGGACAGCACGGTCAATGTCCGTCCGGGCAATGTGCTGGTTGCGGTGAGGAATCCGCACCGATTGCAACATCTCGAGCGCATTCTGAAAAAGACGGACACAAGGCGGCAGGATATCGTGGTGTTGTCGGTACGCGGCGTAAATCCGGCGAGTTCGGGTGAACACCCGCTGACGACGGATCAGATTTTTTCAGATGACGAGACCACGGTCTTTACGCGAGTGGTCTCGATTGCAGAGAAGGCCGGCAAGCACGTGGAGTTGATGGTGGTTCCGGGAAGCGATCCGTATGAAGCCGTCGTGCAGACGGCCGCGCGATTGAAATCGTCGCGGATCGTGATGGGGCTTTCACCGAAACTCACCCCGGCCGAACAGGGCGCACAGGTGGGCCGATACTGGGAAAAACTTCCCGAGCCGCGGCCTTCGCTGTCATTGGAAATTGTCCTCGACAATCAAAAGGATGTTCTGTTTTTCAACCTCGGACCACATCCCCCGCGGCTCTGGCCGGAGGACGTCGACCTGGTGCACCGGCTCTGGCTGCAGTTGAGCGAACGCGGCCCGGGTTCGAAGCTGCATCATCGCGATATCGTAAGCGTGGCGCTGCGGCGGATGAACGCCGAACTGCAATCGGACCGGGCGGGCGACGTCGTCGGCGACGTTCTGCGCGAGGTGGCCAACAGCAGTAACGGGGAACCGGAAGAGAAACCGCAGGACCGGGTGTCGCGCTAGCGGCGCGATCACATTCCACGACAATTCCGGATAGCCAAGCGACCCGGCAGGGCGAAGACCTGCCCCACGGCAGGCGTGGTTCTAACCCTTACGCACAATGGAGCAGCCGAGGGCCTTCGTCCGAGGATGCGGGACTGGCTTGCCGGCGAGGACGGCATCGAGCGCGTCGCGCAAATCGAACTGGGTCGCTTGCGGACGCTGCTTTCCAAAATCCTCCTGGCGGTTATCGATCCGGCCGAGGTATAGGACTTCGCCGCGGGGAGACAGTACCGCCACTTGCGGAACCGTCGTCGCGCCGGTGTAAGAGGCGAGCGACTCCTGGGGATCGAACAGATACGGGAATTGAAACGAAAATTCCTTCGCGTGCTTCACGACTTCGGCGGCGGCAATCGTGGCATCCCCCTGCACCGCGAAGAACGCCACCCCGCGCGAGCTATAGGCTTGCCCGATGCGGTTCATTTCCGGGACATAGCCGTTGGCGAGGGGGCAATCGGTGCTGGAAAAGAACAAGACCACCGCGCGTTTGGAAGCCCATTCGGCGGTGGTGTGGGACCGGCCGGTGGTGTCGACCAACGAGAATTGCGGCAAACCGCCAGCCCAGGCGGCCAGTCCTCCCAGAATCGCGAGGAGGGCCACTCGAGAAAACATATTTCTATGATAATCGCCGCGGGACTCATCCGGCGAGCCACGGTTTGGTTCAAGGGAAACAGTGCTAGCCTAAACAAATGCGCGCACTCTTATTACTCTTGCCGGCCGTCTTGCTGGCCCAGACGCCGGCTCGACAAACTCCCCCCGCCACGCCGGCGGGCCTTGAGAGCGACGACCAAAAAGTGATCTACGCGATTGGGCTGGTGATGGCCCGTCAGCTCGACCAGTTTGACCTGTCTCCCGCGGAGATGGAGATCGTGAAGCGGGCGTTGTCGGATGCAGCGGCCGGAAAACCCGCGATCGATCTGGATCAGTGGGGGCCCAAGATCCAGCCGCTCGTGCAAGCGCGAGCCGCCAAGACAGCCGAAAAGGAGAAGGCGGCATCAGCCGCTTTCGTGGCCAAGGCCGCGGCGGAACCGGGTGTGCAGAAAACCGCTTCCGGCCTGATCTATAAAGAGCTCGCGGCGGGAACCGGCGAGTCGCCCAAGGCTACCGATAGGGTGAAGGTGAACTACCGCGGCACGTTCACCAACGGCAACGAGTTCGACAGCTCGTACAAGCGCAATCAGGCAGCGGAGTTCCCGCTGAATGGGGTCATCAAATGCTGGACCGAGGGAGTGCAAAAGATGAAGGTCGGGGGAAAGGCGCGGCTGGTGTGCCCATCGGACATCGCATACGGCGACCAGGGCCGAGGCTCGATTCCCGGCGGCGCGACACTGGTGTTCGAGATCGAGCTGCTCGAAATCGGCAGCGCTGCGAAATAACCGGCTTGAATGCGTTATGATGGGCGGCTGAAATCGAGGTGACTTTATGATTCGAACCGGGCGTACGATAGTTTTGGGGGTCTTGGCATTGGGAATGGCAGCGCTGCCGGCGATGGCACAAGCGCTCGATTTCGAAGTGTACCGGAGCCAGGTCGAACCGATCTTTCTCAAGAAGAGAACCGGCCACGCCCGGTGCGTCGTGTGCCACGAAGCCAGCAACAGCGCGTTTCACCTGCTGGCCCGGCCGGAGGGCGGCAAGTCCTGGACCGAAGAGCAATCGCGGAAGAACTTCGAGACTGTTTCGAAGCTGGTCAGGCCGGGCGATCCCGATAAGAGCCGGCTGTTGCTCCACCCGCTTGCTCATGACGCAGGCGGAGACCTGTTTCACAACGGGGGCGAGCAGTTCACTTCGAAAAACGATCCGGACTGGAAGGCGATGGCCGATTGGGTACGCGCCGGCAAACCGACATCGGCAAGCCGGTAGGGGCTTGTCCCTGAAACAGGCCGGCAGGCCCGTGGCCTGCTCCACGGATTACCAGACCCTTCGCAACTGGCGTACGAGTTCCGAGGGGTGATACGGCTTACGCAGAAAGGCGGCGGGTTTCCGGCCGCCGAGCTTCGTATTGACATCCTGCTCGTTATATCCGCTGCACAAGACCACGCGGATATCCGGCACCAATTGAGTAATGTGGCGGAATACTTCGCCGCCATCCATGCCGGGCATGCTCAGGTCGAG
>DASXAK010000278.1:0-16852 GCA_036406715.1 Bryobacteraceae bacterium | reverse complement strand
GCCAATCGCCAGGTAGATCTTGCCATCACGTCCGAACGCCATTTTGGCGGCAGAGGGCCCTGAGACGACCGAATCGGTCGAAAAAATGTCGCGAACGTCGCTGAGCGCATGACCTCCGTCGTAGCGGGCGCGCGCCAGAGTCGCCCGGGCATTGGTCGATCCGGTGACGGGCTTGTAATACGTGAAGTAGATCCAGTGGTTCTCGGCGAACCGAGGATGCAAGGCGAGATCGTTCATTCCCCGCTGCCGGGTGTCGAGCACTTCCGGGATTCCGGTGATGGGTTCGGGATCGAGCTTACCGCTACGAACTAGCCGCAACCGGCCGGCTCGTTCGGTGACTAGAATGCTGCCGTCCGGAAGGAAAGCAAGAGCATATGGATAGCGGAAGCCGAGCAGGGGCACGACCCGGAATTTCGACCCGGAGATCTTCGTGCCGCCGGATCCGCGCGTGCTGCTGTCAAAAATCAGCGGCCGGTCGAGAGGCGGCGCATCGACGGCAATCTCTCGTGGCGCCGTCTGAGCGGCGCTGGTTCGAGGGGTTCCAATCGCCAAAGCCACGGCAACCAGGAACAGGCCCACTGATCTGCAAGTCATCATTGCCTCCGAACGCTTCTCGTGCCCCGCCACATATACTATACGGATCGGGGAAGGAAAGAGAAGTTACTTCGGTGGCGTGCGAAAGATCCCCAGGTCCGTCGCCGGCGCTTTTCTACAAAATAGGCTGAACAGTTCTGCCGGCCAAGGAATACTCACATATGCATCCAGGTGGGCGGCGGTTGTGCCGTGTGGCGTGGCTGATGGCGGCCGGGGCGGGTTTGTGGGCTCAGAATCCGGCCGGGGAGATCCGTCTGGAGGTGAAGGACCCGTCGGGAGCGGCGGTCGAGGCTTCGGGAAAACTGGAAGGCCGGACAACCGCGGTGAATCGCACCTTTGGGACAGACGCGCAGGGCGTGGCCGGCCTGGATAACCTCCCTTTGGGGCGGTACCGCGTGGAGGTCTCAAAGACCGGGTTCGCGACGCAGTCGTTGACAGTGGATATTTCCGCACCGAAATCGGTGACGGTAAGTGTGACGCTGGCGCTCAGCGCGCAAGCTTCGAAAATCGATGTCGTCGCGACAACGCCGCTAGCGGGGTCCGACTTGCCGCTGGAGCTGATCGCGTCGCCGGTGCAGACCGCGACCAGCCGGGATCTCGACGCCAGCGGCGCGTTGGAGCTCGGCGACCTCATGAACCGGCGGCTCAACGGAGTGCACATCAACGAGACGCAGGACAATCCGTTCCAGCCCGACGTCAATTACCGGGGCTACACGGCTTCGCCGCTGCTCGGCACGCCGGAAGGGATTTCGGTCTACATGGACGGGGTACGGCTCAACCAGCCGTTCGGCGACGTGGTGAGCTGGGATCTGATTCCAAGCCTGGCGATTTCGGAAGTCGCGCTGATCCCGGGGTCGAATCCGCTGTTCGGCCTCAATACGCTCGGCGGAGCGTTGTCGGTGGAGACTAAGGACGGGTTCAGCCACCCGGGAACCGAGATCACGGTGCTAGGCGGCCAGTTCGGGCGGCGGGCAGTGGAGTTCGAGCACGGAGGGTCCACCGCAAAAGGGTTCAACTGGTACGTTGCCGGAAACCTGTTTCACGAAGACGGGTGGCGGGCGGAGTCGCCGTCAGACGTTCGACAATCTTTTGCGAAAGTGGGGTGGCAGCGCGGGAAGACGTTTGTGGGGCTCACGGGAGCGTATGCCGATAACGAGCTGCTCGGCAACGGTCTTCAGGAGCAGCGCTTCATAGCGAGCGATTACACGAGCGTCTACACGAAGCCGGACGTTACGTGGAATCACTCTCCGTTTCTCAATTTGACGGCGAGGCGCATCCTCGCTCCCACACTGACGCTTTCGGGGAACGCGTACTTCCGCTTCATACGGGCCGATACATTCAATGGCGACCTGAACGAGGACTCGCTCGACCAATCGATCTACCAGCCGAGCGCAGCCGACATCCGGGCGCTAGCGGCGGCAGGTTACACGGGTTTTCCGACGAGCGGGGCGACGGCCGCCAATACGCCGTTCCCGTTCTGGCGGTGCATCGCGCAGGTGCTGCAGAATGACGAGCCGGCCGAGAAGTGCGACGGCCTGCTCAATCGGACCTATAGCTGGCAGAACAACTATGGGGTGTCCGGGCAAATGACCTGGCTGGCTTCGCGCGGGAGCCGCCGTAACCAGTTGACGGCCGGGGCGGCGTACGATCGCAGCAGCGTGACGTTTCAGCAGACCACCCAGTTGGGCTATCTCAATCCGGACCGGAGCGTGACCGGCGTGAACGCGTTCGGCGATGGCGGGGTCACCGGCGGCACAGTCGACGACGTGCCGTTCGATAACCGGGTAAATCTTCACGGAACGCCGCACACCGGCAGCGTCTACGCCACCGACACGCTTTCTCTCGGACGGGACTGGAACTTCACCGTGTCGGGGCGCTACAACCGCACCACGATTGATAACCTGGACCGCATCACGCCCGGGGGCGGCCCGGGTTCGTTGAACGGGCATTCCGTGTTCGACCGGTTCAATCCGGCGGCGGGAGTGACGTACAACCCGACGCCGTTGCTGAACGTGTATTTCAGCTATAGCGAAGGGAGCCGGGCTCCGACGTCCATCGAGCTCGGGTGTGCCGATCCCACGCAGCCCTGCAAGCTGCCGAACGCACTGGCGGGAGATCCGCCCCTCGACCAGGTGGTGACGCGCACATTCGAAGCGGGCGTGCGCGGGAGCCTGGAAGCCAAACTACACTGGAACGCCGGCTGGTTCCGGGGGGAGAACTATCACGACATCCTGTTCGTTGCGTCGACCCAAACCGGCTTCGGGTACTTCAAGAATTTCGGCAAGACGCTGCGGCAAGGCGTCGAGGTCAATCTCGACGCGAAGATCCGGACCGTCACGCTGGGCGGCGATTACACATTTCTGGACGCGACCTATCGAAGCACCGAAACGATCGACGGCTCCAGCAACAGCACCAATGATGCGGCGCTTGGAGGGACGGCAGGATTGGATGGCACCATCGAAGTGCAACCCGGAGATCACATTCCCCTGATGCCACAGCACCTGTTCAAGGCCTACGCGAACTGGCAGGTGACCGCGAAGCTATCGTTCGACCTGGGCTTCGTGGCGGCCTCCACTTCCTATGCGCGTGGAAATGAGAACAATCTCAGTCAGGCCGACGGCAGATATTATCTGGGGCCGGGAATTTCTCCCGGTTACGGAGTGGTGAACCTGTCGGGGCGATATCAAGTGCAGAAGCATCTACAGCTATTCGGACAGATCGGGAATCTTCTGGATCACCGCTACTATACGGCGGCGCAACTGGGACCAACAGGTTTCAGCGATCAATTCACAGTACTGGCGCGGCCCCTGCCGGCGGTGAACGGGGAATTCCCGTTGGTGCACGCGACGTTTTATGCGCCCAGCGCGCCACGGACAGTGTGGGGAGGAGTGCGGGTAAGCTTCTAAGTTGCGGATGGCGCATGGGAGAGACTAGAGTCGAAGAAAGAATCCGCTATGGCTGCCGCCCCCGATCAACCGATCAGTCTCGCGCTGCGGACGGAAGCGGGCGCGAAGCGCTCGCCGCAGCCGTCTCCGTTGGAAACCGAAGTGGTGAACCTGTTCGACCAACTGCGCGAGCGCGTGTTGCGGTATCTGCTGAGCCTTGGGGTGCCGGTATCGGACGGCGAAGAGATTGTGCAAGAAGTCTTCCTGGCGCTGTTCGAGCACCTGCGGCAAGGACGTTCGCGTGAAAATCTGCGCGGATGGGTCTTCAGCGTGGCGCACAACCTTGGATTGAAGCGGCGGCAAAGAATGTGGCGGGATGGGCGTAGCCTGAACACGACGGCGGAGGCGCAAGCGGTGCAGCTTCTGGCTGATCCGAGTCCGGACCCGGAAGTCCAGGCCGCGAGCCGCCAGAAGCAGCGGCGGCTGCGGGCGGTGGTGGAGGTGTTGCCCGAGCAGGACCGGCAGTGTCTGTTCCTGCGGGCCGAGGGCTTGCGATACCGGGAAATCGCCACGGTGCTTGATGTATCGCTGGGGACCGTTGCTTCGTCTCTGGCAAAGTCATTGGCGCGCCTGGCACGCGCCGCGGAGCGGTAGGAGTATGAGGCGCGACGATCATCATTTTTCCGATCAGGAACTCCTCATGGCAGCCGATGGGGAGGACACAGCAGAACGAGAGGCCGAGATTCGGGAGCACCTGGCCGCTTGCTGGACCTGCCGCGTCCGCCGACGGGAGCTGGAGGACGCGATTGCGGGGGCGGTCGGAGTTTACCGGTCGAACCTGAACGAGCAACTCCCGTCCGCAGCCGGGCCGCGCGCGATGCTGAAGGCGCACTTGGCCGAGCAGGCCGGGAATGCGCACCGGGGCGGGCCGCCGCGCCTGCTGTGGCGCGCGGGCGCAGTAGCCGCCGCCGTCTTGCTGGCGGCGTGGGTCGTGGGCCATTGGCGGTCCGCTCCGGCCGGCGGAGTCATGACAGTCTCGGTTCCAAACGCGAACCTGACTCCGGGCGCGGCGATTTTAGCCAATGCCCGGGACGTGTGTGTTGCCACCAGCGCCAAGAACCGCACGGTGCCAGTCGCATTACAACGACGCGTGTTTGCGGAATATGGGATCGGCCGCGCCGAAGTACGGGATTACGAAGTGGACTACTTAATCACCCCGGCATTGGGTGGGACCGAGGACATTCACAATCTCTGGCCGCAATCGTATACCTCGACAGTCTGGAACGCGCAGGTGAAGGACGCGCTTGAGGACCGGCTGCACGAGCTGGTATGCGAAGGCAAGCTGGATCTGGCGACGGCGCAGCGCGACATCTCCAAAGATTGGATCGCCGCATATAAGAAGTACTTCCAGACGGACCGGCCGCTCGTGACGCCGTAATTTCACTGAGGGCGCTGGTGGCTGAGGGAGGCTGACCGCCTATTTGGCGCTTCCTTTTTCGCACATGCGGCGGTAGTATATTCGGAACGCGGAGAAGGATCACGCCGCACCCGAGGAACCTTCCGACATGAGACTTCTGAGATTCGTAGTGGCTGTCACCGCCCTGTGCGCCGGCAGTGCGAGCGGGCAATCGAGTTTATTCGATCGATACGACGTCAACATGACGAAGTGGGCGCAGTTACCGCCGGGCGCCGAGTGGGCAGGCGAGACTTCCTGGGTGGCCACGGACGGCAAAGGGCAGGTGATCGTTCTGGTGCGCAAGGCGCCGTATTTCCGTGTTTTCTCGGCAGACGGGAAGTTTGTCCGCTCCTGGGGCGAGGACGGTCTTTTCAAGACAGCACACAGCACCTACTTTGACCGCGACGGCAACTTGTGGGCAACTGATGCCGACAATCATGTCGTCTACAAGTTCAGCCCGGACGGAAAACTGCTGATGAGCTTGGGAAAGAAAGGTGTGGCCGGGGACAATAGCGCGCACGACACATTCAATCGTCCAAATGCGATTGCATTCGGGGCGAATGGCGATGTTTTCGTGTCAGACGGCTACGTGAACTCACGCATCGTGCAATTCTCGAAGGACGGAAACTTCATCCGGATTATCGGGGGCGTCAAGGGAAATGCGCCGGGGCAGCTACAACTTCCGCACGGTGTTGCAATTGACTCGAAAGGCCGGATCCTGGTAAGCGACAGCGATAATAAGCGGATCTCGGTGTTCGACAAAGAGGGCAAGTTCCTTGAAACGTGGGCGGCTCCGTGCCGGGGTGGAATCGTGGTCACGGCGGACGACACTGTGTACGTGAGCGACGTGAATGCAGGGGCAGTCACGATTTTGAAGGACGGCAAGATTTTGGACGCCATCCACGTCGAAGGGAGACCGCACGGGTTGGCGGTGGATCCGGTGACGTTCGACGTGTACACGTCGTCGTCGGTGGCAACGAGCCCCAACGTCTCGAAGAGTGTCCGGAAGAAATCCGCGCGAGTTTCCAACTAGGCGCCGCAGTTGGTCTTTTGCGCTGCGGCGCGGCTGGAAGGCTAATTCGACTGCCTTCCCACAATCGAAGCGAACTGTTCGTTCGGCCCAGGCTGCCCGTGGATCGGCACGTGCTGGGCCACGTCCAGCTTCAACCTCTGGATATTCTGCTGCAGACTCCTCATGTTCGCATTCGGAGCCGGCGCCGGAGCGCCCTGAGCGGGTGGTCCATACAAATCCGCGTTGACCAGGATCTTTTCCTTCGGCAGGTACGCGATCAGCATGCCGGCAGCGTGGTTCAGTCCCTGCATCGGATAAAGATCCAGCGTCCGCACGCCATCGCTGATGACGTACTTCTGGTTCACCGTCTCGATCGGCAGCGGGCGTCTGCCGCCGGTGAAGTAGGGATAGAACGTGGAGAACCGGTCTGCCTGGAGGGTGCGCGCCCCGGGGCTGAACAGTACTCGCTCGTAATAGTCCTTATTCGCCTGGTGTGTGACGATAGTCGCGCCTTGTGCTAAGTAGGTGCGTAGTCCACCGGAGTGATCGAAATGGTGATGGGTATTGACCACGTAGCGAATCGGCTTGTTCGGGATGAGCCGATTCACTTCATCGATCACGGCCAGCGAGCGTTCCTCGTTAAGCGGCGCTTCGATGACAGTGACGAAATCCCGGTATTCGACAGCCAGGCTGTTGTGACTGCCGCCACCGATGAACCAGACTCCGTCCGCCAGCTTCTGGGACTGCGCCCGCTCTGCCGGCGTTGCCGCGCTGCGCACCGCGTCCGGGACAGTCATGGCCGGAACACTCACATTCGGCTGAACGCCGGTCACCGTTATCTCCATCGAGTTATGAGCCGCGTTCAACCGCGGATCGCCCTGGTGAATATGGAGCAGCGTCGGAAACTTCACGCCGCCGAAATCCTTGTAGTTGGTGTAGCGCAGCTCATAGAGCATGTCGCCATATACCGGGTTGGCGACCCAGGTCTGCACCAGTTCCAGCATGTTCTTGTCGTTGAATGTCCCGTTGACCCTGTACTTTCCCATGGCCGTGAAAGACACCATAGTCGCCTTGCCGTTTTGCAGGATCCCGCCCGGCGTGCCCGGAAACGTGATCGATATGGCTTTGGGATCCGAAGCAGCCATCGCAGCCTTCAGAAAGCCATGCGGCGTCAGCCAGATGTCCAGCTGACGAAACTCTGAGACAGACAGGCCAGCCAGATACAGACCCGGCTGAGGCACGGCCTTTTGTCCATCCATGTTCCAGGCGGAGTTCCCGCTCACGACGGCGACCTGCTGTTGCTCCCCTTGGAGCGGTGTGCCGCCTCCTCCGCGAGCCGGATTGTTTCCCTGTGTGCGGGTGAGTTCCTCCTTGGAAGACTTGGCATCGTAATCGATGGTGCGGGCGTAACGCGTGACTTCAAAGCGAGGCCAATCGTCCTCCGGACTATAGCTCTGACCGACGGCAGCATTCCAGCCTGTTCCGGAATATTGAATGGTTTTCACATTGGCGGCGCCCATGGCCTCCGTAGCAGCCCGCAGGACGGCGCGCGCGTCCTGTGCGTGCAAGGTGACCAGAGCCGGGAGTACAAGGGCAGCAAAAAGCATGCGTCTCATAGGAGCTCCTTACAGTGCCCGATATTCTATATGAGTCGGAGGGCGAGGGCTACGCCGAATCGCAGGCCGGGGGCCTGCGCCACTAAAGCTCCGCTAAGACGCGATGGACGAGGTGAATGCTGATGGCGCCTTCTCCGACGGCTGACGCCACTCGTTTGACGTTCCCGGCCCGCACGTCACCCACCGCGAACACTCCGGGCAGACTGGTCTCCAGCATTTCGGGCGCGCGTTTGAGCGGCCATCGAGGGTTGGAGTCAGCAACGGGAGTCCCATCCAGGTCGCGGCCGGTCAGAATGAAGCCTTTCGAATCCAAGGCCAGGCAGCCCTTCAGCCACGCGGTTCGGGGAGAGGCCCCCATCATCAGAAACAGGTGGCGGATGGCGTTTTCCGACTCGACGCCGGTCGCGCGGTCGCGCCAAGTCACTTGCTCCAGGTGTTCGGCGCCGGCGAGCGCCGTGATTTCGGTCTGAAAATGGAGCTCCACCTTCGGGTTCTCCTCGAGCCGCTGAATGAGGTAGCGCGACATGGTGGCGGAGAGGCCGCCGGAGCGCACCAGCACGTGCACCCGCGGCGCGGTCTGCGCCAGAAATGTCGCCGCCTGCCCCGCCGAATTTCCGCCGCCGACTACGGCCACTTCATCCCCTGCGCACAATTGCGATTCCATATAGGTCGCGCCGTAATATACGCCGTTTCCTTCGAATCGGCCCAGGTCGGGGATGCCCAACTTGTTGTATTGCGCTCCGCTCGCGATGACGATTGTGCGCGTGGCCAGAGTCTCTGCGCCATCCAGTTTGACGAGATACGGCTGGTGGCGGCAGTCGATCCCGAGCACATTTCGCGCGATCAGCATCTGGCTTCCGAACTTCAGAGCCTGCGAGGCGGCTCGTCCCGCCAGTTCCTGCCCCGAGATGCCAGTTGGAAATCCAAGGTAATTTTCGATTTTCGAGCTGGATGCCGCCTGCCCGCCGGGCGAGTTGGTGTCGATAACCAGGACATTCAATCCCTCCGACGCTCCGTACACGGCTGCTGCCAGCCCTGCCGGACCCGCTCCAACGATGATCACGTCGCGGATCTCTTTGGCGAAGGTAACCGAATTCCATCCCAGGCAGGCGGCCAGTTTTTGGATGGAAGGGCTGCGGAGGACATCGTGCCCCGCGTTGCACACCACCACGGGAATTTCCGCCGGCTTTACCTCGAATCGATCGAGCAACTCCTGCGAGGTCTGGTCGCGGTCCAGATCGATGTAGGTGTAAGGGTGCCCGTTGCGGCTGAGGAACTCTCGGATTTCGAGCGTGCGCGCCGAATGCTGCGAGCCCAGAACCACCAGGTTGCCCCAGCCTTGGCGAATCAATTCCAGCCGGCGCAGGATGAAAGCGCGCATCAGGATCTCGCTGAGTTCCGCGTCCTTCGCCACGAGCGCCCGCAGGTTATCGCCGCTCAGCTCGAGAAAGTCACCGTCCTCGGTCACGCGCCCGACTACCAGGCACTGGCGCCCGGAAATCATCGTCATCTCGCCGGTGAACTCTCCCGGCTCGTGGCGGGCGATCATCCGCTCGCCTTCGAGCGCCGGTTGGACAATTTCCATGCGGCCCGAGAGCAGCACGAAGAAAGGGACTGCGACGTCGCCGGGCCGGAACAAGATATCTCCGGTTCGCACCATGCGGATGCGCCCAAGCGGCCGGATTCGATCGATCTGTTCGCCGGTTAAGGTTGGGAATGCGCGGGGTAGAGTCTCCCTTGAACCAACGGTAGGCACCATTCTTCGATTCTGCACGATCCGGGCAACGGCGGGCTGGCAGATCGCCGCTGTCTAGCGGCTCGCGACCGGCATCAGAAATCGCTGGCCGTCCGGGGAGACGTCCCAGAACAGCACTCCGGCGGGGGCAGAGAAGAGCGGCTTCGAGGGTCCGGCCTGAAACGAGCTTTCGGCATTGACTTCCATCGCGGTCACCATGCCGTCCGCGGTCAGGTAGAAAATTTCTTTGCCGTCTCCGCGCCACAAGGGCGTCCGGCCGCCATCCCGGGTCACGACGATCGGCTCGCCGACCGCCCCAGTTGCCGCATTAAACGGCCGTACCGAAACCTCGTTCTTACCCGATTCATTCGAGGTGTACAGAATCCAGCGCCCGTCCGGCGAGAACCGCGCCGTGATGCTGGTGAATTTCGGATCGACGATCGGCACCGATTGCCGGTCCGCGAGGCCGGAGACCGCGAGCAGCCGGAGGTGAGTCGGCTGTCCGAGGCTGTAATACACCAGGAATTTCCCATCGGGCGACCAACTGGTGGGGCCTTTGCCTTCGCTCGAGTGATAGAGCAGCACCTCGTTCGCCGAGCCGTCGGCCGGCTTTTCATAGAGATCGTAAACGCCGCTCCGGTTGGAGGTGAAGATGATCCGTCGGGTGTCGGGCGACCAGATCGGAAACGCATCGAAGCCCGGATCCGAGGTCAGCCGGCTCATGGCGCCGCCGGCTGCGTCCACCAGCCAGATGTCGCGGTTCTGAGTCCCGGGCTCCGCGCGCTCGACCGCAACGCGCTTTCCATCCTGTGAAATCGTGAGGGTCCGGTACACGCCGGCCTCGCCGGCCGTGCCGACGACTTTTCCCTGCCGGTCGAACCAGGTCAGGCGGCCTTCGACGCCGCCCCGAGGACCGGTCTTGGGCTCCTGCGCGGCGGCCAGAAGGAGTCCCGCCAGTACTGTGAAGAAGAGTGCGCGCCGTGTCATTGAGGAACCGAGAGTACCATGCCGAAGCTGAACAAAGCAAAGCGGCTTGACGCTGGCCTCCGGGAATGATCGAATACAAAGATTCGGCCTTGTAGAGGAAGCGGGCCGGCAAGGGAGGCAAGGGATGCGGACTCTGGCGATTGGGGTTATCTGCGGTCTGGCCGCGGGAGCGGCCGTCGCGGGCGAGGCCCGTCTCGCGGATGCCGTCATGCACGCCGACAAGCAGGCGGTCGCCTCGCTGCTCACGGACCGCTCCGCGATTAACGCGCCGCAGCCCGACGGTACGACGGCGCTGCACTGGGCGATCCGGCACGACGACCTCGCCACGGCTGACGCGCTCCTCAAAGCCGGTGCCGACGTGAAAGCGGCCACCCGCTACGGCGTCACCCCCATTGCTCTCGCGGCGATGAACGGCGATGCCGCCATGATCCGAAAACTGCTGGACGCGGGCGCTGATCCTAACTCAGCTAATCCAGGCGGCGAAACCGCGCTTATGACCGCGTCGCGGACTGGCAAGGCGGATGCCGTGGCTCTGCTTCTCGATCGCGGGGCGGACGTCAACGCCAAAGACACGGTCCATGAGCAGACCGCGCTGATGTGGGCGGTACTCGAAAATCACGCGGACATGGTAAAGCTGCTCCTGGCCCGCGGCGCCGATATCAACGCGCACACCAAGGTCACGATTCCGAAGGGCGAGTACGTGCCGGCGCGCCCGGCCGCAGCGTCGGGAACCGGGATCATCCGGCAGCGCGCCCTGCCGACTCACGACGGCGGAATGACGCCGCTACTGTTTGCGATCCGCGACGGCAACGCCGACATGATTCACTTCTTGCTGGACCACGGGGCGGGCATCGAAGAATCCTCCGGCAATCACACCACGCCGCTGCTCATCGCGCTGCTGAACGGGCAGGTCGGCCTCGCCCAGGAGTTGCTGGCGAAAGGCGCGAATCCCAATGCCGTCGACGACTACCACCGCGCTGCTCTGTTCGCCGCCATCGATCTGCGCAATTTCAACCACGAGAAATATGGCGATCTACCCACCGACGGTCGCGACCCGCTGCCACTGATCAAAGAACTGCTCAACAAGGGCGCCGACCCCAACCGCCGCACCGACACGTTTCCGGTCCATGGCCTCATGCAATTCGACGGCTCCTGGGTGAATTTCGATGGGCAGACTCCGTTCATCCGCGCCGCGCTCTCCGGCGACATCGAAGTCATGCGCCTGCTGCTCGAACACGGCGCCGACCCGAACATCGCCACCACGCAGGGGAGCACCGCTTTGATGGCCGCGTCCGGCATCAACTGGATTCCCGCGCAGACGTATACCCGCAGCGAAGCTGACTATGTCGAGGCCGTAAAGCTCTGCCTCGAGCGCGGCGCCGATGTGAACTCGACCAATTCGCTGGGCATGATGGCGATTCATGGCGCGGCCAATCGCGGCTGGGAGTCGATCATTCAGATCCTCGCCGATCACGGCGCCAAACTCGACGTGAAAGACAATGGCGGGCGGACGCCGATGATTTTCGCTCAGGGCATTTTTCTCGCCATCCGGCCGCCGGAAGCCAAGCCGAAAGCCATGGCGCTGCTCAAAAAATTGATGGACGGCGCGCCTCAACAATGAACCGCATCGCCATCCTCGGTATCGCCGCATTGGTCTCGACCCTCGCCCACGGCGCGGCCCTCGAGCCGAAGGCCGTGCTCGATCAGTATTGCGTCACCTGCCACAACCAGAAGCTTAAAACCGGAGGCTTGGAGCTCGACAAGCTCAATTTGCAGAACGTCGGCCCGCACGCGGAAACTTGGGAGAAAGTTGTCCGCAAAGTGCGCGCCGGCATGATGCCACCGGCGGGCGCACGCCGCCCGGATCGCGCCGCGCTCGATGCCTTCGCGGCTTCTGTGGAAACCGCGCTCGATCATGCTGCGGCCGCCAATCCCAACCCCGGCCGCGCGCCGCTGCATCGCATGAATCGCGCCGAGTACGCCAACGCGATTCGCGACCTCATCGCGGTCGATGTGGATCCGACTACTCTACTGCCTGCCGACGATTCGAGCGGCGGTTTCGACAACATCGCCGACGTGCTGGGAGTTTCTCCGGCGCTGCTCGAGCGCTACGTCGCCGCAGCCGCGAAGATCAGCCGCCTGGCGGTTGGCGATCCGGAAACCGCGCCGCTCGACGTCACGTACACCGTCAAAGGCGATCTATCGCAGACCGCTACCCTGGAAGGACTGCCGCCTGGAACGCGCGGCGGTACAGTGATCCGCCATAACTTCCCGCTCGACGGCGAATACAAGATTAAGCTTTCGCTTGCCAAGCTCAGCTTCGGGCAGGTGTTCGGCGAAGGCGCCGAGGGCCAGGAGCTCGAAGTCACCCTCAATGGAGAGCGCGTCAAGCTGTACAAGCTGGACGAAGTCGCGATGTTCTTCATGCGCGAGATTCCGGGAAAGCCGTTTCCTCTGGCGCCGCTCAGCGACACCAGGGAAGAGCGCGTCAAAATGAGCCCGGATATCCATCTCGAGTTCCCTCTTCAGGTCAAAGCCGGGCCGCAGACTATGGGCGTGGCTTTTCTGCAGAAGAACCACGCCGCCATTGAGGACCTCGTCCACCGTCCGATGAACAGCACGTTCGATTCGAACATCGGGATGCAGTATGGATACGACACGGTCCCGCACCTGGCGCGCGTCGATATCACCGGCCCTTACAAGGCGACCGGCTCGGGTGATACGCCCAGCCGGAGCCATATTTTCGTGTGCCAGCCTGCGAATGGCGCGGAAGAAGTCCCCTGCGCCCGCCGTATTATTTCCAATTTGGTGCGCCGGGCATTTCGTCGAGTTCCCGCTGATTCCGATCTGGAATCCCTGCTCAGCTTCTACCAGCGGGAACGAAATCGCACCGGCCGCTTCGAAGCTGGAATCGAAATGGCGTTGCGCCGCATCCTGGCGGACCCGGAATTTATCTTCCGCTTCGAGCCTCCGCCGGCCGCCGTGCCGGCCGGCCAGCCGTATCGCATCAGCGATACGGAGCTGGCTTCCCGTCTCTCATTCTTTCTTTGGTCGAGCATTCCCGACGAAGAGTTACTGAACCTGGCCATTCAGAATAAGCTGCACGAGGCGGCCGTGCTCGAGCGGCAGACGCGCCGGATGCTGGCCGATCCCCGCGCTCGGGCGCTGGTGACGAACTTTGCGGAACAGTGGCTCTATCTGAGAGACCTGAAGAACGCAAACCCCGACGGGCGCGAGTATCCCGATTTCGACGACAATCTTCGACAGGCGTTCCAGCGCGAAACCGAAATGCTGTTTGAAAGCGTGGCGCGCGAGGACCGCTCCGTGCTCGACCTGCTCAGCGCCGATTACACGTTCGTCAACGAACGCCTGGCGAAGAATTACGGTATCCCCGGCGTCTACGGCCCGGACTTCCGGCGCGTCCCGGTTCCCGCCGATGCCCGCCGCGGCCTGCTGGGCCAGGGAAGTTTTCTGCTGGTCACCTCCAATGCGAATCGCACGTCGCCCGTGCAGCGCGGCAAGTGGGTCCTGGAAAATCTGCTGGGTAGCCCGCCGCCGCTTCCGCCGCCCAACGTACCGCCGCTCAAAGAAAATTCCGGCGGGACGGTGGCCACTTCCGTACGCGAGCGCATGCAGGAGCATCGCGCCAACCCGTTGTGCGCCGGCTGCCACAAGATTATGGACCCCATCGGACTGGCGCTCGAGAACTTCGACGGCATGGGCCGCTGGCGTGACGCGGATTCCGGCGCCAAGATCGATGCGTCCGGCCAGCTCGTCGACGGCACGCCGATCGACAGCCCGTCGAGTCTGCGCCAGGCGCTGCTTGGGCGGCCCGAAGCCTTCGTCGGCACGATTACCGAGAAGTTGCTGATGTACGGAGTAGGCCGCGAGACGAAATACTATGACATGCCGGTGGTCCGTGCAGTGATGCGCGAAGCCGCGCCGGACCGGTACCGCTTTTCCGAACTAGTGCTGGGAATCGTCAAGAGCGCGCCGTTCCAAATGCGCGTGAAAGAATCCGTTGGGCAGGCCTCCAGCCTGCCGACTCAAGCCAAATTAGAGATGAAACCATGACCTTCCTCACGAAAAAACATCTGCCGCGCCGCACCTTCCTCCGAGGCATGGGCGTCACGCTCGCTCTCCCGTTGCTGGATTCAATGGTTCCCGCGCAGACGCCGCTCGGCAAGACTGCGGCTGTGCCCAAGAGCCGCTTCTGCGGCATCTACATCCCGCATGGCGCCACGATGGACAAGTGGACTCCCGCCCAGGAAGGCTCGGGTTTCGAGTTCACGGAAAGCCTCAAGCCTCTCGAGAAGCTCCGCGACCGCATCAACATCGTGAGCAATCTCGCCCATCCGCAGGCCGGGGGCGTCGGTTCGGATGCCGGCGCCGATCACGCGCGCTCCGCCGCCGTCTTCCTCAGTGGCGCGCATCCAGAGAAAGGTTCGGTACACGCGGGCACGACGATCGATCAGGTGCTCGCGCAGCACATTGGCCAGGACACACCGCTGCCGTCAATTGAACTCGCCCTCGAAGAAGTCGCCTTAAATTGCGGCTCCGGCTACGGCTGCGCCTACTTCAACACCATCTCCTGGAAGAACGCGACGCTGCCACTGCCCATGGAGAACAGCCCGCAAGTGGTGTTCGAGCGGCTCTTCGGCGACGGCACCAACGCCGAGCAGCGCCTCTCGCGAAAAAAACAGGACGGCAGCATTCTCGATTCCGTCACCGACAAAGTAGCGCGGCTCCAGGGCAAGCTCGATCCGAGCGACCGCGTCCGCCTCACCGAGTATCTCGACGACATCCGCGAGATCGAGCGCCGCATTCAGAAGGCTACTGAGCAGTCTGCCAACAACGTCGAGATACCCGAAGCTCCAGTGGGCATTCCCGAGGCGTTCGAAGATCACATCAAGCTGATGTTCGACCTCCAGGTGCTGGCTTATCGTGCCGAGATCACGCGCATTTCGACCCTCATGTATGCTCGCGACACCAGCGGCACGACGTTTCCCGGGAGCGGCGTGCGCGACGGCTTCCACACGGCATCGCACCACTCCAATGTGCGCGCCAACATGGACAAGTTCGCGCTCATCAATCAGTATCACGTGAAGATGCTCGCCTATTTCCTTGACAAGCTGCACGCCGCGAAAGACGGCGACGTCAACCTACTCGACCACTCGGTGGTCCTGTACGGCAGCAGCATGAGCAATGGCAACCAGCACGATCACGACCCGTTGCCAATCATCGTGGCGGGCGGTGCGTCGGGCCGCTTGCAAGGTGGACGCCATTTGAAATTCGAGCCGCACACGCACATGGCGAACCTGATGCTTGCTCTGCTCGACAAGTTCGGCGTTCCCCAGGGCCAATTCGGCGACAGCACCGCGAAACTGGAAATCTGAGCCGAGCCTCCGCCAGTTTTCTGCGCGCCCCAGCAACTCAATATGAGTCTTGACAAGATGTCATGTTAGATATAATCTAAAATTTCATGGATGCCGAGGCAATCAAGCGGTCCTTACAGGACGGCGGCCTGCGGTGTACGCCGCAGCGTTACGCGGTCATGGCATTCCTGATGGAACAAAATCGGCATCCCACGGCGGCGGAAATTTTCGAGGCCGTGAATCGTGTGGATCCGCGCTGTTCCCGGGCGACCACTTATAACAATTTGCGGGACTTGGTGCAGGCGGGTCTGGTGCGGGAAGTGGCCGTCGAAGGGCGCGCCGCGCGATTCGACGCGAAAGGCATGCGGCACCACCACTTCATCTGCGACCGCTGCGGCAACGTAGAGGATATCGAGTGGTACGACGTTCCCAGGCCGGCCTCGGGCTCCCTCGGTAAGCGGGTCCTTCGCGAATGCGAACTCATTTTCCGGGGACTCTGCAGTAAGTGTGCGCCGCGGCACATTTCCCGTTAAGTGTCGCCGGCGCGTTGACGCTGGATGAATGCCGCGCATCATAATCGCGGCGCGGCTCGCCGCTATTTTTTTGAGTAATTCTTGAGGAGGAATAGACTTGTCACCCGAAACCAAATGCCCCGTCAGGCACACAGTCGCTGGAGCTCTGACGAATGCGGACTGGTGGCCGAACCAGTTGAACCTGAAGATCCTGCACCAGCATTCGCCGCTGTCCGATCCGATGGACAGGCGGTTCAATTACGCCAAAGAATTCAAGAGCCTCGATCTCAATGCGGTCGTGCAGGACCTCCATGCCTTGATGACAGACTCGCAGCCGTGGTGGCCCGCCGACTTCGGCCACTATGGGCCGTTGTTCATCCGCATGGCGTGGCACAGCGCCGGTACGTACCGCATCGCCGACGGCCGCGGCGGGGCCGGGTCGGGTGAGCAACGCTTTGCGCCCCTCAATAGCTGGCCGGACAATGTCAACCTTGATAAGGCGCGCCGGCTGTTGTGGCCCATCAAGCAGAAGTATGGCACGAAAATCTCCTGGGCCGACCTTATGATTCTCGCCGGAAACGTCGCGCTGGAGTCGATGGGCTTCAAGACCTTCGGTTTCGGCGGCGGGCGCGAGGATGTCTGGGAGCCGTCGGAGGATGTCTTCTGGGGGCCGGAAGCCA
>DASXAK010000277.1:0-16551 GCA_036406715.1 Bryobacteraceae bacterium | reverse complement strand
CTCCATTGAGGTTCCGACAAGCCGTTCGTGACCTTCATGATCGAATGAAAAGTGCGGTCGAAATACTCACGTGCTCGGTCGAGATCAGTGGATTCCAGTACAGGCATTTGCTTCTCCTCATAAGTATGACGAGCGAGCCGGCCCAAAATCGACACACGACAAGAATTTTTCTCGTGTGTTAACGACCTTTAGAATGAGGGAATGACGCCTCGCCTCGAGCTGCGCCGGGTCTCGAAAACCTACCGGAACGGCGGCCAGCCGGTCGAGGTTTTGCGCGATATCTCACTGGCGCTCGTTTCCGGGACGGTGACCGCCCTGGTCGGGCGGTCGGGCTGCGGGAAGACTACGCTGCTCAACCTGGCGGGGGCAATGGACTTTCCGACCGCGGGTGAAGTGCTGATCGACGGCCGCTCTACGTCCTTGCTGTCGGAATCGGAGCTTACTGCGTTGCGCCGCCGCCGCGTCGGATTTGTCTTCCAGTTCTTTCAGTTGCTGCCCACATTGACGGTTGCGGAGAACGTGGAACTGCCCCTGCTGCTCGCAGGGGCGTCGGGCGCGCGGGATGCGGCGCGCGACCGGCTGCGCTGGGTCGAATTGGAAGAGAAGGCGGAGTCGATGCCGTATCAACTGTCGGGCGGCCAGATGCAGCGAGTGGCGATCGCGCGGGCGCTCATCCATCGTCCGGAGCTATTGCTGGCGGACGAGCCTACGGGAAACCTGGATACCGCCAGCGGCGACCAGGTTCTGGCCTTGCTGCGCGAGAGCGCGACGCGCTTCGGGGCGACGGTCTTGCTGGCGACCCACAGCGCGGAAGCCGCTGCCATCGCCGACGCGCGGGTCCATTTGCGGGACGGGCGGATCGAATCGATTGATTAGCGCGGTCGCTTGGCAGGTCGGAAACCTGCGCTACGGCTTAGCGAACGTGGGTGGAAATCCACTTATGGAGAAGCGCGGCGACTTCGAGACTGTTCTTCTCGAGCATCATCATGTGGCCGTTTCCGTGAATGCCCTGGTCCTCTAAGCGCCAAAACGTATTCGGTACGCCCGCCTGGGTCAGATACTGCGACGTGCATTGATCATAGACGGAATGATAGGACGATTCTGAAGTAACGATCGCGATCGGAATGCCTTGCAAATGGGAAAGGCGGCGCGGCGGATCCGCCTGTTTCCAACATGCGGTCAGACCGGGGCCATCCGCTTTCGCTTCGTGCACCGGCGCCAGGTCGTTTGCGGTCTTCGCAGGCGGATCGTAGGTCAGAGGGATATCCGTGAGTCCCCAGGGGCGGTTCTTTTCTTCGTTCGTGACGGCATTCCGAAACGGCGGGCCGGACGGCTCGACGGCGACGATTGCTTTTACCGCTTTCGGACGACTGTCGGCTAGCAGCCATCCGAAGGAGCCCGATTGCGAATGCGTCACCAGGATCGCCGCGCCAATTTTATCGAGCAGAGCCGAGCCGGCCGCCTGGATGAGCGTCTCGGTTTCCGCGGCGCTGGTCAAGCTTTCCACCTGGGTCGCAAAAAACGCGTCGAAGACGGGATCGCCCTTTTGTCCTTTTTTGGGCCCGTCGCCCGGCCACTGGGTGTGCTTTTTGGCCTGCGGCCACGTGCCGTTCACTTCCGAGGCCGTGAACCGTTGCTCGGTATCGGCGATCGAGAGTCCACTCAGTGGACCGTTGACCGAACTGTGCCACGCCGATTTTCCGCGTGCCGGCTGATCCGCCATGTAGACGACATATCCTTGCTCCAGGAAATAATCGGCCCAACCCGGGCGCCCGTCGGGCGTGCCCATCCAGTTGGTCGAGGTTTGCCAATTCCCGTGAAAGAAAACGAGCGGGTATTTTTGCGTGACGCGCTGCGGCCGCAGCACCTCCACGTACATCTGCCCGGCCATCACCTCATGCCCCGGCGCGCCGGTGTACTTGCCGCCGACATAGAAGAAGTCCCGGGTAGCCGGCGTGCGGCCGGACGCAGCGGCGAGGATCGCGAACAACAGCAGACTGGCAGCTCGATTCATGTTCTCAACAGTGTATAAGATAGAAGGTCTCGCATGAATCAGCTCATCGCAGCGCTTTTGCTCGCAACTCCGCTTGTTATGGCTCAGCGAACCCGCGAAGTGATTCGCCACGACAATGTCACGATCGATCTGATCGCGGAAGGGCGCGGCCCGCTGCTCGTACTGCTGCCTTCGCTCGGCCGCGATTCGGAAGAGTTCGATCCGGTTGCGGAGCAGCTTGCCGCCGGAGGGCTGCGCGTGCTGCGTCCGCAGCCACGCGGTTACGGCCGGAGCACGGGGCCGATGAAGAACATCACGCTCCACGATTACGCGCGCGATGTCGCGGCGGTCATCGAGCATGAGAACGCCGGATCAGCAATCCTCGCAGGCCACGCGTTCGGCCACTTCGTCGCCAAGATGACCGCGGTCGATTACCCCAAGCTGACGCGCGCCGTGATTCTGATCGGCGCGGCGCAGAAGACGCCGGATCCGGCGGTGCAGCGCGCCGTTGCGGTAGCCAGCGACCCGTCGCAGCCCGAGCCGGCGCGCCTGGATGCGCTCAAGAAAGTGTTCTTCGCGAAAGGGAATGATGCGAGAATCTGGCTCACCGGATTTCACTCCAGCGTCCGCGACGCCGAAGTGATCGCGCGCGATTCCACGCCGCAGAAGGAATACTATGCAGGCGGGACTGTGCCGCTGCTCGACATCCAAGGCGCGGAAGATCCATACAAGCCGCCCGCCAGTTCGACTGAACTGGTCGATGAGTTTGGGGCCAAGCGCGTCACAGTGGTCCGAATCGAGCATGCCGCGCACGCCATCATCATCGAGCAGCCGCGCGCGGTTTCTGACGCGATCCTCGACTGGGTTCGCCGCCTGCCGAAGTGAGACGGCCCGGCGACGTTACAATGAGCGGTGGCCTCGCAACCCCATATCAGCCTGATCCTCCCGGCTTATAACGAAGCGCGCGTAATTCCAAATACGATCCGCGAAGCGGTCCAGTATTTCAGCGATGCGCGGCTGCGCTATGAAATCATCGTCGCGGCGGACGGGTCCGATGGCACGCGGGAAATCGTTCGCGATCTGGCGCGCGGAGATCCGGGGCTACAGGCGCTCGGGAATGAGCGGCGGCGGGGAAAAGGGCGCGGCATCCGCGAAGCCGTCGCGCTGGCTTCCGGTGCGATCATCGGATACGCCGACGCCGATAACAAAGTGCCTATCGAAGAATATGAGAAATTTCGCCCGTTGCTGGGGGAGGGAATCGAAGTCGTGATCGGTACCCGCCGTGGAGCGGCGCAGATCGAGCGGCCACAGCCGCTCTATCGCCGGCTCGGCAGCCGCGGGTTCTATTGGTTCATGCAATCGGCAGTGGGGCTTCCCGGAATCACCGACACGCAGTGCGGGTTCAAATTCTTCCAGGCCGCGGCGGCCAAGGAGCTGTTCCGGCGGCAGAAGATTGACAATTACATGTTCGATGTCGAAATCCTGGCGCTCGCGCGGCGGCTGGGATACCGGGTGCGGCAGGTGCCGATCCGATGGCGCGACGACGCCGACAGCCGCCTCAACCTGGTATCCGGCAACTTGCGGAATGTCCGCGACATTCTCCGCATCGGAATTGAGCACCGGTTCGGAGGCCGGCTGTCGTGAAGCCTCTCAAGACTGAAGTGGCATTCGCCACGCCGTGGTTCGAGGTGGTGGGTAAGACCATGCAGCCGGACGAGGCGCCGTATTACTCGCTGCGCCTGCCGGACTATTCGGCCGTGGTGGCGCTCACCGACGAGCAGCGCGTCCTGGTGGTGCGACAGTACCGGCCGGCGGTGGAACGGTACACGTTGGAATTGCCGAGCGGCCTCATCGATCCTGGTGAAACGGCGGCCGAAAGCGCGTGTCGCGAGCTACGCGAGGAAACCGGCTACGCGGTCGCAGATGCCGAGGTGCTCGGGCCGATGTACGTCGATAGCGGGCGCATGAACAATCGGATCTGGGCTTGCGCGGCGACCGGGGCGCGGCCCGTCACAGGTCACGTGCCGGAGCCCGGAATCGAGGTCTTGGCTTGGACAATCGACGAGCTGTGGCGCGCAACGCGAGCCGGGGAATTCGCGTTGTCGGTACACGTGTCGGTCCTCATGCACGCGGTTCTGGCGGGGAAATTGCCGTGAGGCTAAAGTCCTGAGTCAGAGGTTCGGCCGGAGACCTGCGCCACCCTATAGCTCGGCGCGACAGGCTTTCAGGATTTCGACCGCCCCCGGCGTATCGCCGTGGACGCACAAAGTTTGGGCTTTGCCCTCGCGAGCGAACCGCGCGGCTTGAGCGGCGGCTTCCTTGGGATCGGTGATGAGAGCGTCAGGGAACTTCCGGGAGCGCAACGAGCCATCGGGTTCGTAGCGCCGGTCGGCGAACGCTTCTGCGGTAGTGTTTAGGCCCATGCCGCGCCACCATTCGAGGCACGGTGAACCCAAAAGGCCGAACAGCGGAGTATCCGGCTTCCAGGCGGCGATGGCGCGGCCGATGGCGCGCGCGACACGCTCATCCCGGGCCGCGACGTTGTACAGCGCTCCATGGGGCTTCACGTGCGTGATGCTGGCACCGAGCCCCCGGACCACGTTCTCCAGGCGTTCAATCTGCTCGCGAACCGTGCGTTCGATCTCGTCATCGGCGAGCACCATTTCGAAGCGCCCGAAGTTTGCCCGATCGGGATAGCTCGGATGCGCGCCGGTGCGTATACCGCGCTCGATCGCCAGCCGCGCCGTGCGCTCCATGGTCGCCTCGTCGCCGGCGTGGCCGCCGCAGGCAATATTGGCCGAGGTAATGTACTGCATCAGGGCCGCTTCGTGGGCAGCGTCCGGGAGTTCTCCCATGTCGCAGTTCAAGTCCATCGTCATATCAACGAATACAGCCATTGCTCCTGCGCGCGCAAGAGGGAGAGTGCCTGGTCGATGGTAACGAGTTCGAAGCGGACTTCATCTCGCGGGCGCAATTGGCCCACGCGGGACAGGTCGGCAGAGATCACGTTGGCCGGCTTGGGATAGCCGCCGGTGGTCTGGTGTTCCACGAAGAGGAGGATCGGCTGGCCGTCCGGCGGGATCTGGATCGCTCCCAGCGGAACACCCTCGGTCAGCATCGTGCCGGCTGGACTTGGGATCGCTGGGCCGCGGAGCCGCAGGCCCATGCGGTTGGATTCCTCCTGCACGACGTAAGACCCCTGGTACAGGTCGTCGCCGAACCAATCCGCCTGCGGTCCAGCCGTCACGCGCAACAAATTTGCGGGCATTTTGGGCGGGCGCGTGGGCTCGCGCCGCGGATTGCGAACGGCGGCTTTACCTATCTTCAGAATGTCGCCGGCGCGCAGGGCGCCGCCTCCCATTCCGGTCAGCAGATGTGTCGATGTGCTGCCCAGGACACTCGGTACATGGATGCCGCCACGCACGGCGAGATAGCAGCGCGCGCCCGATTGCGAAGCGCCGAAGCGGACCACCGTGCCGGCCTTGAACTCGACCGCGGTCCACAACGGCAACGCCGCCTGAAAATCCGAGCCGGCCAACGCGATCACCGTGTCGCTGTCAAACTCAAACGCTCCGCCGACCAGCGTCATTTCCAACGCGGGCGCGTTTTCGACGTTGCCGACCAGAAGATTCGCGGCGCGCAACGCAGCCGAATCGGCGGCGCCGGAGGCCGATACGCCGTGGTGTGCATAGCCGAACCGCCCCAAATCCTGCACAGTGGTTTGGAAGCCCGGCCGGATCACCCGGATCGCGTTCAATCGCGCAACTCCCGAACCGGGACGAATCGGACCCGGTCGCCCATCTGCAACACGGCCGGTGGATCGGCCTTTGAGTCGAACAGTCGGAGGGCGGTCCGTCCGATGAGCCGCCACCCGCCGGGAGACTCGATGGAATAGACACCGGTCTGCGCGCCGCCAATTGCGACGCTGCCTGCAGGCACCCGTTTGCGAGGCGCCGGGAGCCGCGGGGTCGCGAGTTCCGCGGGCATCCCTCCCAGGTAGGGAAACCCCGGCGAAAATCCCAGGAAGTAGACGCGGTAATCGACCGAGGCATGCAGTTCGATGACGCGCTCGGGAGCCAAGCCGGTGTGGCGTGCGACGTCCTCAAGATCCGGGCCGAACGAGCCGCCGTAGCACACCGGAATTTCTATAAGCCGGCTTTCCGTCTCAGGCGCATCGGCCGAAGCGGCGATTCGTTCCCGGATCCATGATTCGATTTCGGCGTGAGTGCGCCGCCGCGGATCGAAATCGATCAGCACAGAGGCGAACGCAGGATGCAGGTTGCGGATTCCGGGACTCGGTTCGGCCAACGCGCGCATGAGGCGTAGAACCTGCCGGTGGGTTTCGAGCGAGATCTCGTTGCCGAAGGAGACAAGGAGCGAGGCGTCGCTCGCCGGGACGATCCGCACGGTACAGGTGATCTTATCATCGCCGCCCGCCTCGCAAGCCCTCAAAGAGAGATACGCTGAGGGCATGAAAGAGCAATTTCGGGCGCTGCGGCGAGCCAGCTTGTTTGCCGCCCTGGCCCTGGCGCCGGTCGTGGCGCAGCCTTCGCAGCCCAGACCGGCCGGTCCGTGGATGGATCGGAGTCTTTCGCCCGATCAACGCGCAGATCTCGTCCTCGCGCGGATGACGCTGGACGAGAAAATCACGCTGGTCCACGGCACCGGACGGCTCGAGGCCGCTACGGCACGGTCCAATGGCGGCGCCGGTATGATCTCCGGGATTCCGCGGCTCGGTCTTCCCGACCTGCAATTGGCAGACTCCGCAGTGGGTGTTCGCGCCGCGGCAGCCAGGGGCCGCTACGCCACGCTGCTGCCTTCTACGCTGGCCGAAACGGCTACCTGGGATTTGACGCTGGCTCACGAATACGGGGCTCTCATCGGCCGTGAATTGCGCGACCAGCAATATAACGTCTCGCTCGGCGGCGGCGTCGACATCATGCGCGAACCGCGCAATGGCCGCAATTTCGAATACCAAGGGGAAGATCCGATTCTCGCCGGCAAGATGGTCGCTCAGTTCATCCGCGGTTTGCAGGAGCAGAAGATTGTCGGCGACGTGAAGCACTACGCCTTCAACGACCAGGAAACCGGGCGCAACATCGGCAATGTGAGACTCGGCAAGCGCGTAATGCGGGAGACCGACTTGCTGGCGTTCGAGATCGCCGTTATCGAAGGCGAACCGGGCATGGTCATGTGCTCCTATAACAAGCTGAACGGCGACTGGGCGTGCGAGAACAGCTATCTTCTGAACGAACTTCTGAAGAAGGCCTGGGGTTTTAAGGGATTCGTCATTTCCGATTGGGGCGGCACGCATAGCACCACCAAAGGCGTATTGGCCGGCCTCGACAATGAGGAGCCCGGAGAGGTTTATCTGGGCGACCCTTTGAAAAAAGCCGTCGAGAGCGGTGCGGTTCCGATGGCGCGGCTCGACGACATGGTGCACCGAATTTTGCGCACGGAGTTCGCGTCGGGGATTATTGACGATCCGCCGCTTGGACGGGTAGTGGACCCGTTTGGCGGCGCGGAGGTGGCGCAGAGGATTGCCGAGCAGGGGTCGGTTCTGGTGAAGAATGCGAATGGGCTGCTGCCGCTCAGTGCGGCGCGTGTGAAGTCGATCGCGGTCATCGGGTCGCACGCCGATACGAGCGTGCTGTCGGGCGGCGGGTCTGCGCAGGTAGACCCGCCGGGCGGCGCCCCCAGCGTCTACGGCAAAGGCCCGGTATGGTTTCCGTCGTCACCGCTGAAAGCCATTCGCGCCAAGGCGCCCAACGCTAAGGTGGATTTTCACGATGGAACGGATGCGGCGGGCGCTGCCCGGCTAGCCAAGTCCGCCGAAATAGCCGTCGTGTTCGTCAATCAGCCGGCGAGTGAGGGCTACGATCTGCACACCCTGACGCTGCCCGACAATCAAGACCAACTCGTACGCGCCGTCTCAATCGCCAATCCGCGCACGATTGTGGTGCTGGAAACCGGCGGTCCTGCTGCCATGCCGTGGATCGGGCAGGTGGGCGCCGCCATTGAGATCTGGTATCCCGGCATCCGCGGCGGCGAAGCTCTCGCAAACATTCTGTTCGGCGACGTCAATCCGTCGGCGAAGCTGCCCGCTACATTTGCGAAATCCGACCAGGATCTTTCACATCCAAGAGTCCCCGGGATCGAACTGTTACCGCCGGGCAACGGACGTGACGCGCAACTGCCGGCTTTCGATATCGATTACACCGAGGGCGTGAAGGTCGGGTATAAATGGTTCGACGCCGAGAACAAAGAACCCTTGTTCTGGTTCGGTCACGGCCTGTCGTATACGTCGTTCGCCTATTCCGGCCTGCGGACGGCGATCGATAGTGTTTCCTTTACCGTTCGGAATACCGGTGAGCGGGCCGGCGCGGAGGTCGCGCAGGTTTACGCCGCTCTACCGGAAGCTGCGAAAGAACCGAGGCGTCTCGTGGCCTGGGAAAAGATCCCGCTCGGAGCGGGAGAATCCAAGACGGTCACGCTGCGGCTCGACCCGAAATTCCTGTCGATTTTCAACGAGCAGAAGGACGATTGGGAGTTGCTCGCCGGGGAGTATCGCTTCTTTGTGGGCGGTTCCTTCCGCGAGACTCCGCTGACAGGCGCCGTCAAACGCTGAAAATCAGTCCCAGACTTTCAGCCTCGGCCAAAGCTCGGCCAGCGTTCCGAATTTTGCGCCGCGGCAGACATAGACCGGAATGTTGCGCTCCAGGGCGTAGGGATTGTCGGACCGGCCGGCCAGCTCGACGCGATCGAAGAGCCGCTCCAGAGTGGCTTGACGATCCGCCACCACGATCAGGCAGTTGCCCGAATATCCGCGAGGCCCCCACAGATAATAAGTCTGATGTCCGCTGAGCGCAGGCGGCAGGCCATAACGACGCCCGAAAAAATCGACCGCGCCGGCCTCTCCGTAATTTTGGGCGAAAACGCCGCAGCTCCCGCGCTCGTTCGGCGGGAGCCGGTTCCATGTCTGTCCGACCACGGCGACCATCTCTTCCCATCCGAACTGGTCCGCGTAATGTTGCGGCAAGGCGGCCGACATATGGCTCTTTTCGCTGCGCGGCACCTCGAACGGGAGACTGTTCAGGTACGAAAGCAACTGCTCAACGGGCAGAACGGGAATCGTGATGGGCGCTAGCCACGCGCCGCCCGCGAGCAGCACGCCGAGGATGGCGGCGTTCCACCAGACCCGCCGGGAGTGCACGATCGCGCGCTCAATTACCACCGCGCCAGCGGCCATCAACATCGGATAAATCGGCGCCAGGTAATAGTTCTTGCCCTTCAGCAGCACGAAGGCGGCAAACGCCGCCAGGTAGCACCACCCGAGCATGCGGTAGCGTTTGAAGCGCGGCATGACGAGCAAAGCGACCAGGCCGGCGATCCAGATCGGCGCGGTCAGCGGGTGCATGAGCAGAATCTGCTGCGCGAAGTAGGCGCCGGGCCCAACCAAAACATCGCGTCCACTCGATTTGATGTTGCGCATGAGCTGAACGAACGGCCATTGGTTCTCAAGGTTCCAGATCAGGTTGGGCAGAACGATCAGAAAGGCCGCCGCGCCACCCATCCACATCCACCGGCTGGCCAACGCGCGCCGCTGCTCGGTCAGCAGGAGCCCGGCCACTATTCCGAAGCCCATCACCGCAATGGAGTACTTTTCCTCGAGGCCGATGCCGGCGATCACGCCGAACCACAACCAATACCGCGGATCATTCCGGTTCACGGCCAGAATCGCGCAATAAGCGCAGCCCATCCATAGCAGAGGTTCCAGGCAATTCGTGGTGAGCAGACTGCCGTCGGACAAGTACATCGGAGCGATCAGAATGCAGACGGCCGTTAAGGCCAATGCGAACCGGTGCCCGCCCAGTTCGCGCGCAATCAATGCGGCCAGCACCACCAGCCCCGACGAAGCGAGCGCGGGCAGGAACCGAATCGCGCGCAGCGAATCCCCGAGCAGCAGGAGGCTGAGTTTGGCGAGTATCGGGACGAGCGGCGGCTGATCGACATAGCCCCATGCCGGATGGTTGCCGCACGCCAGGTAGTCGAATTCGTCGCGGAAATAGCCGTAGCGGTTATTGAAGATCCAATGCAGCGCCAGTTTGGCGGCCGCGATCGCCAGCACCACGGCCATGCCGCCAGCAAGGAAATGCTGTTTGTGCAGACGCTCGGTGGATTCGGCGGTCACAAGCTTCTATAGTAAAGCCGGAGACGCCCGTGTTGTGGATCCGCGGCTTCCTATTCACGGTTCTGGTTCCCGGAACGATTGCGGTATGGGTTCCGCACTGGCTGCTGGGCGATAGCAGCCTGGAACCGGGGTTCTGGCAAATCGGCTGGATTTTGGTAGCGGCGGGAACGCTGGCAGCCCTGTCTGCCTTCTTCGAATTTCTAGCGGCTGGGGGCACGCCGATGATCTTTTTCGCGCGCGGTTTGCGTTTCGCCGTCGGCGAAGAACCCAAGGCGTTGGTTCGCGGTGGCCTCTTCCGCTACTCGCGCAATCCGATGTACCTCTCGGTCCTCTCCATTGTCTGGGGACAGGCTCTCGTTTTCAGGTCCGCCGCGCTGGTGGTTTACGGCGCCGCGCTCCTGGTTCTGTTTCACCTGGTCGTCACGCAAATCGAAGAGCCTCACCTGCGCCGGCGCGAGGGCGCGAAGTTCGACGATTATTGCCGCCGAGTCCCGCGATGGATAGGAGTACCAAGGACCTAGAAGTAGGCGTCAGCCATGGGATAATCGAACCGCCCCGCTTGCGTGCGAATTCTGCTCACTACGTTCGGCTCTTATGGTGACCTCTTTCCTTATCTCGCTTTGGGCGCCGAGTTGCGCCGGCGCGGTCATGAGGTAACACTCGCAACTAGCGCTGGTTATCAAGCCAAGGTCGAGGCGGCTGGACTGGGATTCCACGCGGTCCGCCCCGATGCGTCGCTCGATGACCGCGAAATGCTGGCGTATGTCATGGACGCCAGGCGCGGCAGCGAGCGCGTGGTCCGCTATGTGGCGTCCATCGTGCGCGAGAGCTATGAGGACACCTTCGAAGCCGCGAACTGGGCCGATCTGATCGTCACCCACCCGATCACATTCGCCTCCGTGATCGCCGCTCAGCAACTTCGAAAGCGCTGGGTGTCCTCGGTGCTCGCACCAATCTCATTTCTGTCGATTTACGATCCGCCGGTCGTCGCACCCGCTCCTTGGATGCGCCGGTTGAATTTTCTCGGCCCGAAGTTCGCGCGGGCTTGGATCAACATCGGCAAACAACAGGGTCTCAATTGGGTGAGACCGGTTCTCGCGCTGCGCGCAGAATTGGGACTCGAGCCAGGGGCGAATCCATTGTTTGAGGGCCAGCATTCGCCCTCGCTCGTGATGGCGCTATTCTCCCGGTTGCTCGCCGCGCCGCAACCCGATTGGCCGGGCCATACCGTCGTCACGGGCTTTTGCTTTTTCGGTGACGGCACACTATCGGCTGAACTGGAGAAATTCCTCGAAGCCGGCCCGCCGCCGGTTGTTTTCACGCTAGGATCTTCGGCGGTGGGCACCGCGGGCGATTTCTATCGGCACAGCCTCGACGCAATCCAGCGGCTCGGCCAGCGCGCCGTCCTCCTTACGGGCTCACACCCGCAAGGACTGCCCGAGGTGTTGCCTGACCACATTCTCGAAGTGCCCTATGCCCCACACGAGAAGTTGTTTGCACGGGCGGCCGCGATCGTGCACCAAGGCGGCATAGGCACCACTGCGCAGGCGCTCCGCGCGGGCCGCCCGATGCTCATCGTCCCATTTGCCCACGATCAGTTCGACAACGCGGAACGCGTTCGCCGCCTGGGGGCGGCCGAAGTGCTTCCGCGCTCGCGCTACTCGCCCCAACGCGCTGAAAAGCGAGTACGAGATCTGATAACCCGGTCCTGCTACGCGCAAGCGGCTGCCCAGGTTGGGGAAAAAGTGCGCTGCGAAGAGGGAACCAGCGTTGCCGCCGATGCCATCGACCGAATGGGATAACTGCCATCGTTTGTGCGATTCGGCCCAGCAGACTGCGCCAGGCGGCGCAGTTTCCATGGACAATTTGGCGCTTCGAAGGGTGGTTCGGACATATAACTTTATTGATTTTAAAGCGCGTCCCTGGGTGGCCCCGCGATTGCACTGACTAGTTATGGGAAGGATGTTATGCAGCAACCTGCGGAACTCCTGGATTACCAGCACCTCGAGCCTGGTTCGATACTGGATGTAGAAACCCGAACCCGCCACTACCGCATCGAATGCCTGGGCGGCGACTCGGTTCGGATTTCCGGTCACCCGCAATATTGTCCCGAACCTGTGCCCGCCCGGCTGGAAGGTTCCCTGAATCACGGCAAACTCGATTCCGGCTTAATCGAATGCGGTGCGCGGCTGCTGTTTGTCGTGGAGGATCGGGTGCCCATCACGACGTCCAAGGTTTTGCGCGTTCGGCGCGAATCCACAGGCGAATAATCTCTCTCACGAGCAAGCGGCGCCCGGACAGGAGGCCGCTTGCTTGCGCGCTATAGCTCGATTCAGTTCGAAGTGGCAGTCGGAGACGCCGCGGGTGTGGGCTCGGGGCGCTCCGCCGCGAAATGAGTGTGACCGACAATCACGCTCGTCCGTCCGGTCAGAGTGTCGAAGATTTCGAGCGTCGGAATCAAACGGCAGACCGGGACATTCGCGGTTGCCGAGCCGGATGGTGGCGGCGCTACAGGAACCTGGATGGTCGCCCGAATCTCGTGCCGTTCGTTGACCGCATACTTCAGATCGGCGACACTGTCCAGATCGATATGGACACTCTGGCCCGGAATCACAGTGAGGGTTCCAGATTTCAGTACGGTGCCTTGCGCGTTAATGAACGAGACGGATGCCGAGCACATCACCCCCGTCGCGAGCGGTGCGGGCAGATCCGGGCTCAGCAAATTCAGACGCGCGGTTTGTCCTCCGGCGATCCCGACCATGCCGGAACTTCGGTGGTGAAGACGCACCACCGGAGTGGCGTTTTGAGCGGTCAGACTCGAGGCCGCCAGACTCAGGACACACGTCCACTGCATCATCGTTTTCATCATTTCCTTCTTATCCTCCGTGTCGAAGTCGGGGGGAACTTGACTGGTCTGTCATCCCCTAGCGTGAAAACACCGGCGGTGTGAGAAAAAGCTCGGACTTTAATCTTTTCTTCATGCTCGGCGGCTAGAGGCCGAGTCCTGACTTCAGATCATTGGAGAAGAGGCGAATCGCCTCCACCTGTTGGGGGTCCGCAAGGTGTTCACCGGATTTGCCCACGAGCACGGCGCGATCGCCGCGCCACACCAGGTAAGCCAGACCGGTCTCGGTCATGACCCCGGTGCTGCCGATCGAGCCGAAGCCCTCGTCGGTCCGTTCCACGAGCGCAACGTACATCTCGCGCGCAAATAGGAAGTGCTTCTTGGCTTCCGCAAGGATCTGGATGTTGAGGCCCGTGAGGCGGTCGGCGATTTCCGGACTCACATTTTGTAGCGTCCGAAATCCTCGTCGTTGAGCCCTTCGAGCATCCGCCGCAGCTCGTCGTTGGTGGCCTTGTCGGAAACCGTGGAGGCCAGCTTCGACGATTTGAGGACACTCTCTTCGACGTAAATCGGACAATCCAGTCGCAATGCGAGGGCAAGCGCGTCGCTCGGGCGAGAGTCCACGCTGATCAGTTCACCGTCGCGATCGAGCCAGATCACGGCGTAAAACGTGTCGTCCTTCAGTTCGCTGACGACTACTTTGCGCAGCCCAGTATTCAATCCCAGCAGGAGGCTCTTGATAAGATCGTGCGTCATCGGACGCGGTGTCGAGACTTTTTCGATTTCCAGGGCGATGGCATTTGCCTCGTAAACGCCAACCCAGATGGGAAGCACCGTGCTACCTTGCACATCGCGCAGGATAACGATGGGCATGTTGGTCACGGGATCCATCATGAGCCCGCGAATCTTCATCTCGACTTCCATGGGCGCCCTCCCGCCTTTATTACACCACAGATACACTTTCGCCCACCAACGAGTTCGGCCCCGACCGAGTCACTCGTACCTGTAGATACTTGCCGACGAGGCTCTCAGTGGTTTCCGGATGCGTGAAGTTGAGGGTGCGGTTGTCCGATGTGCGGCCGATCCATTGCCCGAGGGCTTGCTGGCGGCCCTCGACCAACACTTCTTGAAGGGCGCCGAGGCGTTGCGCGTTTAGGCGGATCTGGATCGCGCGCTGCTTTTCGACGAGGATGGCGAGCCGTCGCTGCTTTTCCTCTTCCGGAATTGCATCCGGCATGTTGAGGGCGGCGGTGTTGGGGCGCGGCGAGTACTTGAAGCTGAACAGCGAATCGTACTGTACGTGGTCGAGCAGATCGAGCGTCTGCTGAAAATCCTCTTCGGTCTCGCCGGGGAAGCCGACGATGATGTCGGTGGTGATGGAATATTTGCGCTTCGCGGTCTTGATCCACTCGATGCGCCGCATGTAGTCATCGCGCGTGTAAAGGCGGTCCATGGCGGCGAGCACGCGGTTGGATCCCGATTGCACCGGCAGGTGCACGTGGTCGCAGAGAACGGGATTGGCGTCCATCGCGTCCACAATGCCGCGCACGAAATCTCGCGGGTGTGAGGTGGTGTAGCGCACGCGCCGTATACCCGGCACTTCGGCCACCCGCGCCAACAACGTTGCAAAATTCCAGCCGGACGGCGACGGGTCGCGGTAGCTGTTGACGTTCTGCCCCAGCAATTGGATGTCCGTGTAGCCTTGCTCGGCGAGGCGGCGCGCTTCCGCCATGACGCTCTCGCTCGTGCGGCTGCGCTCGGGGCCGCGCGTGAACGGCACAACACAATACGCGCAAGATTTATCGCAGCCCTCGATGATCGTGATGTAGGCGCGGTGTGGATTATCGCGTCGGGTGAAAGGAGTATCGAACGTCTCGTCTGTATCCAGGCTCAATCCAGTGACGCGCCGGTTGCCCGTTTCGAGTTGGACCAACATCTCCGGCAGGCGCGTATAGCTCGCCGAGCCCGCCACCAGGCTGACATGCGGCGCGCGCGCGAAGATCTTCTCGCCTTCCTGCTGCGCCACGCAGCCCAGCACTCCGAAAATTTTCCCTTTGCCGGCTTCGCGCTTGAAGTTCTGCAGCCGGGTGAAGACTTTTTGCTCGGCCTTGTCGCGGATGCTGCACGTGTTATAAAGCACGAGTTCCGCTTCTTCGGGAGTGGCTACCTGGCTATAACCTTTTGAGATGAGCGTGCCGATAACCTTTTCGGAATCGTGCGCATTCATCTGACAGCCAAATGTCTCTATGTAAAAGGTTTTTGATGACACTACTACCTATTCTAGACGAGTGGGATGATATAATTTTCGTTGAGTCCCGGGAGGGGAAAGCGAGTGAAGTTTTTTCTCGACACAGCCAATCTCGATGAACTGAAAAAAGGCGCGGCCTGGGGCATTGTTGACGGCGTGACGACCAACCCCACTTTGATCGCCAAAGAGGGCCGTCCTCTGGACGAACAAGTTCGGAAAATCTGCGACATTGTCGACGGCGATATCAGCGCCGAGGTCGTCGCCACCGAATACTCCGCCATGCTTGGCGAAGGTAAGAAGCTGGCGAAGATCCACAAAAACATCGTCGTGAAATGCCCGCTCACGCGCGACGGCATCCGGGCTACCTCCGCCCTGAGCAGTGAAGGAATTCGCGTCAACGTTACGCTGTGCTTTTCGCCCGCACAAGCGCTGTTGGCTGCCAAAGCGGGCGCTTATTTCATCAGCCCGTTCGTTGGCAGACTGGACGACGTAGCTTACACCGGAATGGATCTGGTGCGCAGCATTGTGCAGATCTACAAGAATTACGGCTTCAAGACGCAAGTTCTGGCGGCTTCGCTCCGCTCACCGATTCACGTGGTGGAAGCGGCCACCGCTGGAGCGCACATTGGGACCATGCCTTTCAAGGTCCTGGATATGCTCTTTAATCATCCGCTGACCGATAAGGGGTTGGATCAGTTCTTGAAAGACTACGCCAAAGTTTTTCAAGAAACTCCCGTCGCCGGATAACTAGTCTTCTGAAATGTGGAACGCTTTGTCGTTCGCGAACGTGAGAGAGGTTATCTTCATTGTCGCGGGCGTGCTGGTGATCGCCGGCTCACTCTATGCATACCGGAGGTGGAAGCTCTCGCGCGTCACGCCGGAAGAGCGCGAACGCCAGCGCCGCACCGGGCTGGTTGCTCGCGGCAAGATGGGGGATGCGACCGTCACCGAGTTTCGCGGCGACCTTCTCTTTTATTCCTACAGCGTCCGCGGCGTCGAGTACATCGCCTCGCAGGACCTGACTCACCTGCACGAGTACCTGCCTGCCGATCCGCTCGTTCTCGTTGGGTCGGTTTCTGTGCGGTACGATCCGAAGAATCCCGCCAATTCGATCGTACTTGCCGAACAGTGGAGCGGACTTCGTGTGCCGTCTGATCAGGAAGAAGTAAAAGGTTCCCGAGCTACGTCAAAAGTCAAAAGTAAGTAGACGTTCAAGCCTCGGCTCCATCCGCCGCCCATCGTTAGACTCAGCAGGGTGAGATGATGGGGCTATG
>DASXAK010000276.1:0-35430 GCA_036406715.1 Bryobacteraceae bacterium | reverse complement strand
GTTGACCGAATCGGTCAAGTCCTTCCACGTCCCCGCCACGCCCCGCACATCCGCCTGGCCGCCCAGAATGCCTTCCGTTCCCACTTCACGCGCCACGCGCGTCACTTCCGACGCGAACGCATTGAGCTGGTCCACCATCGTGTTGATCGTGTTCTTCAGCTCCAGAATTTCGCCGCGCACATCGACCGTAATTTTGCGGCTCAAGTCGCCGCGGGCCACCGCCGTCGTCACCTCGGCAATGTTGCGCACCTGCGCCGTCAGGTTGCCCGCCATCGAGTTCACACTATCGGTCAAATCCTTCCAAACGCCCGCCACGCCCTTCACTTCCGCCTGGCCGCCGAGCTTGCCTTCCGTTCCCACTTCGCGCGCCACACGCGTCACTTCCGATGCGAACGAGCTGAGCTGATCCACCATCGTGTTGATCGTGTTCTTCAGCTCCAGAATTTCGCCCTGCACATCCACCGTGATCTTGCGGGAAAGATCGCCGTTCGCGACCGCAGTCGTCACCTCGGCGATGTTGCGGACCTGCGCCGTCAGGTTCCCCGCCATTGAGTTCACGCTATCGGTCAGGTCGCGCCAGACACCGCCCATGTCTTTCACGACGGCCTGGCCGCCGAGTTTGCCCTCGCTTCCGACCTCACGCGCCACGCGCGTCACTTCGGAGGCGAACGAGTTCAACTGCGCCACCATCGTGTTCACGACGCGCGCGGTGTGCAAAAACTCGCCCTTGAGCGAGCGGCCGTCCACCTCCAGCGCCATCGTTTGCGAAAGATCGCCCTGCGCCACCGAACCAATCACCCGCGCCACTTCCGTAGACGGCTGCACCAGGTCGCCGATCAATTCATTGACGGATTCAACGCAATCCTGCCACCCGCCCGACACCGTTCCCAGAGTCGCCCGCTGGTTGATCTTGCCTTCCTTACCGACCGCCGTGCTAATTCGGGAGAACTCGCTCGCCATCCGCTCGTTTAACTTAAAAATATCGTTCAAGACGTCGGCGATCTTACCTTCGACTCCGGTCCGGTCTACCGGCAGCCGAACCGAGAAATCGCCGTCCCGGAAGGCGATCAGCGTGTTCAGAAGGGTTCTGGTATCGAGGGCGTCAACGACGGGCTCGGATTTCATGATGGGCTCCTTGCGGGTTTCTTTACTTACGGTGCGCTTCACTGTCCCTCGGCTGTGGTGTTGGTGGAAGAAAGGAGGTCTTTAAAGACGCCCCCCAGACTGAGGAATTGCTCTAAACTAAAAGGCTTTCTGAGATAACAAGTCGCGCCGAATTCGCTGGCCACGACGCGGTCGCGGGGCGAATCGGATGACGTTAGAACCACCACCGGGACGTGGGACAGGCCGGCAGTCTCGCGGAGCCGCTGCAAGACCTCGATTCCGTCATGCCGCGGTAGGTTGAGGTCCAGGATAACCAGGCCCAGCCGGTGCGCCGCCGAACCGGCTTCTTCAATGAACTGCAGTACCTCTTTGCCATCCCACACTACATGAACCGGACATTCGATACCGTGTTCCTTCAACGCTTCCCGGATCAGGTAAACGTCCGCGGGATTATCTTCGGCTAAAAGGATTTCCGGCATTCGGACCGCTCGCTTTCGTCAAATTAGTGCTCCGTGCATTCTGGCAGATGCAGATGCTGCATTCACGCAATGCAGAATTTGGACTCTCTGATACCTTTCCGCCCCTGAGGAGACTGATAGCGTAAGAACATTTACAGAGACACTGCGGATTTAAGCACTTTTTCGTCCAACTGAGCGGAGTGGGTCTAGTCCACCGACCTATGCTACCGGAGATTCCCTCACTTGACGAAGAGCTTTTGACGCTTGAGCGTACGAAAACGAACTCCGCAGGCGCAATCGGCACTGGTTTGTTAGATTGGCCACTCGCCTGCGAATGGACGTAGAACGAGCCATGGTGCCTGAGCGGCCGATTCGCATTCTGATCATCGACGATGACCGCGCCGATCGCGAGATCTACAAGCGCTGCCTCGGCCTGTCGGCCACGTGGAAATTCGAATTTGCGGAGGCGGATTCGGCCGCGGACGGCCTGGAGAAATCCAAATCCTGGGGCCCGGATTGTATTTTGCTCGATTACAACCTGCCTGACCAGGACGGCCTGGAGGTGTTGACGTCGCTCGGCACGCAATCCGAGGAGGCGCCCGCCGCGATTGTCATGCTGACGGCCTTCGGCGGCGAAGAACTCGCGGTCCGGGCCATGAAGGCCGGCGCAACCGACTATCTGCCGAAGGGGAGTGTCGCCGCCGACACTCTCTCACACACCATTATTAATGCCGTCGAAAAAGGGCGGATGCGGAGGCAAATCGAGGCCCAGCAAGCGGAGCTGCAGAAGAGTGCACGGCGGCATCAAGTTTTGCTGGAGGCGATTCCGGACATGGTCTGGAATGCATCGGCCGACGGTCACGTGGAATACGCCAACCGGCGGTGGTTCGAATACACCGGCCTTCAGCTCGATCAGGCCACGCGCTTCGGCTGGGATCACCTGCTTCATCCCGACGACAGCGATCGAACCTACGCGGCATGGAAGCAGGGCGACAACGGCAACACCGTCTTCGAAATTGAGCACCGGCTGCGCCGGGCCACGGACGGGAGCTATCGGTGGCATCTTGTGCGGGCGGTGCCCTTGCGAAACCCGGCAACCGGAGAGACTCTCAGTTGGTTCGGCACCTGCACGGATATCGAAGACCAAAAGCGACTCGAAGTCGAGAAGCTGCAACGCCAAAAACTGGAGAGCATCGGCCGGTTGGCCGGCGGCGTGGCACACGATTTCAATAATTTGCTGGTTGCCATCCTGGGTGGAGCCAGCCTCGCGATGGACACTCTGCCCGGCTCGCATCCGGCTCAGAAACTGTTATCCGAGGTTCTCAATGCGGGGGAGCGCGCCGCGCACTTGACGCGGCAACTGCTCGCCTACGCCGGTAAATCCAATTTCTTCGTGGAGCCTGTCGACGTGGGTGAGCTGGTTGGCGAGACATGCAGTCGCGTCCGGAGATCGCTGCCGGAGAATCTCCATCTCGAAATCCACAACCAGCCGGACCTTCCGTCGATTGAGACCGACCAGGAGCAGATGCGCCAGGTCGTCACTGATTTGGTGATGAACGCGGCCGAAGCCGTCGGGAAAGGCGGCGGCTCGGTGAGAGTTTGCACCAAAGCGCTAAATATCGATACAGAGTCCGCCGTGCACAACGGGTTTCAACCCAGCCTTGCGCCGGGTCAATATGTTGCATTGGAAGTAAGCGATACCGGATGCGGCATGGACCAGGAGATTCAAAAAAAGATCTTCGATCCGTTTTTCACAACGAAATCCACCGGACGCGGCTTGGGACTGGCGGCGGTCCAGGGCTTTGTCCGGACCAATCGGGGTGGTATCGAAATCAAGAGTGCTCCCGGCCAAGGCACTCATTTCTGTATCGTATTGCCGGTGGCAGGCGAGAGTGCCAGCCGAACCCGGGCGGCAGGATAGTGAACGTCAGAGCAGTCCCCGGATAATCTATGAATGCAGGAACCAAGAACGCGGCTGTGATGCCGGCCGATGCCGGAGCGAGCCAGCCATCCGCCATCAAGGAAGCAGGAATTCTCTTAACGTATGGTTCTCTTCACGACCTGGCCGGCCCTGCGAATCAGGTCTGCTCTCTGGCGGAACTGCTCCGCAAGCAGTACGGAGACCGGATAGGCCCTGACGCGCAAGCCGTCTTCGACCTCCTTCAAGGCTCGGTGACGCGCTTGCAGAATTTGCTTGCGGGCGTTCGCACATACGCTCAGATCGTCGGACGCCAGTCTTCATTCGCGCGCGCGGATGTAAACGCTCTGCTGGCCGCGTCGATTTGCTCGCTCCGCGGTTTGATCGATGAAACCGGAGCGCAGGTCACTTCCGATCATCTTCCGGAGGTGTATGGCGATTCGGCCCAGATCAGCTACATGTTTACGGCGCTGTTGGAGAATGCGATTAAATTCCACGGCGAGGCGCACCCCACGGTGCATGTTGCGGCGAAGCCGTCCGATGGAATGTGGGTCCTCAGCGTGCAGGACAATGGCATCGGTATCGATCCCAAAAATCAGACGCGCATTTTTGAGCTGTTCAGACGGGCTCACAACGAAAAATATCCCGGCGCGGGCGTGGGGCTCGCGGTCGCCGATCGCATCGTACAGCGGCACGGCGGCAAGATTTGGGTGGAATCGGCAATCGGACGCGGCTCGATCTTTTATTTCTCACTCCCGGGCCACCCTCCGGCCGATGCGGTTAGTTGATGGATGGAGTCAACCGGGCGTATGCCAAGGAGAAAGCAGGATAAAACAATTCTCGTTGTGGATGACGATCCAGTGGACCGCGCCGCCATGCAAAGCGCCCTCGCGGCGGAAGGATATACCGTACTGGAGGCTGCGGATTACTGGCAGGCTTTGCGGACTTATGAACAATATCACGGAAAGATCGCGATGCTTTTGACGGCCATCGCTTTGCCGGGAAATAATGGATATGAGCTGGCGCAATCCTTATCCACTATTGATCCCGCTCTGAAGGTACTCTTCGTTTCCGGTTTGACAGGGACTGAGGTCAGCCGGTTCTACAACATGCCCGTGAGCGGACCCCATCTGATCGATAAACCCGTGCAGATGCGCGAACTGGTCGCGCGGGTGAACCGGGCATTTCGCTCTCGCGTTCGTGAACTCCGTGTTCAACATGCCGGCTGATACTTTAGACCCAGCCAACACCGGCGCCATGGCCGGGAAGCCCGATTCGAAGGTAGAATGGTCCGAGGTGACCGGCCCCGGGATCTCTGCGCGCGTTCTGATCGTTGAAGACGATGCCGAACAGAGGAATGACCTGGCGGAGATTGTCGCCGCGCTCGGTTTTCAGGTGGCTACGGCGTCCGACGGCCAGGAGGCGCTCCGCAAGCTCGCCTCTTTCCCAGCCAGCGTGATCCTGAGCGACCTCGTCATGCCTTGCGGCGACGGAGTCGAACTCCTCAAAGAGCTCTCCGCACGCGGCGATCGGACCCCCACGATCGTATTGACCGGCTTCGGTAGCATCGAGCAGGCAATCTCCATCGTCCATGACTTGAAAGCATTCTGGTTCGTGGAGAAGCCCGTCCAACCCGGCGTGCTGCGCGCGCTGCTCGAACGGGCCATTCAGCAGAACCAACTGGTGGAAGAGACCGAGTTGCTCGCGCGCCAGCTCAGCTACCAGGGAGTACTCGGGGAACTCGTCGGCGATTCGCCGCACATGCGGCAGATCTTCTCGCTCATCCGGCAAGTGGCGCCGACCACCGCCTCGGTCCTGATCACCGGAGAGAGCGGAACCGGAAAGGAACTGGTCGCGCGCGCCATTCATCGCCTGAGTCCTCGCGCTGGAGGCCCGTTCATCGCGGTCAATTGCGCTGCATTGCCGGAGAGCCTCATGGAGAGCGAGTTGTTCGGCCATGAGAAAGGCGCGTTCACCGGCGCGGTCGAGCGGCGCGCCGGCTGCTTCGAGCGGGCTCAGAACGGAACTTTGCTGCTCGACGAGATTGGCGAGATGCCGATCGGCACTCAAGCCAAGCTTCTGCGTGTGATCGAGGAATCCAAAGTGCGGCGCCTCGGCGGTGCGAGCGATATTCCCATCTCGGTCCGCGTCCTCGCCGCTACCAATCACTCTCCGGAAAAGGCGATTCAAAACAAGCTGCTTCGCGAAGACCTGTATTATCGATTGAACGTTTTCCACATCTCGCTTCCGGCGCTGCGGGAACGTAAACAGGATATCGGCCCGATCAGCGCCGCGCTCATCCGCGACCTCAACAAAAAACATGGCTGCCGGGTGACGCACCTGAGCCCCGAAGTGCTGCAACGGTTCGAGGAGTACTCCTGGCCCGGCAACGTCCGCGAATTGCGCAACTTCGTAGAGCGGGCGGTGATTCTGGCGGGCCAGGGCGAAGTCCAGTTACGCCATCTGCCCAACACGCTGGTCCCTCAGCCGGAACGCGCTGCGCCCCAAGCCGAAGGCGTCCTTCAGGTCTCGGTCGGCGCGCGCATGAAGGAAGTCGAGGAAGCGTATATCAAGCTCGTGCTCAAGCACACCGAGCACAACCGCAAACGCGCGGCTGAAATCCTGGACATCGGACTGCATACGCTTTACAACAAGCTGCGCGCCTACCGGGAAAAGGAAGACGATGAGAAATCGGCGGGCGCCTGAGCCTGCCGGCTACCGTGCCGGCAAAGTAAAAAAGAAGGTAGAACCGCTGCCCGCCTGAGACTCAGCCCAGATTTTTCCCCCGTGCCTCTCGACAACCTCGCGCGCGATTGCCAGACCCAAGCCGGGACCCGGTGACTCTTTCCCCCGCAGACGCTCGAACGGTTTGAAGATGCGCTGCAGTTGAGCGGGTTCGATGCCCGGGCCGTTGTCGCGAACACTGAACACCCATTCGTGTTCCTTCTGATCCGCCTGGAGGTGAACCCGCGGCGCAGCCGTTCCGCGATGGCGTATGGCATTCAGAATCAGACTTTCGAGAACATTCGACAGCCGGTCCGGATTACCCCAGACTCGCGGAAGCGGATCGTAGGTGACTTCCGCTGCGCATTCCTGCAACTCCTTCCGGAGCTTCGTCAGCGTCAGGCGCAGCAGGACGTCCACCTGCGCCGGATGGAAAGAACCTGCGTCGATCCGCAGCGCCAGCGAGTACGTCGAAAGACCGTCCGCCAGCAAGTGAATGTTCTCGGCGCCCGAAATAATGAAGCCCAGCAGTTGTGCGGAATCGGGTGCCGCCGTGGCATCCGATCCTTTCCGTAACAATTCGGCGTGCGCGCGAATCGCGCGTAGCGGCGATCTCAAATCGTGGCAAAGACGCAGCAGGAAATCGCTCAACTCGAGATCGCGCGTCCGCCGCTCCTCGAGCGATTGCTGCGCAGGTTTCGATTCTTCTGCCGCTGCCATGATACGAGCATAGCGCGGCGGAGTTCGTAATCCTCCGTTGATTCGGATTGTTTGGAACCGTCGCTACGCGGCGCGGTGGTGGCTCACGCCAGCGCCGGCATGGCGAGTTCGGCCGGCTCTTCTTCCTTCAACCGGGCGAGCGACTCGAGCACCTGGTTGAGCGTCGAGACCCGCTGCGTTTGGCGCTGTTCGAGAACGCGGAGGGCTTCCGTGTGGCGGTCGAGCCGCGACGCGACGCCCGAAAACTGAGCCGGCACTTCTTGCATCAGCCGGTCGAGCAGAGAGAGCCGCTGATCGACATGATCGAATCGTGCAGCCACGGCGTCCACGTGACGCCCAAACTCATGGGTGATCTCTTCGGTCGCCGCGCACACACGCGTGATGGACGCGACCTGCTCCTGGTCCGCGTGCTGCAGCGCCCGCACCGCGCTCCACAGTTCCTCTTGTCCCTGCTGTACAACCCGAAGGTCCGCCTCGTGTTCCGTAGCAAGCTGCTCGAGCCGTTCTCCCACTCCCGCCGCGTGCCGGAGCGCGGCCTCCATGTTCTGAATGTGCTCGTCGAGCGCATTGGCCACGGCTTGGATCTGGTCGCCTGTGTAGCGGTGAACATCCTCCAGTACATTCGTGAGGACATCGGTGAACCCGGCGGCCAGTTTCGCCGCCAACGGCGCAACGATCCCCTGTGGCGCCCAACCTTGGCTAACTTTCACCCTGCCGGCGCCTTTAGACACGTTCACGGCTCCGTTCGTGCCGTTCGCGCCGTTCGTTTGAGCCGCGAGAGCTTCCGCCTTCTCGACGAGCGCCCGCGCCTCCATCTCCCGGCCTTCTCCCAGCAGCCGCGCCGCCTCGTCAACTACCTCTCGCGTCGCCGGTATCAAATCCTTTCGCTGCATGGCAATGATTGCCTCGGCCAGGTTCTGCTCCGTCATCATTGAAACAATCCTCCTCGATTTTGTTCTCGGGGGAAGTTCAGTGTAACCCTTCTCACAATCGCGGGCAATTCAGATTAATCCGAGATGATTTTTCGAGCAGACGGGTTCATCACAAATTTGCGGCGGAGCGATGACACATCCGTGACGATGTGCGAAAAGGGCAGACCGAAGACCTTCGGTCTGCCCCGGGTTGGAGGAGAGGAGGAACTACTAGAACCGTACCTTGGCGCTGAGCATCATCGTTCGCCCGCCCGGATCGCTGACGTTGGTGCCAAACGCCGACGGGTTGTTCATCGTTGCTACCGGCGGGCCGAAGTTCCGGTGATTCCACAAATCGATCCAGTCGCCGCGCAGCTGCAGGCTGAATCGTTCGGCGATCGGCACCGTTTTACTCAGGCTGAAATTCCAGTTGGCGAAGGCCGGTCCACGAAGAGTGTTCCGCCCCAGCGTCCCGCCGCCGGCCATAGAGTTCGCAAGCGGCGCTCCGGATGCCGTCAGAGGCGTCGTAAACAGGCCCGTCCCGTTGATCGGAGACGTGAACGTCCGCAAACTGCCATCCACAGGATCCGCAAAAAAGATCCCGCCCGGATTGAAGTTGGGCCGGAACGGCACCGCGGTTCCAGCGCCGCCGCTATCCACGCCCGTCGTCACGGTGAAGGGTTGGCCGGACTCCCATTCGGAAAAGCCCGCCATCTGCCACCCCCTGAAAATGTGCTGGAAGACCGGCTTGCCCGCCACACCGCGGGAGAACCAGGGCAACTGGTAGCTATAGAACACCGCGAAGCGCTGCGGCCGGTCAAACATCGAGCGCGAGTAGTCGTTGCCGTAATTGAAATAATTCTGCGGGATGTGCGGCGTCACGCTCGTAATGAACGGAATGCCCAACAGTTCGTCGCTATCGCTGAAGGTCGCGCTCCACGTGTAGTTCGCGCCCACCAGCAGCCCGTTGGAAAGCTTCTTGTCGAATCGCGCGTACAGAGCGTTGTAGTTCGCCAGTCCCGTGGATTCCATGCTCACGCGCGAGCCCCACGCCGGAACCAGCCGCCGCGCTTGCACGCCGGGGATGACACTCGATTTCCCAGCCGCGATCACAGTCGCTGCTTGGTCCGGCGTGAGGATGCCCGGATTGGTCTGTCCCTGCCGTAGTTGATGATACGAGCGGCTTCCGAGATAGCCCATTTCAAAGGTCATGTCCTTCGAAACCTGCCGCTGCACGGAAAAACTATAGAAGTGCGTGGTCGGGTTCTGCAAATCCACCGGCGAGTTGATGAACTTCGCCAGCGGGTCAAACGGCGGCGCTGTCGCCGAGACCGGCAGCTTGTTGGGGTACACGCCGAACGTGCCCGGCGCATCGATCTCCGCCGTCACCACGCGCGGATAATTGTTCGCGTTCACCGCCAGAATGTTGTAGAACAGCACATCGTAGGCGATACCGTAACCGCCGCGGAACACCGTCTTTCCGCCCGGAGCATAAGCGATGCCCAATCGCGGCGCCCAATTGTTGCGGTCTGGTTGGACCGGCCCAGGCACGCCCGCGGCCTGCACCAGCGGGTCGGTCGCGCCGAAGAACCCGAGCGGCACGCCCGAGTACTCATAGCGCAGTCCCACATTCAGCGTCAGGTCCTTGCGCAGCCGGATGTCGTCCTGAACGAAATAGTTCTGGTTCGTCTGCCGCGCGTCGAAACTCGCTTCGTTGATCGCCTGACGGTACGACGAGGCCTGGTTGTTCATGAAGTCCGTAAGGTTGTCAAACGTCCATGTCCCCTTCGCATCGATGCCCGACCGGTTGAACAGCCGGTTGCGCCGCACATCCACTCCGGCTTTGACCGAATGGCGTCCGTGCATCCAGGTGGCGACGTCCTGCCATTGGAAGGTGTTGGCAATGCGGCCTTGCGGAAAGACATTCAGTCCTCCGATCAGGAACAGGTTGCCGACAGCGACGGTCGATCGTGTGTCGGCCTCATCGTAGCCGACGTTCTCGCGCGTATATGCAAGGCGGAATTCGTTGATCAGGTTCGGCGAGAACGTCCGCGTCTCGCTCAACGCGTGATTCTGGTTGGAAATCACGTCGGATGCGGTGAACAGCGACCCGAATCCGTTGTTGCTGTCGGCATTCGAAACCTGCTGCCGGTCCAGTTGGTACCGATAGGTCAGCGTGTCCCGCTGGGTCAATTCGTGATCGATCCGCCCTTGTGCGTACCAATAATTGTGCGGCGTAGCGAGCGGAATGATCGCGGTGCCTACTTCGACCGGTACGCCGTTCACCGGAATGCTGGTGACATCCTGATACTGGCTGATCTGTTTCTGAACTCCGGGGAGGAAGCTCATCGAGTCCAGAATCGACTGCCGGTTCTGCGTGCTTTGGCCCGCCCCGAGCGGCACCGACGAGAGCGCCGCAAACCCCGCGGGAGTCGGAATCGTCATCGGGCTGGCGTTGCGGGCGTCTGGCGCCTCGCGACGGCGATCGGTCTCCACGAGCCCGAAGAAGAACGTGCGATTGCGGATCACCGGCCCGCCGATCGAGCCGCCGGCCTGGTTCTCCACAAACCCGGGCGTCGCCGTCAAACCGGCGCGCTTGTTCAGGAGGCTGACCGGCTCCATCCAATTGCCCTGGTTGTAATCCCAAGCCTCGCCGTGCGTCACGTTGCTCCCACTGCGCGTAATGATCGAAACCTGCGCCCCCGTGTTGCGTCCGAATTCAGCAGAGTAGGGCGTCGCCTGCGTCTGCACCTCCGCCACTGCCTCGGGAATCACGCGCGAGGTGACCGTGGTGGTCGTCAGGTCGTTGTTATCGACTCCGTCGATCATGAAATTGTTGTTGCGCGCCCGCTGGCCATTCGCCGCAAGCTCCGACCCGCCCAGGCCGCGGCTGACCGTCGGGGTCAACAGCGCCACACGCGTCACGTCGCGGGTGTCTGCCGTCAGCGGTATGCTTTCCACGAAGCTTCCCGGCAGCGTGCGTTCAATCGTGGGCGCCGCTTTGGTCAACGCAGCGTCCGCTTCGGTCGCCACTTCGATCGTACTGACGGCGCGCCCCACGGGAAGGCTTTCGTTGACGACGACTTCTTTGTTGGTTCCGACTTCCACCGGCACTTTGACGGTTTCAAAACCGTTCGCTGAGAAACTCACTTCATAGTTTCCCGGCTCCAGCGCAACGAAGCGATAAAGTCCCGCGGAGTTCGTCGACGCCGTGCGTGTGCTGCGAGTTTCCAAATTCAACAGCGTCACTTGTGTCCCCTGGATGACTGCACCGGAGGGGTCCTGCACGGTTCCCGAAAGAAAGCCTCTGGTGAGCTGTGCCGCCATCTTCGGTACCAGCAGCAATGACAGGATCAGACACAGAACCAGGGCAGGCACTCGTTTCATATACACACTCCCATTCGAATCTCAGCGACCAAAGCTTCTGGGGCTGATCGATAACGTTGCAAGGCCAGGTCCAGGCGTCCCTCGACCTAAGTCCTTTAAACCTGCCCGGTCAGCGGCTCCAGCGGGCCAGATTGTCACCTTACGTTGTCTGTTGGCAAGACAAGTTGTCGCCGCCGGCTGCGGGGCAGGCCGCCGGTGTATAATCGCGGAAACTGGAGAGCCCATGCAGAACGTTTTTGTGGGTCTACGTTACGCGGCTTTGGCACAGCTCGTCCTGCCGGCCGTTTTGTCGGCGCAGTGGACCAAGATTCCTCAGACAGGCATTCCGCAAACGGCCGATGGCAAACCGAACCTCTCCGCGCCTGCGCCGCGGCTGCCCAACGGCAAGCCTGACCTCTCCGGCATCTGGGAGCCGATGGAGAACAAGTACGTCCGAAACATCGCGGCCGACCTTAAAGAGGAAGTCCCCTTCCAACCCTGGGCTAAGATACTCTACGACCAGCGAACCGATGGCTCGCACTCCAAGGAAGATCCCGACGCCAACTGCCTGCCGCAAGGCGTCCCCAAGATCAACGGCGCCCCGGCGCCTTGGAAAATTGTCCAATCCCCCGGCTTTGTTGTCATCGTGTATGAAGCATTCAATCTCTGGCGTCAAATCTTCATGGATGGACGCGAGCGAGCGAAGGATTTGAATCCGACCTGGATGGGTTATTCGCTCGGCAAGTGGGAAGGCGACACACTAGTTGTCGATACCGTCGGCTTCAACGGCAAAGCCTGGCTCGACCAGTTGGGCAAGCCCTCCACTGAGGCTTTGCACGTCATCGAGCGCTTCCACCGCAAGGACTTCGGACACATGGACCTTACGATCACCATCGACGACCCGAAGGCCTACACCAAGCCGTGGACCGTGGTCGAGCCCGTGCACCTGCTGCCCAATACCGAACTGCTCGAGTTCATTTGCAACGAAAACAATCGCGACGTGCCGCACCTGCCCGGACAATAATGACTACTCGCTCAGCCGAAGACCCGCGCCTCACGCGAGTGACGAAAATCTGTCTGGCGTTCCAGGGGACCGAGCGCAAGATGCACGGCAGCCACGCACAGTTCCTGGCGGGCAAGAAGACCTTCGCCTATTTCCTGAACGATCATCACGGAGATGGCATCGTCTCGATCACCGGCAAAGTCCTGCCGGGCGAAAACAAGGCCTTGGCCGCGGCACAGCCCGCGCGGTTCTATTTGCCTGCCTATATCGGCCCAAGAGGCTGGGTGGCGCTCCGCCTGGACGTGGGCAAGGTCGATTGGGACGAGGTCACCGAACTCATGAAGTGCAGCTACCAGCTTGTCGCACCGAAGCGGAAAGCGGTGCGCACACCGCGTCATTCGTAACGCAGCGCCACCATCGGGTCGATGCCCGCGGCCCGCCGCGCCGGCAGATAGCTGGCCAGCACGGCCACACCACCCAGCGCGAGTGCGACTACCGTGTACGTCGGGGGATCGGTAGCGCTCACCCCGAACAGCATCTTCGCAAGCGCCTGCGTGGCCGCCAAAGCGGCGGCCAATCCGATTCCAACTCCAACCACCGCCAGCAGTGCGCCGCGCCCCACCACCAGCTTCAGCACGTCCTCCGTGCGAGCCCCCAACGCCAGCCGGATCCCAACCTCGCGCGTGCGCTGGCTGACCAGGTACGAGATGACGCCGTAAATCCCCACCGACGCCAGCAGCAGCGCGATGCCGGCGAATGAGCCCAGCAGCAGCATCGAAAACCGCCGCTCCGCCAGCGTATCCGCAATCATCGTTTCCATCGATTTCATGTCCCACACCGGCTGATCGCGGTCGCTCCCCAGTACCTGGGTCTTTACTGCGTTCTGGTACTGCAGCGGCTCACCCGAGGTCCGCAGCACGACTGTGGACGCGGATGCGAAGCTCATGTACTGATCGGGGACTTGCATCATCGGAAAATACATCTGCGCCCGAACCTTGGCCGTCGCATCCCGTTCCAATCCCCAATGCCGCACGTGACCGACGATGCCCACGATTTGCGCTCTGATCGAACCTTCGTCCAAGCCGCCAATTCTCGCGTACTTGCCGATTGGGTCCTGGCCTGGAAACAAAGACCGTGCCGCCACTTCGTCGATGACCATGACGGACGGCTTCCCCCAACTATCGAACTCGCTGAAATAACGCCCGCGGACGAGTGGGACCTGCATCACCCGAAGATACTCGGGAGTCGTGTAGTAGGTGAGGATCAACGGCAAGTCGTCGTCGGATTTCGGCCGCTCCGTTCCCTCGATCCACACGCCGTTCTCCCAATCGTCGCCGCTGAAGGGAAGGTCCAGCATCGCCGCGGCCGCTTCAACACCGGAGGTGCGCCGGATTCGATCGAGCATCTGCGTATACGCCCTGCGCTCATTGGCCGGGCTCGAGGCATTGGCAGGCGAAAGGGCCACATTGAATGTCAAAACGTGATGCGGGTTCAGGCCCGGCGCCACGCCGCTCAGCCGCCAGATGCTCTGGATCATCAGTCCGCCGCCCACCAGAAGGACCAGAGCGAGCGCCGTCTCCGCGACCACCAGCAGGTCACGCAGGCGCTGGCTGCCTCCGACCAGGCCTCGTCCGGCTTCCACCAGGGCGGTGCGCAGTTCCGACCGCATCAGCGTCAGCGCCGGCGCTAATCCAAACAGCATCCCCGTCGCCAGAGAAACAAGGAACGTAAATGCCAGCACGCGTCCATCAATCCCGATCTGTTCCATGCGCGGAAGGCCGGTCGGCACCGCGTTTAGTAGAAAACCCATCCCCCACGACGCAAATACCAAACCCGCAGCCCCGCCCAGGAGCGAGAGAATGGCGCTCTCGGTCAGCAATTGCCGGAGAATCTGGAAGCGCCCGGCGCCGAGTGCCGTCCGCACCGCCATTTCCTTCTGCCGGGCGGTGGCGCGCGACAACATCAAATTCGCCACGTTCGCACAGGCGATCAGCAGCACCAGCACCACCGCGCCCGTCAGCACCAGCAGGATCGGCCGCACATCGCCCACCACCGATTCCTTCAGCGGGAGTACCGTAGCCCCATGCCCGCCGTCTTCTTTCGGATACGCGCGCTCCAGGGCGCCGGCGATCCGAACCAGCTCCCCGCGTGCCTGCTGCTCGGTGGCGCCTGCTTTCAGCCGCGCAAATACTTGAATTCCCGGATGCGAGCCCCGCTCCCGCAGAAGGATGTTGTCCCATTGTCCCAACGGAGTGAACACGTCGATCCGCTCGCGGTCGGGCAACTGGAACCCTGCCGGCACGATCCCGATGAGCGTGTGTGGCTTGCCGTTCAAAATCAACTGCCGGCCTAGAATCCCCGGCGCGCTGCCGAACCGCCGTTGCCACAGTCCTTCGCTAATCAGCGCAACCGCAGGTGCGCCGGGCCGGTCTTCGTCTTCCGAAATCGTGCGCCCGCGCAGCGGAGTCATTCGGAGCACCCGCAGCATGCTTGCTGTCAACTGCACTCCTTTTAACCGCTCCGGCACACCGGTTCCGGTCATGTTGAAGTCCTCGGTCCGCAGCGCGCCCATTTCCTCACACGTCCGGTTCTCTTTGCGCCAGTCCACATAATTGAGGTAGGCGACGGAATTCTGCTCGAACGATCGTGTTCGTTCCCAGACGCGGATCAGCCGTTCGGGTTCCGGAAACGAAAGCGGCCGCAGCAGAACGCCATTGACCACGCTGAACACAGCCGTGTTGGCGCCGATTCCGAGAGCCAGTGTGAGCACTGCGATCAGCGTGAACCCGGGGCTCTTCTTCAGAAGCCGTAGCGCGTAGCGGACATCATCCAGCAGACGGGACATGCCTGTCGTACCTGCAACTGCCGGACCGCCGCCCCAAGTTCTCCAAACCGCAGGAAGATGTGCATGCAGAAGGACTTCCAGGCTGGCGCGCTCATCGCCCCGTCCCAAAAATGGGACGCTCTGTGCGGTTATGGAGGCCGATTGTGCGGTCTCCTACTCGCACTGCGCCGTCCGCACGCGGACCAGCGGAGCCAGCGAGCCGGCGACATCGGCTTCCGTCGTACGGACCGAGTGTGGTCTTTGGGTGGTGGCTACTCTGAAGTGCCGAGAGCGGCATGAAAATCCAAAGTAGCCCAGTACCAATCGGCCCTAGCTTGAGAGCTACGAACAAGGTGCTCGACAAGTGACGCTTGTCAGTATACAATCAGTTGATGATTCGGCCGTTCCGGCATGCGGGATTGAAGCGGATGTATCGGGGCGATGATCGGAAGGTCAATGCCGCTCAACGAGCCCGAATCCGCAGAGTGCTGGCGGCTCTCGACAATGCCGAAACTATCGAGGAGTTGAATTTGCCGGGATACCGGCTCCACCCGCTGAAAGGCGAACTGAAAAGCTTCTGGTCGATCACGATTAGCGGCAACTGGCGAATCATTTTCCGGCTGGAAGAAGAGAACGTCTTTGACGTAGATTTGATTGACTATCATGGGGACTAGCCCAAAGGAGAATGACGACGATGCCTATGTTGAATCCCCCGCACCCCGGCGAGACCGTGCGCTACGACTGCATCGAACCCTTGGGATTGACCATCACCGCAGCCGCCGAGGCCCTCGGCGTCACTCGCCAGGCATTAAACAATCTAGTGAACGGAAAAGCCGGGATCTCGCCGGAAATGGCCGTGCGGCTGTCCAAGGCATTCGGCAGCTCACCCGCGTTCTGGCTCCGGCTGCAAATGGCCTACGACCTCTCGCGCGTGGATGAGAAACGGATTCCGGTTCAACGCGTGAAACCCGTCAAAGTCGCCTAAGAGAAAATCCCCGATCCCTCGACGCTGACCGCTCCCCTTTTTTCCAATGCTTGACTTGAAGTACTTTTATATGTAAAGTACTTTCCATGACTCGCCCGCTGTTTCGGACTTCGCCGACGCCTCGATGGTGCCCTGCCGAAATGACCAGCCCGCCGTACCTCGACGCGGCCATCCGCGGGAGCCCGGTCCAACCGCGCTACGCGCTTTTGATCAACCCCTTTTATCCCAAGGATCCAAATGCGAGCTTCGGCAAACACGTGCTGACCCCGACGCTCGCCCTCACCAGTTTCGCCGCAACCACCCCCGAACACTGGGAGATTCGATATTGGGACGAGAACCTGCTGGATGGCCGTCCGCCTTTCGCACCGATGCCCGAGGTGGTAGGGATCACGGTGCATCTGACTTTCGCCAGGCGGGCTTTCGAGCTCGCGCAGTGGTATCGCAGCCGCGGAAGCAAGGTGGTGCTTGGTGGACTGCACGTATTGTCCTGTCCTGAAGAGTGCGCCCCCCACGCGGACGCGCTGGCGGTGGGCGATGGTGTCCAGCTCTGGCCCCGGATTCTGGCGGACGTGGAGTCGGGCCGGCTCCGCCCCCGATACAGTGCAACGTATGAGACCGACTATCGCCAGGATCCCGCCCCGAGGCGCTCGATTCTGCCGCGTCAGAGCTTTCTCACGACAACCAGCCTGATCGCCACCCGCGGTTGTCACAACCGGTGCGGCTTCTGTTATCTTGCGACCGACGGCTTGCGTATGCCTTACCGAATGCGCGATCCCGCGCAGATTGCCGCGGAGTTTGCAGCCGACAGCCAGCCCTATGCCGTTTTCATCGATAATAATCTCGGATCGAACCGGCCATACCTGCGTGCGTTGTGCCAGGCCCTGCAGCCGTTGCAGAAAATCTGGAGCGCCGCTGTTTCCATCGATGTCACCGACGATCCGGATCTGATCCGTCTCATGGCGTTGGCCGGGTGCACGGGCGTGTTCGTGGGATTCGAGTCGCTCACGGACGAGAATCTTGCGGACGCCCGTAAGAAAACGCCGAAGGCCGGTGACTACGCGCGCCGCGTCAGCATCTTGCATGACCACGGCATCCAGGTGAATGGCTCGTTCGTATTGGGGTTCGATCACGACCGCAAAGATGTCTTCGTCCGAACGGCCGACTGGATCGAGCAGAACCGTCTGGAGTGCGCCACGTTTCACGTTCTGACTCCCTATCCGGCCACGCCCTTGTTCCGGCAAATGGAAGCCGAGAAGCGCCTGCTGCACCGCGACTGGTCTTTGTACGACACCGCGCACGTGGTCTTCCGTCCGAGGCACATGTCCCCTGAGGAATTGGAAGAAGGTTACGCATGGCTATACCAGCGGCTCTTCTCGCACGCTTCAATCTGGAATCGCCGGCCCGAAGATTGGCGCGCCGTTGCGCCCTATCTGGCCATGTCGTACCTATATAAGCGTTCCAATCGCTTCTGGCGTTTTCTTATTCAGCATCATCTGGTGCATGCCGTCTGGAGCCCGCTGGTGGAGTTGACGCGCCTGCGGCATGTCCGTTTTCGCAAGGAGCTGGCCGCAAGGGGAACGGCGAGTTGTCCCGCGGCCGGCGTAGTCGCTGCCGGAGTTTAGCCGCGTAGCCCAGGCCTCCGGCCTGCCGACGCCCAGCTACGCTCCGTTAAATAGCCGTTCCTCTTCCGGCGTCACGATCCGGAAATCAAGCAGAGATTTCAACTGCCGCATAGCCATCTGCTTGGGCATGAGGCGCAAGCCCGCGTCGCGCACCGCGCGCATTACCGGATTCTCCCATTGAGCAAGGACACCGAAGGTTCGGGACCGCAGGACGAAGTCTCGGGTTCGCGGCATGCGCCGTTTCTCGTATTCGTGCAAAGCAGGCTCGACGCGCCCATGTTTTTTCAGGCACGCCGCAAGCACGACCGCGTCTTCGATCGCCTGGCATGCTCCCTGCCCTAAATTCGGAGTCATCGGATGTGCGGCGTCACCCAACAACCCGACCCGGCCCTTCACAAATTGCGGCAGCGGATCGATATCGAAGATGTCATTCCGGAGAATCGAAGCTTCGTCCGCATGCTCAATCAGTGCCTCAATCGGCTCATGCCATCCGCGAAACATTTGCGCCAGCGTGTTTTTGGTGAGACCTTCGGGATCGCGTTGGCGTTCCGGCGCATTGTTCGTCGCAAACCAATAAACCCGGCCTCGCGACATCGGAACGATACCGAACCGGCGGCCTCGTCCCCATGTCTCCCCCATGGTCAGACCGCTGGTGTTACCGCATTCGACTACGCTCCTCCAGGCCGTATATCCCGCGTATCGAACCGGGCGGCTGCCGGCCACTTGATTGCGAATCGCGCTCCGCAACCCATCTGCCGCGACGAGCGCGTCTCCGTAGGCCGTCTCGCCGGTTTGAAAACGCGCCGTAACTCCGTCGCCGTCCTGTTCGAGGCTGATGCAGGTCCGGCCCAGGTGGATCCGGTCCGAATCGATCTGTCGCGCCAGTAAAGCTAACAGTTCCGCCCGGTGCAGGACACCGACAGTTCCAACGCCCCCGCTGGGTTCATCGATCGGAATACGAACCAGAACGGCGCCGTTTGGTTTTCTGAGGCTGCCTTGCACGCCGGCGACACTTTCGGAGCGGATTGCACTGCCGAGACCCAGCACATCGAAGGCGCGCAAGGCGTTCGAGGCAAGTCCGATTCCGGCGCCTACTTCCCGCAATGCGTCCGCTTGTTCGTACAACTCGGCGTCAATTCCGGCTCGTCGCAGCGCAATCGCCGCCGTGAGTCCCCCCACGCCGCAGCCAATGATAAGAATTCGCACCGGCGCTTATTCGTAGCGCAGCGCTTCCACCGGGTCGAGCGACGCCGCGCGGGCCGCTGGCCAGATGCCGAAGAACAAACCCACTCCCACCGACATGATCACGCCCGCCGCCGCAGCCCACAGTGGCACCGCCGTCGGCAGATTCGAGAAGGCCAGCCGCGCCGCCAGCGAAATCACCCAGCCCATCGTCAGCCCGAGAATCCCGCCCAATGCGGTCAACACCACCGCCTCGGTGAGAAACTGCAGGACGATGTCGGCGCGCCGCGCGCCCACCGCCTTGCGCACGCCGATCTCGCGTGTCCGCTCGGTGACGCTCACCAGCATGATGTTCATCACCCCGATGCCCCCCACCAGCAGACCGATCGAGCTCAGAATCACCATCACCAGCGCCACCGTTCCCGTCACGCGGTGAAAGTCCTCGATCATCTGTTCCGAGGTCTGCATCGAGAATGTGTCCGCGTCCTTGTACGGGACGTGCCGCACCAGCCGCAGTGTGGCGCGAACCTGATCTTGCGCTTTGTCCAGCATCCCGTTGCGGGCGATGATGACCAGCATGTGTTCGCTGCCATTCGGGAACATCTTGCGCATTGTGAAGTAGGGAATCAGAATGCGCGTATCGTCCTGACCGGGTAAAGCCGTCGCCGGCCGGTTCATCACCCCGACCACCTCCAGCTCGTGACCGTCCACCGTGATCACTTTGCCGATCGGATCGACATTCGGGAACAACTGCTTCTCGATGTCCTCTCCGACCGCTACGACCGGCATGTGGTGGTTACTCTCGAATTCGCTGAAGAAGCGCCCGCGCTTCATCGTCGTGCCGCCGTAGGAGTAAGCCTCCTCGGTTCCGCCCATCTGAATCTGGTAGACTTCGTTGCCGCCGTATTTGGCCGTATGAATCCCGTTGGGCGGGAACAGGTACGGGCTGACGTGTTCCACCGCCGGGCAGCGCTCTTCGACCGCGCGGGCCTGCTCGAGATTGAGCGGCTTGCGTTTGAGCTCCGCCGGCGTCCAATTGCCCATGGCGCTGCCGCGCAGCACGATGATCGTGTTCGGACCAAAGCTGGAGATCAAATTACTAATTGCGGTGTCCAGCCCCGCGATGATGGAGCCCACCCCGATCACCGCCCCGGTCCCGATGATCACTCCCAATACCGTCAGAAACGAACGCAGCTTGTGCGCGCGGACGGTGCCCAGCGCCAGTGAGACTGCCGAAGTGAATCCGCCGACTGTCATTTTTCCACCCGAAGCGCTTCGATCGGATCAAGCTTGGCCGCGCGCTGTGCCGGATAAATTCCGAAGAACAGCCCGACCGCGGCCGACAGAGTCACCCCGATCAGAACGGCGGTCAGCGGCACCGACATGGGAACCGGGGTCAAACTTCGCACCAGGATCGCGACGAACCACGCCACCGCCACCCCGATAAAGCCCCCCATCGCCGACAGCATCGCCGATTCCACGAGGAACTGGTTGAGGATGTCCTGCCGGCGCGCGCCCACCGATTTGCGAATGCCGATCTCGTGCGTCCGCTCGGTCACTACCGCCAGCATGATATTCATGATCACCACGCCGCCGACGACAAGAAATACCGAGACGACGCCCACGGCGCTCGCCGCGATGGCGCCGGTTAACTGGTCCCAGAAGTTCAACAGCGAATCCGAGGTCACCATCGAGAACGTGTCGTCCTGGTTCGGTTTCAAATGACGATAGGCCCGCAGCAGGGCGCGCGTCTCTTCCTGCGCCGCAGCCAGGTGGTCGTGATCGATCGCAATCGCGTCGTACCCCATGCCTTGCCGGAAGCCCCAAATCTTGAAATAGGTTCCGACCGGAATGATCACAAACCCGTCCTGCGATTGGCCGAAGACCGAGCCTTTGGCCTTCGCCACGCCGACCACTTCGAGTTCGACGCCGTCCACCGTGATCTTTTTGCCGATCGCATCCGTGTTGGCCAGCAGGTGGTCCTTTACGTCTTTTCCGATGAACGCCACCGGCGCCTTCCGGCGATTCTCGATCTCATTGAAGAATCGCCCTTCCTCCGCCGTGAAGTTGCCGATGATTGCCAGGTTCGCGGTGCCGCCGATGATTTGAACGCCGTCCAGGTGATCCTTCCCGCGATTCACCGTCAGCGAGCGGTTGGCCTCGATTCCGTACTCCCGAGCCATTGTCGCGTGCGTGCGGAGGAACTCGAACTCCTCCTCGCGCAACAGCGGGTTCTTGCGCTGCATTTCCAAGAACTTCTTGGGATTCCACTGCAGCATGACGATCCGCCGCACCCGGTAGCCGTCGGCCCCCATGCTGGAGACATTCTGGGCGATATACACATCCATGCCCTTGATCACGGACATGACGGCGATCAGGGTAGTGGTGGCCAGAATGATTCCCAGCAGCGTGAGGAAACTCCGCATCTTACTGCCGCGTAAGGACGCCACCGCCCCTCGGACCGCTTCCCAGAATGAGGCATGGGAGTGCATAGAGATATGACGGAACCTGATGTTATCTATTAACGAGGGTACCGCAACCAAAGTTCCCGCGGGTTTTCAGCTTTGGTCTTCGCCTTCCAGACGTTCGAGGCGCTATTCATGAGCGCCGGCAATATTCTCCAGGCGCTTAATGGAATCTAAAACGATTTCGAAGTTCTTCGTGGAATCATTTGAAATGACGAACATTTATAATGTATCCTACGGTCCCGGCGATGGATCCGATCCAAGACCTAAAGAAGGAAATTGCGGAGAATCGAGCCGTCATTATTGTCGGAGCCGGAGTTTCCATCCAAGCGACTACCGTGCCGAATGCGCGTCGTGGACCGGCTTGCTACGCAGCGGCGCCGAATGGTGCGCCGCTCTTGACCCGAAGCTGAAAGACAAGTGGCTCGGAAGGGTTCGGGACGACATCGAGTCCGATGACCTCACCGATCTTCTCTCCGCTCGAGATCGATCGCCCCGACCTGCTCCAGCGACTCGACGACGAATTCGGTGCCGCCTCGGCCACCAACGCCTAAGTTTCTCCGCCCGCGCCCGTCTTCCCTTCAGGGTAAAATGAAGTCTGAGGATTTCCCCCCGTAAGAGAACCCATTCATGATTGACGCCGTACTGGCCAAAATCTTTGGCACCAAGAACGCCCGCGAGGTCAAAGCCATGCAGCCCATGGTGGCTGCCATCAATGACCTCGAACCCGCCATCCAGAAGCTGTCCGACATCGATCTCGCCGCCAAGACCATCGAATTCAAGGAAAAACTCGCGCAGGGCGCCACACTTGACGACCTGCTGTTCGAATCCTTCGCCGTTGTTCGCGAGGCCGGCCGCCGCGTCCTCAATATGCGGCATTTCGATGTGCAGCTAATAGGCGGCATCACTCTCCACCGCGGCAAGATCTCGGAAATGAAGACCGGTGAAGGCAAAACGCTGGTCGCCACTCTGCCCTCCTACCTCAATGCCCTGGAAGGCAAAGGTGTGCACGTTGTCACAGTCAACGATTACCTGGCCAAGCGCGACTCCGAGTGGATGGGCCGCCTCTACAAGTTCCTCGGCCTCCACGTCGGCGTCATCGTCCACGATCTCGATGACCACGAGCGCCAGGAAGCCTACCACGCCGACATCACATACGGCACCAATAACGAATTCGGCTTCGATTACCTCCGCGACAACATGAAGTTCCGGCTGGAAGACTGCGTCCAGCGCGTGCATCACTACGCCATCGTCGACGAAGTCGATTCGATCCTCATCGACGAGGCCCGCACCCCGCTCATCATTTCCGGCCCCAGCGAGGAATCGACCGACAAGTATTACAAGATCAACCGCATCATCCCCAAGTTGGTACGCGGCGAGGTGATCGAGACCAGCAATCCCGACGAAAAAGGCCTGACCACCGGCGACTACACCATCGACGAAAAACACAAGAGCGCCGCCCTCACCGAGGAAGGCGTATATAAGGTTGAAAAACTGCTCGGCCTCGCCAACCTCTACGACCCCGCCAACATCGAATACAACCATCACGTCCAGCAGGCCCTGCGCGCCCACGTGCTTTATCAGCTCGATCGCGACTACGTGGTCAAGGACGGCGATGAAGGCCCTGAAGTCATCATCGTCGACGAGTTCACCGGCCGCCTCATGCCCGGCCGCCGATGGTCCGACGGCCTTCACCAGGCCGTCGAAGCCAAAGAAGGCGTCAAGATCCAGCGCGAAAACCAAACGCTCGCTACCATCACCTTCCAGAATTACTTCCGCATGTACAAGAAGCTGGCCGGTATGACCGGTACGGCGGAAACCGAAGCCGCGGAGTTCCAGAAAACCTATAAGTTGGATGTCGCGGTCATCCCCACCAACCGCGCCATGATCCGAAAAGAAAACCAGGACGTGGTCTACCGCACCGAGGAAGAAAAGTTCCGCAACGCCGCCAAGGAGATCAAGGAGTACAACGCCAAGGGCCAGCCGGTGCTGGTGGGCACCATCTCGGTGGAAAAATCCGAGAAGCTCTCGGGCATTCTCAAGCGCATGGGTGTCAGGCACGAGGTATTGAACGCCAAGAATCACGAGCGCGAAGCATCCATCGTGGCGCAGGCCGGCCGGAAGAATACGGTCACGGTCTCCACCAACATGGCCGGCCGTGGTACCGACATTCTGCTCGGTGGCAACCCCGAATTCATGACCAAAGACGCCTGCCTGAAGGACAAATTGGCCGAGCGTCTGTCCGAAGAGGACGCCAAGTACGTTGCCGACGAGCACTTCTATTACTTCACGCATTACGATCAGTTCTATCGGGTCCGCCGCGATAAATGGGACGAAATCTACGCGCGCTTCAAAACCCAGACCGACAAAGAGCACGACGAAGTCGTGAATCTCGGCGGCCTGCACATTGTCGCTACCGAGCGCCACGAATCCCGCCGCATCGATAACCAGCTCCGCGGCCGCGCCGGCCGCCAGGGCGATCCCGGCAGTTCGCGCTTCTACCTTTCTTTACAAGACGACCTGATGCGCATCTTCGGCGGTGAGCGCATGCAGAATCTCATGCTGCGTCTCGGCATGGAAGAGGACGTGCCGATCGAGTCCAAGCTCATCACCAAACGCATCGCCAAAGCCCAGGAATCCGTCGAAGCCCAGAACTTTGAATCCCGCAAACACCTGCTCGAATACGACGACGTCAACAACAAGCAGCGCCAGGCCGTCTACGGCATGCGCCGCCAGTTGCTCGAAGGCATCGATCAGAAAGAGCGCGTCATGGAAATGGTGCAGGGCATCATCGAGCAGTCGGTCGATATGCGTTGCGCCGAGGGCAAACACCCCGACACCTGGGATCTCGCCACTCTCCGCAATGACATTCTCACCCAGTTCGGCGTGAAGATCGATCTCAACGAACTGGCGCAAATGACCCGCCAGGAGATCGTAGACCATCTGATCGAGCGGCTCCGCCAAAAGTATCAGGAAAAAGAGGACCTCGTCGGCGCTGACGTCATGCGCCAGACCGAGCGCATCGTGATGCTGCAAGTCATCGACAACCAGTGGAAAGACCACCTGCTGTCGATGGATGAGTTGAAACAGGGCATCGGCAACCGCGCCTACGCTCAGAAAGATCCGCTCGTCGAGTACAAGAAAGAATCGTACGAACTCTTCACCGCCATGATGGACCGCATCGAAGACGAGACGGTCCGCTACCTCTTCTTCCTTCAGGTCAGCATGGGCGGCGGCCCAGGTTCGGTCAACGGCGGGCCCACCCCGGTCCTTCCCTTTTCTCCCGAAGACGAGGAGGAAGAAGAAGCGCAGCCCGACGTTAGCGAGCAGCAGCGTGTTGCCGCGAAGACTTCGATGGAAGACTTCACGCGCAATATCCAGCGCAAGAAGGAAAAGGAACTCGCGGAACTCCAAATGGTCGGCGGCGACGGTTCAACCAGCGCCCGGCCGGTCGCTGCCGGACAGAAGGTCGGCCGCAACGATCCGTGTCCGTGCGGAAGCGGTAAGAAATACAAGAAGTGTCACGGATCCTGATGCGGCTCGCGGCTCTTCTGCTCTTCCCCACCCTGTCTGCGGCCGCGATTTTGCCCGGCATGTTCGGGCCGTATCAACGCGCGTCCGATACTCCGGCCGCGCTCACCGACCAACCGGTCTGGGATGAACTCGGCCTGAAGAGTTTCGAAACCGCTGTCTACCGGAACGGCGACGCCCAATTCACAGCAACGCTCTACCGGCTCGCGGACAGTACGGCCGCCCTGGCTGCCTTCGACTGGCAGCGTTCGAAGGATGCAAAACCGTCCGACCTGACCCCGACCGCCGCCCAAACTGCCAACGGTATCCTCGTGGCGCACGGAAATTACCTGCTGAAATTGGATGGGTACAAACCGATAGCTGCTGAACTCGCCCCGGTCCTCGACAGCTTGCCGGACGTGGATCCAACCCCACTTCCCACACTGCCCGGCTTTCTTCCATCGCAGGATCTGGTTTCGAACAGCGAACGCTACATCATCGGCCCGGCCGCCCTGCAAAAATTCGATGGCGGAATTCCTCCGTCGGTGGCCGCTTTTCACTTGGGCGCCGAAGCGCAGTTGGGGGTTTTCCACAGTTCCAAAGGCGATCTGACTCTAGCAATATTCAGTTACCCCACTAACCAGCTCGCCATGCAAAAGGTGGCGGATTTTGAGAAATTGCCCGGCGCCGTGGTGAAGCGATCGGGCCCACTCCTGGCTGTCATCCTATCTCCGCCGGATCCGGATGCCGCCGAGCGCCTCCTCGCCCAAGTCCGATACGACGCCCAGGTGACCCTGCACGAACGCACTCCCACCACCGCCGGCCAGGTCGGCAACATGCTGGTCAACATCTTTGTTCTGATTGGGATACTACTGGTCTTCTCAATCATTGCCGGCCTTTTTGTGGGCGGATTTCGGGCGTTTTTGCTGCGCGGACGCAAGGGCCAGCAGCAGGATCCGATGATCCTGCTGCACCTCGAAGAACGTTGAGCGCCCCAGAAAGGCCTTCATTTTGTGCGGCTTGGACAGAAATCCACGGGCTGCGGAGGCCGCTTTTCCGATGCCCCTCGAATTTTGTGGAAAATCGGCTGTTCTCGCAAGTCGGCCTGAACGAGCAGCTTACAGTCGAAAATTTTGGGCCGGATTTTTCCTTGACTTGCGGGCTGCGGGGAAATAAGATCCAACTACAAAGTTTTTGGCGGTTGCGATGCCGTCGAAACTGATTCTCCCATTAACATCACCCCGGTAGAACGGGGCGAAAATGCTCACCCTTCGGGGTGAGCATTTCTATTTTATAGTAAACATTGCTGTTACACTGAATTTATGCATCCCCCGCCACCCTCCGGCCAAGCTGCCGACCTCTCCTGGCGGACCCGGTTTCGAGCCTTGCACAACGTGCGTCCGCTGCTCCGGATGGTGTGGGAAACCAGCCCGTCCCTGGTCGCCACAAGCGTGGTTTTGCGGCTTTTTCGGGCCTTGCTGCCCCTCGCCATCCTTTGGGTCTCCAAGCTCATTCTGGACGCCGTAGTGGGCCGGATTTCGCGCGGAACCGGCAGTCTGGAAGCCATCTGGAAGCTGGTATTCCTCGAACTCGGGCTGGCCGTCGCCAGCGACATCCTCGGCCGCGCTAATACCCTCTGCGACAGCCTGCTCGGCGACCGGTTTACCAACCGGATCAGCGTCCGGTTGATGGAACATGCCGACCGCCTGGATCTGGCCTTTTTCGAGGATCCGGTCTTCTACGACAAGCTCGAACGGGCCCGCCGCCAGACGACTGCCCGGCTCGGGCTGCTGGCCGCCGTGTTGAATACCGGCCAGGATTTGCTAAGCCTGATCTCGCTGTCGGCAGGCCTGATTGTGTTTTCGCCCTGGCTGATGGTGCTCCTGATTGCTGCCGTGATTCCGGCATTTTTGGGAGAGACGCACTTCTCCACTCTGGCCTACTCGATGCTCTACCAGCGCACCCCGGAGCGCCGCCGCCTGGACTACCTGCGGCTGCTCGGCGCCAGCGCGCAAAGCGCCAAGGAAGTGAAAATCTTCGGTCTCGGCAACTATCTCTCGGAACGCTATCATCGCCTTTCGGAGCAGTTGTACGACGAAAACCGGCGGCTCGCCGTGCGCCGCGCGACGGTGGGATCAGCGCTCAATCTGGTCTCGACCGGTGGCTATTACGGTGCCTACGCCGTCGTCCTGGTACGGACGCTCGCCGGCGCCATTTCCATTGGCACCTTCACGTTTCTCACCGGGGCGTTTTCGCGATCGCGCTCCTACATCGAGCGAATTTTATCCAGCTTCAACGACATCACCGAGCAGGCGATGTTCCTCACCGACCTGTTCGACTTCTTCAAAATGGAACCCGCGATTCGCTCGCATCCGAACGCCCTGCCGGCGCCGCGGCCGATCCGGCAGGGCTTCGAATTTCGCGATGTCAGCTTCGCCTATCCGGGTTCGGACCGGTTCGTCGTGCGCCGCATCAATTTCCGCCTCCTTCCGGCCGAGAAGGTGGCGCTCATCGGTGAAAACGGCGCCGGCAAAACCACGCTCGTCAAGCTGCTGGCCCGCCTGTATGACCCGACGGAAGGCCAGATCCTTCTCGATGGCGTAGACCTGCGCGAGTACGATGTTGACAGCCTCCGCCGCGAAATTGGAGTGATTTTCCAGGACTATATGCGTTACGACATGCTGGTCCGCGAGAATATCGGCTTTGGCAAAATCGACGCGCTCTCCGAGAAAGACCGCATCGAATCCGCGGCGCGAAAGAGCCTGGCCAAGAACGTCATCGACCGGCTGCCCAATCGCTATGACCAGATGGTCGGCCGGCGCTTCGAAGGCGGCGTCGATCTCTCCGGCGGCGAATGGCAGAAATTCGCCTTGGCCCGGGCCTATATGCGCGACGGCCAATTGCTGATCCTCGACGAGCCTACCGCCACGCTCGATGCCCGCGCGGAATACGAAGTCTTCCTGCGCTTCGCCGACCTCACCCGCGGCCGGATGGCGGTCCTGATCTCGCACCGCTTTTCCACGGTTCGCATGGCTGACCGTATTCTGGTGCTGGCCGAAGGCACAATCCAGGAGCAGGGCACTCATCAACAACTGGTGGCGCTCGGCGGCCGCTACGCCGAGCTGTTCGAACTGCAAGCCGCGGGTTATCGTTAAGAATACACACTGAATGACAGATCATAAACTGCAAGTGATTCCGCTCGGCGGACTCGGCGAGTTCGGCATGAACATGACCGCCATCCGCTACGCGGACGACATCATCGTGATCGATTCGGGGATGATGTTTCCCGAAGCCGAACTGCTGGGCGTCGACCTGGTCATGCCCGACCTCACTTTCCTTAAGGAGAACCAGGAATTCATCCGGGCGTTGATCCTCACCCACGGACACGAAGACCACATCGGCGCCGTACCTTATTTCCTCACGGAAATCGATGTTCCGGTCTACGGCACCGCCTTCACCCTGGCGCTGGTCGACCGGCGCCTGGAAGAGTACGAGCTGGAAAACGAGCCGCGCTTCCACACCATCAAACCGAAGCAAACCGTCGAGGCCGGCCCGTTCAAAATCGAATTCATCCACGTCACTCACTCGATTGTCAGCGCCGTCGCTCTCGCCATCACCACGCCGATGGGCGTGATCATCCATACCGGCGATTTCAAGGTGGATCCAACCCCCACCGACAATGAGCTGTTCGATCTTCACACGCTCGCCGATTACGGCAAGCGCGGGGTCTTGCTGCTGCTTTCGGATTCCACCAACGCCGACCGGCCCGGCTACACCGAGTCCGAGCGCGCCGTGCGCCCCCGCATGGAAGAGATTTTCAATCGGGCGGAGCAGCGCGTCGTGGTTTCCTGTTTCAGTTCCTCGATTCACCGCATCCAGCTTGTGCTTGACCTGGCTCAGGAATACAACCGCCGCGTCGCGGTCTTCGGGCGGAGTATGGTCACGGTCACCGAGATCGCCCACACACTCGGCCTGCTGGAGATTCCCGACGGCATCCTGCTGCGGCCGCAGGACGCGATGGACGTACCGCCGGATAAGGTCGCGTTCCTGATTTCCGGCACTCAGGGGGAACCCATGTCGGCGCTCGCGCGCGTCGCCGTGGATAACCACAAGCACGCCTCGGTGGAGAGCGGCGATACCGTCGTTCTCAGCGCCCGCATCATTCCGGGCAACGAGAAAGCCATCTTCCGGATGATCGATCATATGTCGCGGCGGGGCGCGGACGTGTTCTACGGCAGCATGAATCCGCCGCTCCACGTCTCCGGACACGCCAGCGTGGAGGAAATGAAGCTGGTGCTGAATCTCGTCCGGCCGCGGTATTTCATGCCAATCCACGGCGAGTTCCGCCAGCTCTCCAAACACGCGCGTTTGGCCGAACATCTCCGCTTCGCCGGCCTCGAGGAGAGCTTCATTATGGAGTCCGGCGATATTCTGGAAATCGATCACCACGGAGCGCGCAAAGCCGGCCGCGTCCAGGTGGGCCGGGTGTGCATCGATTCGGGCTCGGTTGACGAAGTGGTGCAGGAAGTCGTGATCCGCGACCGCCGCCATCTTTCCGAAGACGGCATCGTGCTGCCGATCATCGCCATCAACCGGCACACGGGCCGCATGGAGAGCCTGCCCGAGATCGTCAGCCGCGGCTTCGCGCTCGCCGAAGACGGCTCGGAGTTCATGCAGACCGCCCGGCAAATCGTCGCCAAAACTCTCGAAGGATCGAACCAGGAGGAGAAGACCGATTGGGGCGTCATGAAGGAGAAGATCCGAGCGGATCTGAAGCGCTACATCGTGAAGGAAACCTCGCGCCGGCCGCTAATCATGCCGGTGATTCTGGAAGTATAAGCAGAGGCCAGGAGCCGGGGGCCGGCGGCCGGGTGGCATCCGCTTATCTGGAGGATGCTTCCGGCTACCGCGGTTACGCGGAGCGCGTCATCGTCGCTTCCGATGAATCGGGTGTGATTGCGGCGCTGCGGGAAGCGTCTGCTGTGGGTGTTCCGGTTACGATTGCGGGGGCCGGCACCGGGGTCACCGGCGCGCGCGTTCCCCAAGGTGGCTGGGTGCTCTCGCTCGAAAAATTCAAGCAGTTGGAAATCCATCCGGGTTACGCTATCGCCGGCGCGGGCGTCATCCTCCGCGATTTACACTCGGCGGCGCAAGCTTCGCGACAGTTCTATCCACCGGATCCGACCGAGATTTCGGCTTCTGTCGGCGGCATCGTCGCTACTAACGCCAGCGGCGCCCGCAGCTTCAAATACGGAGCTACCCGCAGGTGGGTTGAGAGCCTGCGCGTGGTGCTGGCGGATGGAAGTCTCATGGAGGTGGCCCGCGGCGAAGCCATCAATTTCAATCTGGACACAATTCCCCTTCCTCGCGTCACCAAGAACACGGCCGGTTATCTGTTGAGTCCGGGCATGGATTGGATCGACCTGTTCACTGGTTCGGAAGGCACCCTGGGGGTCGTCACCGAGGCGCGGTTGCGCCTGTTGCCCGCGCCGGCGGCTGTGCTGGGCGGCGTCATCTTTTTTCCGAACGATGATCCGGCACTCGACGCCGTGGACGACTGGCGTGCCCTCACGTCCGCCCGCATGCTCGAATACTTTGACGAGCCGTCGCTGGGGCTTCTGCGCGGCCGCTTTCCTGAAATTCCGGCCACGGCGCGGGCCGCCATTCTGTTCGAGCAGGAACTCTCGGCCACCGACGAATCCAGCGAAGTGGACGCCTGGCTCGCCCGGATCGAGTCGTCGGAAGCACTCGGTGAATCATGGCTGGCACAGTCCGCGGGCGAGCGCGAGCGTTTCCGCCAGTTTCGTCACGCCCTGCCGGAATCGGTCAACGATACTGTCCGCCGCAACGGCACGTTGAAGATGGGCACCGACCACGCCGTGCCGATCGACCGCAACCGCGAGATGCTCGCGTATTATCGCCGGCGCCTCGAAGAGGAGTTTCCGGACCGCTACGTGATCTTCGGACATATCGGCGACGCGCATCTGCACGTGAATATCCTGCCGCTACCGGCGGACGCAGACCGCGCGACCGTTCTGCTGGGCGAGTTCGCACGCCAAGCGGTCACGCTCGGCGGCACCGTATCGGCCGAACACGGCCTGGGCAAACGCAAAGCCCACTTGCTCGCGCTGCAATACTCTCTCGAAGAGCTCGAAGCCATGCGCGCCGTTAAGCACCGGCTAGACCCGCAGAACATTCTGGGGCCCGGAACTTTGTTTCCTACTCCGTGAAAATCGGGAACTGTGGTTGCGGTTCAGGCGTTTCGGAATCATGGAACCGCGTGTCCAGCAGGCGCTGCGGATCCACGTTCCCCATCGCCGAGAGGATGTTCTCTTTCAGGTGCGGATACTCGCGCTCGAGTTCCCGAAACATTCCGCGCAGGGACTCGCGCACCGTTCCGGTCTTCTGCGAACAGCCGCACGGCACCACCGGAATGCCTTTCGATTCCGCGTATGCACGCGTGAGGTCCTCAGTCACATAGACCAGCGGCCGGATGAGCCGGTATTCGCGATCGCGCGACATCGTGACAGGCGGCAGCGCGCTGAGTTTGCCGGTAAACATCGTGTTGCGCAGCAGAGCCTCGCAAAAATCGTCGGCGGTGTGGCCGAAGGCGATCACGTTGGCGCCGAGGTCGTGAACCACTTCATACACGGCGCGGCGGCGGTACCGGCTGCACAGATCGCAGCCGTGATCGGGCTGATCTTCGAGCAGCCGCAAGGAAGACGCATCGCAATAGTAAGTCCACGCAATACCGCGGCTCTTCAGGTATTCTCCAATCGGTTCGATGGGCCGCAGGAACTTGCCTTGCTCCACGGTAAACGCACAAACGGAAAAATCGACGGGGGCGCGCTGGGCGAGCAGAAGCAACGCCTCCAACAGCGTCATCGAATCCTTGCCGCCCGAGACCGCCACGGCGACGCGGTCGCCATCGCGGATCATCTTGAAGCGGTGAACGGCCTCGCCGACCTTGCGTAGCAGTGTTTTTTCGAGGTCCACTGCCTTGATTATAAGGGCCAGCCGGCGCGAGACGCATCCACGCGACCGGTGTATCATTGTCGTCATGCTCTGTAATAGAAATCTGGCTCTCGCGCTCGCGGTGTTGTGCCTGGCCGGCCGCGGTTTCGGCCAACGGCCCGACCCGGCCGTGGCCGCGCCGTTGCCGGCAATTCTTCAAAATTATCAGCCTGTCACCGCCGAGCGGCTCCTCAAGCCCGAGGACAGCAACTGGCTCATGATCCGCCGCACTTATGACGGCTGGGGCTACAGCCCGCTGACCCAGATGACGCCTGACAACGTGAAGCAACTCAAGCTGGCCTGGGTGTTCGCGACGGGCGAGCCGCGAGTGCACGAATCCGCGCCAGTGGTCAACAACGGAGTGATGTTCGTCTCGACGCCCCAGAACCAGGTGATCGCGCTCGACGCGAAGACCGGCAATCTGCTGTGGCGCTACCGCCGGGTGCGCCCGGCCGGCGCGCAGGTGCCGCACGATACCAGCCGCGGCGTGGCGCTTCTCGGAGACAAAGTTTATTTCGCCGCGGGCGAAGCCGTGCTGGTGGCGCTCGATGCGAAAACCGGAAAAGAAGTCTGGACCACGACGGTCGCCGACAACAAGTCGGGCTATTACATCTCGCTCGCGCCGCTGGTGGCGGGCGGCAAAGTGATGGTCGGCGCATCCGGCGGCGAGTTCGGGATCCGCGGCTTCGTGGCCGGGTTCGATCCCGAGACCGGCAAGGAACAGTGGCGCACCTATATGATTCCGGCTCCCGGCGATCCCGGCAGCGAGACCTGGCCGAAGGGCGGCAACCAATGGAAGACCGGGGGCGGCTCGATCTGGGTCACCGGCAATTACGATCCGGAGACCAACCTGGCCTATTGGGGCGTAGGCAACGGCGGACCCTGGATGGGCGACCAACGCCCGGGCGACAATCTGTACACCTCCTCGGTGGTCGCGCTCGACGCCGGCACCGGCAAAATCAAAGGCCACTTCCAATATCATCCGAACGACTCCTGGGATTGGGACGAGGTATCACCGCCCATCCTCGTGAACTACCAGCGCGGCGCCCGCACCATCAAAGGACTGGTGGATGTCGCGCGCGACGGCTACCTGCGATTCCTCGAGCGCAGCGACGGCCCGATCCACTTCATTGAAGGGAAACCGTTCGTGAAGCAGAATGTGTTCCTGAAGCTCGATCCCGAGACAGGACGCGCCGAAGTGGATTCGGCGCACAAACCCGGCACCGGGAAAACCGTCCAATACTGCCCGTCGCTGTGGGGCGGCAAGAACTGGCCGCCGATCGCGTTCAGCCCGCAGACGCGCATGATCTACATTCCCGCCAATGAGAACTTGTGCCAGGAACTCGGAGGCGCGGAGACGGTGGAATACACTCCCGGAAAAGGCTACACCGGGGCGCGGATCGGCGGGCTCAAGGTGCAGCCGGGCGCCGACCACATCGGTGAAGTGCAGGCCTGGAACGTGGACACCGGCCAGCGCGTCTGGACCCACAACTACGCGCACTCAGAGAACTGGGGCGCCATGCTGGCGACCGCCGGCGGCGTCTTGTTCACCGGCGGAACTAACGATCGTCACATGCACGCGTTCAATGCGGCGACCGGCGACCTGCTTTGGGAGTTCCCCACGAGCAGCGGCATTCTTGCTCCGCCGACGTCGTTCGCCATCGACGGCAAGCAGTACATCGCGGTGCATTCCGGCTGGGGCGGCGACGCGCGCGGCATGCAGGGCGGCCTCAATCAGAATTTTCCGGGCGAGTATCCCGAGGTTCCCGAGGGCGGCTCGATCTGGGTGTTCGCGCTGGAATAAGGCACCGGCACTTTCGCCCTTTTGGGAAACGTACGTTTCGTAAGCCGGGCAGCATTGGTTGAAAAGAGAGGGATTCGCGCGGTATTTCCGCGTGGTACGAAGCGGACGGTTTCGCTCCCGCTTGCCACTCCTCCTCGGGAACCGATGCGCCTGCCGGGTTGCCGCAAGCTTGCCACATCCTCATTATCTCGTGCGGGTCTTCGGGAACGCGGCTGGCGGAATGAGGGTTTCGGCTGGAAGTGACAGGGTTCAAAGAGGTTCGGAGATTTTGGAAGGTTCGTGACCGGCCTCACTCGTCGCTTATCCGGCCGCGCAATTTCTTGGAGGAGGATCGTTGCGATTTTGCCGTGAGCCGACGGACCTTGGAAGCGAGCGTGGGTCGACTCAGGCGGCGGGTTTTGGGCACGACTTCCGCGCGGGCGATCAGTTCGTTCAGTCGCGCTCGGGCTTCGGCTCGATTGGCCTCCTGCGTCCGGTGCGCGCGGGAGGTGAGGATCAAGACGCCGTCTTGCGTAACGCGACTGCCGGCTAATGCGAGGAGGCGCTTCCGTACGCCGGCGGGGAGCGAGCGAGATTGGCCGACATCGAAGCGCAGTTGGACGGCAGTAGAAACTTTGTTGACGTTCTGGCCGCCAGGGCCGGAAGCGCGAACAAAGGTCATGGTGAGTTCGGAATCTGGAATGAATATGGGCAAACGCTATTTTCCAGAATAACCCGTGCCGCTCACGGTTCGCCGCTCTCGCCCTTGACGAAGAAGGGCTTCATCTCCTTGTACTCCAGGATCTTCACAGTTGGCTCCTGGGGAGCGTTGCCCTGCGCGATTGCGAGGAACGCCTGCTCCGACTGCGCCACCATCGCACGCGCGAGGTCATTCTTGTGGATGGAGTGGTATTTGGACGGCATGGCCCAGTGCAGCAGAGGCATGACGTAGCCGAGGACGCCCGGCGTGTTGGAGTTGCCGAGAATGACGGCGGGGCGGTACACGCCAAGAAAGTCGAACTTGACGGACTCGACAGCCTTCTCCTTCTCACCGATGATCTTCGGGTACTTCATCCCGGACGCGGGGTCCGCGCCCACTGCTGTCATAACCCCGCACACACGAGCGCCGGCAGCCTTGGCAGCGCGGCAAAAGGCCTGCGGGTAGGCGATTTCAATCTTGCGCACCGCCTCCTCGGGCATCTTCGCGGTGCCCTTGCCGACGCCGAACGCGGCGAGCGCCACGTCGACTCCCTGGGCGTGCGGCGCAATCTCCTCCTCGAGCCGGTCCATGTTGACAACGACGACGGAGACCTTGGGATTTGCGAAGGCGTCCATCTTGCGGCGCGTCACCACCACTACCTTCTCGCACAGGGGACTCTTGATCAGAAGCTGCACGATGCGTCCGCCGACGTTCCCCGTCGCGCCGAGCACCATGGCCGAGTACCGCGTGTTCGGCTCTGTCGTCACGTCACACTCGATTTGCCACGTGGCAGGGGGCTCAATCTGCGGGCTCGTTGAATCCCCGGCCGCGTAAGATCATTGGCACACACTTCTCGGCCCGGGCTGCCCGCGTCTTCGCCTGCTTCGCGCCCGAGACATGAAAAATGTAGGACTTCCTTCGTCCCGGCGTGAGGGCTTCGAACGCCGCCTTCAGCTCTGGAGCCGAATTCAGCCTGACTTGCAGCTCCTCGGGAACCACATACTCCGAAGCCTTCTTGAGGGGAACCTTCTTTCCCGACTCCTCAACCTCGATGGCTTCGTAGATATAACTCCTCAGGGTCGCCCGCAGTGCCGAAATTTCTTTGGGAGCGGTGAATTTAATCCAGCGGCCCGCCTGCGCC
>DASXAK010000275.1:0-41942 GCA_036406715.1 Bryobacteraceae bacterium | reverse complement strand
GTACGGATCGCCGGCTCTGGAAAGCATGAGCAGCCGCGAATTGTTAAGCGTCCACGACGCTACGATCACGATGTCCGCGGGCTGCAGAATCTCGTTCCCGGCGGCGTCGAGATAACTCAACCCTTCTGCTTTGCCTCCACTGTGGACTACGCGCCGCACCGAGCATCCGGTCCGCAGCGAAAAATTCTTCCGCTTCGCCAACACCGGCATCAGCATGTTGGTGGGCTGCGCCTTGGCGCCGATCATGCAACCGTACCGGGTGCAATACCCGCAATACGCACAGCCGCTGCGCGTGACGCCGTCGGGATTGGTGTACTTCCGGCTCAACGTCGCGGTCGGCACCGGGTACGGATGATACCCCAGTTCGCGCACGGTCTTCTCGAAAAGCGTGGTGGCGTAGGTCAGCTTGTGCGGCGGGTTCGGATACTCGTGCGAGCGCGGCCCTTCGAACACATTGCCGCCCTCGATTTTCTTTCCCTGCAGGTTCCCTGCTCTGCCGCCAACGCCCATCAACTGCTCCGCGCGCCAGTAATACGGCTCGATTTCGTCGTACGAAACACCCCAGTCTTGAACCGTCACCCCGTCGGGGAGCCGGTTGCCGTGCTTCTCATGTAGAAACGACGCCAGGCGAAAGTTCTCCGGATAGAAGCGATACGAGATGCCGCCCCAATGTTCAGCGGCGCCACCCACGCCCGTGCCCGGATTAAACGAGCCGTACTGGCGGATCGGCACTGCGCTCGCTTTCGAGGAGTGCCGGTGCGTAGCCGTCTCTTCCGACAGGTTCTGCATCATGCGGAACCGCAGCGCGTAATCCAGCTCGTCCATACCGGCGGCGTAATCGGAGAGCTTACGCGGTTGCCCGCGCTCCAGCACCACAACCGAGAGCGACGTACGCGCCGTAATCTCTTTGGCCAGAGTGAGACCGACCAGACCGCCGCCGGCGATCACCACATCCACGGGCTTTAGTCGTTGCATGCGCCTCCTGGGGAAACGATATTGAAGTATACATCTCAGCGACGAGGAGCGGGGTTAATCTACTTCGAGCAGCAACGAGCGCGGAGTCGCGGCTACTAAACGCAATCCCCACGCGTTGAAGTCGCCCCGAAAATAGCCCTCATTCCATCCCTGGCGGCTGATCTCCAGATACCGAACGCCATGGGCTTTCAGTTCCTGGGTGGCCTCCTTTCGCAAATCGGGGAACCGGCTCAGGCGCCAGGAGGATTGCCCCGCGGCGCTCCACTCGCCCGCTGTGTTGAGGATGAATGCTTTCATCTCGACGTTCCGCTGGCCGTCGTTGCCGATCAGATCGATACGATCGATTGTCTCGGCTGGGTCGAACCGCATCTCGATCGACATGCCGGGGCGCAAGTCCTCCCATGATCTCCATCGCGTCAGTTCAGAGCCATCGAGTGCGAAGGGGAGATCCCATCGGTTCGGCTCTGCCCGCAGCTTCCAGGAGGGCTTGCGGGTTACAGGGGTTTGCCCGTTCCACAAGCGGACTTCATTGATGCTCCAGATGGCGTTCTCGGCTCGTGGCCCGGTTTGCACAATCCGGAGTCCGAGTACTTTGGATTGCGGAAGAGCGACGGTCCAGGTCCGTCCCTCGCCGGGACCGTTCGCAGCCTGCTCGATCCAATCGGTCATGACTTCCGTAAACGCGGACGCCCATCCGAAAAGAATCGGCCGGGTGGTGTACGACTGGGCGACGGTGTCCCAGAAGACCAGCACCGGTTGCCCCTCCGGCACGTGTGCTTCGATGAGGCGGGCGGCCACGTACGGATCCGTGTCTTTCAAGTAGTCTGCTTCGGGCTGGATTCGCAGCGCCGCCGTCCACGGAATATGGTGAACGATTCTCCATCCCGACGAGATTCTGAATTCGTTGTTAATGGATGGCCAAGATACGATGAGGTGACTCAAAGCGATCAACCCGGCGACTATGCTGGATCCGGGCAGCCGGCCAATGGCGAAGGCCGCAGACATAGCCAGCAATGGGGCGGCCGGGATCAAGAAACGCCCGCTCTTGTTCGCTGCAAACGAGCAGGCCGCGAAGGCTGCAGCCAGCACGAGAAACCGGCTTCGCGGCCACGCCAATCCCAGCAGGCCCAGCGGCAGAAGGGCGAATGCCGGGCCAAAACTCTCCTGTGTCTTGTCGCCACCGATCGTGAGTTCGCGCGGCACATCCGCCCACGTCATACCACCTACGTGGGACATACTTTTGGTGATCCCCGCCTCGAACGAAACGTGAAACCACGGATTGGGAAAGATTTTGTTACCGAAAAACGCGATTGGATCTTGGAACCATATCGCATTTCGAACTAAGTACGGCGCCGGACCAACCGCCATGGCGGCGATAGCGATGAGCGCAGCACGGGGCGTCCGCCGCGGCGTCCGCCACAATTCCCGGAATATGGCGACAGCCATGAAGACCGCGAAAAAACCGGCTGTATACTTAATCGCGAAAGTGAAGCCCGCCAGGAATGCGGCAGCCAGAAAGGATGCGGAGTCCCGCGCCTGCCGCCACAAATCCAGTAAGTACACGGCGCCGAAAACAAAAGCGCCGAGCGCTACGTCGTTATAGGCCGACGTACCATCCATACCGATCAGAGGGCTGGCGAGGACCAGCAGCGCGGCCAGCACCGCGCTCCCACGAGCCCATCCAAAACGGCATCCATACAGGACCATCAGCCAGGGAAGCAACAAGAGAAAACTGAAGTGAACGAGCGTCGCCGCGGAGTGACGACCGATTGTAAATGCAAACAAGAAGAGCATCTCCACGCCATCCGGCAAGGCCCCGAATATGCTGACGGTTCGCGAAAGGCCATGCGTATGGTTCCACAGGTTCACCAGGCCGAGGTGATAGGCCATTCCATCAGGACTGATCTCGGGAGAAACCGCCTGACGGAAATAGAGGACTCCATACCCGACCCACGCCACGACGAACAGAATCCGCAAGGCTAGCGAAATGGAACTGATGTCCGTCGGTCTAAGATCGAACAGCCATGCAGCCTGTCTCCAAAGCAAAACTAAGCAAGCTACAGTCAGCAGAACGAAAACTTCCCGCCTGGCGAGTCCGACGGCGGCGATAGCCAGCGTGAGCGTGCTATTCAAGGCGGCGCCGAGAACATACCCGAGGCATACAGTTTCAGCTCGGTTGAGTTCCAGCCGAAGCGCACGAAGTGCGGCAATGCCCAATGAGAGGGACGTCAGGCCGCAGGCTAGAAAACCCAAGAGAATTAGTAACAACGTCATTTGCGCCAAGAGAACGTCGCCCGCCGGTCAATCACCGCATCCGCGGACTTCAGTCGTTGCATGCCCCTTCTTGTGTCGACGATATTGAAGTATATATCTCGTGTTCGAGGAGGAACGGTGCGCCGCCTGATCTCATCCGGATCGACTTTTGAGCGTGACATGGGATACTCGCGAGCTTTGGCAGACGGCGAGTGGGTGTTCGTATCGGGAACCACGGGGTTCAACTACGAGACCATGACGATCAGTGAAAACGTCGTCGAGCAGGCGGAGCAGTGCTTCCGTAATATTGAAAAAGCTCTGGCGGAAGCCGGCAGCCGCCTCGCCGACATCGTGAGAGTTCGGTATATCCTTCCGAACGGCGCCGATTTCGAGCCCTGCTGGCCAGTGCTGCGCAAGTATCTCGGCGCCATCCGGCCCGCCGCCACCATGATTTCCGCCGGTCTCTCCGACCCGCGCATGAAAATCGAAATCGAAGTCACCGCGCGTAAACCCGCGGCGTAGCACTCATTCCACCATCCGTAGTTGCAGGTAGCGAAGGTTCGGCAGCAGGTAATCGGGCGCGTGCGCGTGCAACTCCTCGGGCGGGCTAATGCCGGTCTTCACCGAAATGATTCGAACCCGGTTGGCGCGCGCCGCAATGATATCCGCAGGCGCGTCGCCGATGACCGAAATCGGCGTCGAGCCGCTGATCCACCCCCGCTGCCGGGCTTCGCGAACGGCGCGCCGCACCAATCCGGCGCGAGTCCGGGCCATATCGCCAAATGCGCCGAACCGGAAGTACCGGCGCAAGCCGGCGCGTTGCAGCTTGCGCCAGCCGATGCGCGTGAGGTTGCCAGTCACGAGCGCCAACAGAACCCGCTCGCGCGTCAACCGCACCAGCACCGGCTCGACGCCCGGGCAGTGCTTGTCGTGAAGCGGCGGGCAGACACGCAGGTAATAGTCTTCCGCAACGCGCAGGATGGCCGGCAGGTCGGCCCGAATCTGTGCGCAGGCTGCACCCTCGCGTTCCATCATGACCCTGACGATATCCTGATCAAGCATGCCTTGCACCGGAATGTCCTCGGTTGTGGTTTCCACGCCAGTGACCCGGCGGATGCCTTCGATCAATGCGTCCCGGTGGTGCGGACCGGCACGGCGCACCAGCGTGCCATCGATATCGAAAAGAACCAGGGCACGGTAGGTCACAAATGGAATTGTCATCATAGCAGCGGGTGCCGCCGCTACAATATGGATGTGCAGCAATCGAAATTCCGCGTCGGCTTGATCCAGATGGCCTGCTCGACCGATCCCAACGAGAACCTGGCCAAGGCTGCGTGGCGAATTCGCGAGGCCGCCGGCAAGGGTGCGCAGATCATTTGCGTGCAGGAATTGTTCCGCTCGCAATATTTCTGCCGCGAGGAAAACGCGGCCTTGTTCGACCTGGCGGAGCCCGTTCCCGGCCCGACCAGCGACTGCTTCAGCGGCTTGGCGCGCGAACTTCAAGTGGTGATCGTCGGCTCGGTTTTCGAGCGTCGCGCCGCCGGCGTCTATCACAACACCGCGCTCATCTTCGACGCAGACGGCGCCATGGCCGGAATGTATCGCAAGATGCACATCCCCGACGACCCTCTGTACTACGAAAAGTATTACTTCACGCCGGGCGATCTTGGATTCCACGCCTTCGATACCCGCTTCGGACGAATTGCCGTGCTGGTCTGCTGGGATCAGTGGTATCCGGAAGCCGCGCGGCTGGCCGCGCTCCACGGCGCGCAGATTCTCTTTTATCCCACCGCCATCGGCTGGCATCCCTCCGAAAAGTCGCAGTACGGCGCCGCGCAGCATGACGCGTGGCGCACCATACAGCGCGCGCACGCCATCGCCAATGGTCTGTACGTGGCGGCCGTGAACCGCGTCGGATATGAAGGCCCGCCGGAGCACGGTCTCGAATTCTGGGGCGGGTCGTTTGTCTCCGATCCGTTCGGACAACTCATCTCGGAAGCATCGCACGACAAAGAAGAGACGCTCGTAATCGAGTGCGACCCGCGCCGCATCGAGGAAGTGCGCCGCAACTGGCCCTTCCTGCGCGACCGCCGCATCGATGCGTACACCGGAATCACCAGCCGGGTGCTCGATTGAAGTCGGAAACCCCGCGCCCGCTCGGCTTCCGCATGCCCGCCGAGTGGGAGCCGCACGATGCCACCTGGATCGCGTGGCCGCACAACCGCTCCGATTGGCCCGGCCGCTTTGCTCCGATTCCGTGGGTCTACGGCGAAATCGTCCGCAAGCTTAGCCAGGTCGAGCGCGTACGGATTCTGGTGCAGGATGCGGCTCTTCAGGAACAAGCCTGCCGCGTGTTGCGCAAAGTCGGCGCAGGCCTGGATGCCGTGGAGTTTTTCGAGTGCCCGACCAATCGTGTCTGGACGCGCGACTACGGCCCGCTGTTCCTGAGAAATCGGCGCGGTGAGATCGCGCTCGCGCATTGGCGTTTCAATGCGTGGGCCAAATATGACGATTGGCAATGCGACAGGGCGGCCGGCGCATTCATTGCGCGCCACCGGCAACTGCGCGCCTGGGAACCGGAGATGGTCCTCGAAGGCGGCAGCATCGACGTCAACGGCCGCGGTCTCCTGCTGACTACCGAAGAGTGCCTGCTCAGCCCGGTGCAGGCGCGCAACCCCGGCAAGTCGCGCGCGGAAATCGAAAGGAAGCTCGGCGACTACCTTGGAGTGAAGCGCGTCATCTGGCTTCGCAACGGCATTGCCGGCGACGATACTCACGGCCACATCGACGACATCGCGAGATTCGTCTCGGCCGGCACCGTGGTTGCGGCCTGGGAGCCAGACCGCTCCGATGTGAATTACTCCCCGCTCGCCGAAAACCATCGCCTGCTGCGCCGCGCCGGGTTGCGGGTGATCAAACTCCCAATGCCCAGGCCGCTCATCTTTGCCGGCCGGCGGCTGCCCGCCAGCTACGCCAATTTCTATATCGCCAACGGCCTCGTGCTTGTTCCAACTTTCAACGACCCCAACGACCGCGTCGCGCTATCGATCCTCGCCAAAGTTTTTCCCGGTCGCGAAGTAGTCGGTATCAACTGCACCGAGCTCATATGGGGCCTCGGCGCCCTGCACTGTATGACCCAGCAGCAGCCGGTCTAGTCCGTTGCTAGACAGCTGGCGCTACTTTGTCCGTCGCGTTCTCGATGCGTCCCGTTTTTTGCAGCTCTTTGTAATAACCCAGGTCCTGGCCGCGCAGCATCTTGGTGATATAGACGATCTGCCCGTGATGCAATCCGAAGTGCTCCACCACCTGATAGACCGCGGCGAGACCCGTAGTGGTGTATCCCTGGATCTCGTAGGTAGCGAGCAGGTCGGCCTCCGTCAACCGCAACAGCACGGCGGAAGCCTCCTGCAAAGTCGCGTCGAGCTGCTGTACCAGCGTCGCAGCGGGAACGTGCTTCCGTTCGTCGAACTCGGCGGGACGATTGCGCGCGTCCGGCTGCCGGTTGAACGAAGCCACCAGCCACTGACGTACGTTGCCATTCAAGTGCAGCAGTAAGTTGCCGATGCTGTTGCTGGCTTCATTCGGACGCCACCACACCTGCTCATCGGTCAGCGATTCGACGCAACTCCGCATCCGAGGCCAATATTGTTCCAACAACTTGACGCTGGAAAACCGAAGAAAGTGGCCGGCTGCGCCTGATTCAATGTTCGTAGACATAAAAACACATCTCCCCTCGAGCGTTTTCTAACTTTAGCTGGCGCGGGGATTCGAAAGGCATGAAGCCTTAGACCACAAAAATGTGCCAACCGCATCCCTCCCGCGTCGGGCGCTAATTCGCCTTTTCAATCTGCGTTCATCTGCGTTCATCGGCGGCTAGCATTTCCAACTCGCTACAACCGCATCAGCACTTTCAGCGTTCCCTTCTCCGCCGCATGTGCGTATGCCCGCGGCGCTTCGCTCAGCGGATACCGCGCCGCGATCATCTCCTCCACGCGAATTTTCGGATTTTCCAGCAGCGGCAACGAGGCTTCGAAGCGGCCGCACCGCGATCCCACCAGCGTCAGCTCATTGACGATGATCGGCGCGGTGTCTACGCTCACCGACCCGTGCACCGTCGATTTCAGGATGAGGGTGCCGCGCGGACGCGTCATCGCCGCTGCCACCCGCAAGGCCTGCGGCGTGCCCGTCGCCTCGACGACCCAGTCGTACGCCGCCACCGGCATCTTTTCCCGCGCGACGTCGCTCAGCACGCCCGCGCTCGCCGCAATCCGCAACTTCTCGCGATGATGTCCGAACAGGTGAACCCGATACCCCTCCGCATGCAGTACCTGGGCCACCAGCAGGCCGAGCTTGCCATCGCCCAGCACCGCCACCTGCGCTCCGTCCGCGATCGCCACCTGGTCGAGAATCTCGCAGGCCGCCGCCAGCGGCTCGGTAAACACCGCGCGTTCGGTGGAGACCGCATCCGGCAGCACGTACAGATTGCGCTCGGGCAGCACGAAGAACTCTTCGAACGCACCCGGCTGATTCACGATTCCCAGCACCGTCCGCGTCGGACAATGGCGCCCGAGCCCTCGCCGGCACCAGTCGCACTGCGTGCACGCGAGATTGATTTCCCCCACCACGCGCCGCCCCACCAGAGCGCGCGTGTCTGCCTCCACCACTTCCGCCACGAACTCATGCCCGGGAGTGCCCGTAAACCCGTAATAGCCGCGCTGCAATTCGAGATCGGTATTGCAGATGCCGGCACAGAGCAAGCGCAGCAACGCGAAGGCTTCCGGACGCGCCGGAACCGGCACGTCCCGCATGGTCACAGTCCCGTTTTCCAGATACACGGCAAGCATGCATTCATCGTACTTAAAGTGATATCTTTTAAGGAGCTTACGAGAGTCTTCCGGGCCCCGCGCTCGGGGAGGATGCCATGGCACAAATCAAGTTCAACGTGAACGGCAAGCCGCAATCCGTCGATGTCAGTCCGGCGATGCCGCTTCTTTGGGTTTTACGCGACACGCTGGGAATGACCGGCACGAAGTTCGGCTGCGGCATGGCGCTGTGCGGCGCCTGCACCGTCCATCTCAATGGCCAGGCCATTCGTTCCTGCATCACGCCCGTTTCGAGCGTCGCCGGCAAGAGCGTCACTACCATCGAAGGCCTCTCGGCTGACAGCACGCACGCCGTGCAGCGCGCGTGGGTCGAAAATGACGTCCCGCAGTGCGGTTACTGCCAGTCGGGACAGATCATGGCGGCCGCCGGCCTGCTCGCCAAGAATTCCAAGCCGACCGATGCCGATATCGACGAAGTCATGAAAGGCAACCTCTGCCGGTGCGGCACCTACCAGAGCATCCGCAAAGCGATCCATCGCGCTTCGGAGATTCTGACTGCGTCCAATGGCGCGGCCAATAAAGGAGGTGTGGCATGAAGACCATAAACAAAGTGAATCGCCGCGATTTCCTGAAGACCGGCGCGGCCGGCGCCGCCGGCTTGACCCTCACGTTCGCTCTGCCTGGGCGCCTGGCGGCGCAAGCGGGTGCGCCCGTCGCCAAGCTCAACGGCTACGTCCACATCGGCGCGGACGACAACATCACCTTCATGCTCACCAAGTCCGAAATGGGACAAGGGCCACTGACCGCGCTCTCGCAGATTCTCGCCGACGAGCTGGACTGCGATTGGAAGAAGATCCGCACCCAGATCGCGGGCGTCGATCCGAAGCTTTACGGTCCGCTGCAAGGAACCTTCGGCAGCCTCAGTGTGCGCACCAGTTGGCAGCCGCTGCGTGCAGCCGGCGCGAGCGCGCGTGAAATGCTCATCCAGGCCGCTGCGCAGAAATGGGGTGTGGATAAATCGCAATGCCGCGCCGAAAACGGCGCCATCATCAACACATCGTCCAATGCCCGGCTGACTTATGGCAGCGTCGCCGAAGCAGCCGCCAAGCTTCCGGTCCCCACCACTCCGGCCTTGAAGGATCCCAAGCAGTTCCGCTACATCGGCAAATCCGTCAAGCGCCTCGATACCTCGCTCAAGGTAAACGGAACCGCGGTCTTCGGCATCGACGCGAAAGTTCCCGGCATGCTCTACGCGGTTGTGGCGAAGTGCCCGGTATTCGGCGGCAAGGTAATCAGCTTCGACGACAGCAAGACCAAAACCGTCCCCGGCGTGAAGCAGGTGGTGCAAATTTCAAGCGGCGTCGCAGTGGTGGCGGACAACACATGGAATGCCATGGAAGGCCGGCGCGCCCTGAAGGTCACGTGGGACGAAGGCCCGGTCGCAAAATGGTCGACCCCGGGCATCCGCCAGATGTTCATGGATCTCGCGGCGAAGCCGGGTGCGGAAGCGCGCAAGATCGGCGATGCCGATGCCGCGCTCAGTGGCGCCTCGAAGAAAATTGAAGCGGTGTATGAGGCGCCCTACCTCTCGCACGCTCCAATGGAGCCGATGAATTGCACGGCTCACGTCCGCGCGGATGGTTGCGACGTGTGGGCCGCGACCCAGATTCAGACAGCCGCGCGCGGGAAGGCCGCGGAAATCACCGGCCTCCCTCCCGAGAAGGTGGAAATCCACACGCTCTTCCTGGGTGGCGGTTTCGGCCGCCGCGGCGGCGACGATTTTGTCGCAGACGCTGTGGAGACATCAAAGGCCATTGGCGCTCCGGTGAAACTCACCTGGTCGCGCGAAGACGACATGCAGCATGATCTCTACCGGCCGGCCTCTTACACCAAATTCGCGGGAGCCCTGGACTCCGACGGTTGGCCTGTGGCGTTCACCAGCCGCGTGGTCTGCCCTTCGTTCGCTGGCCTGCAAAAGGGCGTCGATCGAGCCGCCGTCGAAGGCATCGCCGACCTCGTCTACAGCATTCCTAATGTTCACGTCGACTATCACGTGGGCGAGCCGGGAATCCCCACTACCTACTGGCGTTCCGTCGGTTATTCGCAGAACACCTTCTTCACCGAAAGTTTCATCGATGAAATGGCGCACGCCGGCGGCAAGGATCCTCTCGAATTCCGGCGTCGGCTGCTGGCCAACAACAAGCGCGCCTTGACCGTACTTGAGTTGGCCGCCGACAAGGCCGGCTGGGGCAAGCCGCTTCCTTCCGGTAGAGCCCGCGGCATCTCGGTGGTGAACAACATCGGCAGCTTCAACGCGCAGGTGGCCGAAGTGTCGATCGAAAAAGGCAAGCTGAAGGTGCATCGCGTAGTCTGCGCGGTCGATTGCGGCCAAAACATTAATCCGGCCATCACCGAGCAGCAGATCCAGAGCGGCATCGTCTATGGCTTATCGGCGGCGCTCAAAGGCGAGATCACCATCGACCGCGGCCGCGTCAAGCAGGCCAACTTCAATGAATACGATCCGTTGCGCATGGACGAGATGCCGGTGGTCGAAGTCTACATCGTGCCGAGCCAGGCGAATCCCGGTGGCATTGGAGAAGCCAGCACACCCACCGCGGCGCCCGCCGTTGCCAATGCACTCTTCGCGCTGACCGGCAAACGGCTCCGCAAGCTCCCGATGCGATCGCAGGATCTCGCGTAATTGTTTTTGTGGGGCAGGTCGGAGTTTACTCGCTCCGGGACCTGCCCACTCGCTCACCGCCCGAAGTCGTAATAGAACGTGTCGGCGGTGTGCTGGCTCTTTCCTCCGAAAAGTCGCCAGAACAGAAGTGGATTTCTCAAAATACACCAGTCCCCAAACCCATAGAACTTCCGGCAGGCTGGCGAAATCCACATCCTCTCCACTCAGCAGGTTTTCATTGAACCCTCCGATCGCTTCGAAGTCCTCACGGGAGCACCAAAACAACCCGAGGGAGAATTGAGACACGCGGAGGAACAGCCTGAAGAACAACAAGGTTGTCCGAATGCCCGGCGAATCCCGGTCTGGAAGAATCAGAGTCCCGCCTCCCACAGTCGCTCCGGAAGAGAGCCCCCGGTCAATTGCAACGAGTGTGTTGGGTGTCATCGCGCTATCTGCGTCGATCGTCACCAGCACCGTGCCCGAAGCGGCGCGGACCCCTGCATTCCGGATCTTGGCCAGGTTCCGGGCATCCTCCCGAATGGTTCGGGCGCCGAAGGCACGGGCAACCTCTTCGGTCTTGTCGGAACAACGGTTCAAGACGACGACTACTTCCACCTGGCCTGGATAGGGCATCGCCGCTATCCGAATCGACTCCAGACACCGGCCGATCAAGCGTTCTTCGTCTCGAGCGGGAACAATAACGGAAAATGTAGTTGCCACTACAAGGTTCTGACGCTGAATCGTTATCCAGCGTTCAGCCGTGGGGCAGGTCTCCGACCTGGGGACTTCCCGCCGCGCGTCCCTACAGCACCGCCGACTCATTCCCCAGCAACGCCCGCCGCACCAGCTTGATCGGCGCCGCCCCCTGCTGCATAAACGCGTCGTGAAATTCCTGCAGCGAGAACGCCGCACCTTTCATCTTCTTGTAGTCCTCGCGAAGCTTCAGAATCTCCAACTTCCCTAGCGTGTATACAAGGTACGTGGGGTCCGACGTCCCACGCTCCGATTCCTTCTCCGCGATGGGCTTCGGCTGGTAGCCTTCTTTGACAAAAAACTCGGCAGCCTGTTCGCGCGTCCATTTTCCGGTGTGCATCTGGATCCCGGCGATGTATCGCGCATCGCGCAGCAATGCGTCCTGCAACTGCCCAAGCCGCAGCTTAAGATCGCCATTGCCATACCCTTCGTCGAGCATCATCTGCTCGCTGTAGTGCGCCCAGCCCTCCGCGTTGCTGCCGCATCCCATCAGCTTTCGCGCCTTGCTCGGAATCTTCTGCAGCCACAAAAACTGCGTGTAATGCCCCGGATAGACCTCGTGCGTCGCCGTGCTGAAAATCGTTCCGTGGTTGAAATCTGCCAGGTATTCGTTGACCTGCTTCGGCGTCCATTTCGCGTTCGGCAGAGTCACATTGAAGAACGCCTCCTTGGCGACTTTCTCGTACGGCCCCGGCGTATCCATCGACGCCGTGGTCAGCGCCCGCATGAACGGCGGCGTCTCCTCCACAATCGGTAGGACCGGCGACGGCACCGTCACAATATGATGGCTCTCGATGAAATTCCGCAGCCCGCCCAACACGTTCCGGAATGCCGGCAAGAGCTGATCGGCCTGCGGATGATCATTCTCAAGCTCCTGCAATTCCTGCTCGGCCGTGCGCTTGGGATCGATCTGCATCGCAACCCGCCGGAACTCCGCCTGGTTCCGCCGCAAATCCTGGTACCCGACTTCGAGCAGCCGGTCCAGCGGCAGATCCACCATCTCGTCGTACAGCAGCTTCTTCCTGTAATTCTCCGCGCCGATTCGGAAATCTCCGTTCGAGCGCGGCAGTAAGTCGCTTTTTATCCACGTTTCGTAGGCATGCAATGCATCGATCACGCTCTGATTCGTCTTCTTGAATTCCGCCTGGAGAGCGGCATCCGTAACCTGGCGAAACGCCAGCGGCACGTCCTTCTGGAAAAAGCTCACGATCCCCGGTAGTTGTTCGAGCGCGATTTCGGTGTAGATTCGCGGCGGATTCTTCAGGTTTTCGCGCGCCGAAGCGAACACTGTCGGAATCAGCCGCTCGCGCGCGATCACCGATTTCAGGCGTTCAGGCGCCGGCGCGAACGTACGGCTCATCACCACAAAAATGGCGACCGTGATCCCCGACGAGTAATTGTCCGGATTCTTCTCCCACATCCGGATCGTCTCCAACCCGAACCTCGAGCTTTCGATCTGCGACAGCATGAACTCGCGATCCGCCACGGCGCCTGCCGACAAGCCCCGTGAATCGAAAGCGCGAACCTCCGCCTCCCACTTCTTCAGTGCCGCGATCTGCTCCTCAATCACCGTCCGCGATTGCGTGGAGAGCAGCGCATCGTATTGGTGAAATCCGGCTGCCGTCGCCTGTACCGGATCGAACCGGAACACCGCTTCGTCGAAGAACCGGTCCGCCAATGTCGCGAACTGAGCATCGCGGCTCTGCGCGAATAGGCTCCCCGCCAGTGCGAAAATCAGTACTGAGATGCGCCTTGTATTCATAAACGGCACCTTCATTATGGCGCAGGCAGTCCTGCCTGCTGCGCCGACGCACCTGTGCTGACCCCCATCCTCATCTTCGCCGGCACTTACCTGGTGCTCGCCGTCGGCCGCCTGCCCGGCTTTCGCGTTGATCGCACGGGCGCGGCGATTATCGGCGCAAGCCTGATGCTCGCCGCCAACATCCTTACCGTCGAAGAAGCTTATGCGGCCATCAATTACGACACGATCATGCTGCTGTTCGGAATGATGATTGTGGTCGCCAATCTCCGGCTCTCCGGCTTCTTCACGCTCGTCAGCGCCTGGGTGGTCGAACGCGCCCGCCGCCCGCTGCTCTTGCTCACAGGCATCGTCGTGGTCTCTGGCGTTTTCTCTGCTTTTTTCGTCAATGACACCATGTGCCTGGTGCTCACGCCCCTGGTTCTCGACATCGCCCAAAAACTGCGGCGTAATCCCGTTCCCTACCTGCTCGCGGTCGCCATGGCTTCCAATGTCGGCAGCGTCGCGACCATCACCGGCAATCCACAAAACATGATGATCGGAAGCTTTTCGCGAATCCCCTATCCGGCCTTCGCAGCGCAGCTCGCACCCATTGCCGCCGTCGGGCTACTGCTGACAGTAATCGCCATCGCCGTCATCTATCGCGAGGAATTCCGCGAAGAAAAGCCATTGCCCATCCCCCACGAGCCGGCCCCCGTCAACCGGGTCCTGCTGTGGAAATCGCTCGTGGTCGCGATCATCATGATGGGCTTCTTCTTCGCCGGCCAACCCGTGCCGAAGGTCGCTGTGATCGCCGGTGCGCTGCTGCTTCTCACCCGGCGGGTAAACCCCGAAAAGATCTATCGCGAAATTGACTGGGGCCTGTTAGTGATGTTCATCGGCCTGTTCATCGTCATCGCCGGGCTCGAGAAAACCACCGTCGCCGCCGATCTGTTCGCTGCCGCTTCCCGCTATCACCTCGAACGCACCGCCCCCATGTCCGTCTTCACCGCCCTGCTCTCGAACCTCGTCAGCAATGTTCCGGCGGTGCTCGTCTTCAAAGGGTTCGTCTCGCATCTACCCGACGCCGCCCACGCCTGGCTGACGCTCGCGATGTCTTCCACTCTCGCCGGCAATCTTACGGTACTGGGTTCCGTCGCCAACTTGATCGTGGTCCAGAAGTCCCGCCACTCCGTGCGCATCTCGTTCTGGGAATACGCTAAGACGGGAGTCCCCCTGACCATCGTGACCGTCGCGGCCGGCGTCTGGATGCTGGGCTAGAGTCGCCGGTCGTCATCGCGAGTCCGCATCGACGGTCCGCCAATCCGATCGATAGCCGCGAGGAACCACCGCCTGATCTCCTTCGAATCGGAACGCCCCGGCATTCTTCTCCGTAGGAAGCGGCAAGGGAATCTCGACCTGCACTTTTTCCTTGCGCCTGCCTGCTAGTTCCCGCGACCGGTCGCGAACTGCTGTCAGCTCGAATTCAGAACCAGCGACCTCTACGCGCTGCATCTTGAGCACGAAGATTGTGAAGGCAGAACCAAGATGATGCCGTTCCACGCGCAGGAGCCGTCCTTCTATCCGGCTGCCGGCCGGAACCAGCGTCTTGCGCCGCTCGTTGCGCAAGGGCGTGAGCAGCTTCCCAGAGAAGGCATCGCCCGCCGCCGCCGTCAGCGAGGCAATCGGAGCAGTCAGCTCGACAGTGAATCGCTGATTCGCGGGCACACCGGCTGGCGCTGCCGGCGCGGGCTGCCGGGAACTGCCGGCGGTTGGCTCGGATGCGCCGAAGCGTACAGTCGATGTGCCCAAGTACTCCCGGCATTGAGCAAAGGTCGCGGTGTTCTCCACTTCTTCACCCGTGGTCGTCACGTATCGTTGACGAGCGACCGCAGGCAGCAGAAACTCGTTGTCGCCGATCTTCACGCGGTTGAAGTCGAGGTTCGTTGAGATCTCACAGGCGTTCACAGCAGGCAACGCCTGGGTGTTGACCCTCAAGTGGACCACGTCGTTAGCTATCGGGTCCACGAGCACGGTTCCGCTGTATCCGGTTCTCAGCCAGGAGCCGAAGTAGAGCACTCTATAGCTGCTATGTTCAGCAGCCACCTCGAATGAGTACTCCATCAGGTTTCGGCCATCCACCTCTGTGTTCCCTTTAAAGGTGAATTTCTTGACGTCCTGCCGGAAGACTATGCTCAGGAATCCGCCAAACGCACCCGACGCCATGGGCCCGTCTATCATTTGATCGATCGCCGCGTCATTGAATCGGCGCGCTCCCGCCCACGAGAAGATCTCTCCCTTTCGCGTCATCGTGACATCCAGATGCAGACGGTCTGTGAGCGCGAGTTTAAGGGCCAGGTCCGGAGTTGGGTGTTGCCTTTGTTCCATAAGAACCGGGCAGGAACGGGGTAGCGTGGATGCGGGCCAGTAAAACTCACGGACAACACTCTCCACGCAGGTGTAATTGGGGATGCGCGTAGTGGTTGCCGCGACCCTTTCTGTTACACGCTGGATGACTTCGTCCGGGTTCGGCTCCGCGGCACGAAGCGCCAGACAACAAGCCAGTAGTAGCGTGGAACGCATACTCCTCACGGCGTCACAGTAATCCAGTCCGATCGCGAGCCGCTGTGCAGCACTGCTTGCTTCCCCGTCATTTCATAGAGGTAGTACCGGTCCTCGCCGGGCAATGGGAGCTGGATTTCGACTCCTCTCCGCTGCAGGCCGCTGCGCGAGGCCGGCTGGACCTGCACTCGGCGATACGGATTCAGTCCGATCGGGATTGCAGTCCCATCGACTTCGACCGTCTCCCAACGCAGCGCGAAGGTAACCTGCGCCGGAGGTCCCCACTGCGTTTCTACGCGCATCAGCCGTCCAATCATCGGCGCTCCCGCGGGCACGAGGATCGTCTGCTGAAGCGGGTCGCGGATCGGATTTATCAGCCGGCCGTCAATCCGATCGCCGGCCGCGGCCTGGTCGCTGTAAAGCGAAGGTGAGGTCAGTTCCACCGTGATGGGAATGCCCGCCGGGATTTTCACCGGGGCGATACCGGCGCCCGACAGTTTGACTTCCTCAGGCGTCCGGGAGAAGTTCACGGTCGACTCGCCTCGGAAATCCCGGCACGCCGAGAACGTGATCGTGTTTTCGCCTTCCGAGCCATCGCGCATGATGAATCGCTGTCGCGTCATTTTGGGCAACAGGTACTCGTCATCGCCAAGCCGCACCAAACTGTACTCCAGTTCGCTCTGGTCCTCGCAACTGCTGGTTTCCGGCGGGAGCTCTTCGGTACGTACGGTGAACCGCACCAGTTTGGCGCTCGACGGGTCCGCCAGAATCGTCCCCGTATAGCCCGTCACCAGCCAATCCTTGCCCGCCTTCACCCGATAGCGGCTGCGCCCTAACGGCACACTGAAGGAATATTCGAAGAGATGCCGGCCCGCCAGAGTCGTATCGCCCTCAAAGATGAATCGGGCGTCCTTGCCCTGCAGAACGCTCAGCAGCATACTGGCAAACGGGCCGGTGCCGAATGCACCCTGCGTCACCAATTCGTCGATCTCGCCCTCTTCGAACTTCCCCGCGCCGGCCCAGGAGTACAGCTCGCGTTCACTTGCCAGTAACACGTCCAGCCGCAGGCGGTCGGTAGTCGCGAGCCGCAGCGCCGACGAAAACCCTGCCTGCTTGCGGCGCGCCAACAGCGTGTCGCATGACAGCGGGGCGGATCCTCCACTCACGTTGGCGTATTGGTCCCGCCGCACCGATTCGACGCATGTGTGATTCGGAATTCGCTGCGCGTGCGCCAGCACCTGGTCTCTCAACCGGATCAGCACGTCGGTCGGGTCATCTTGTGCCATGGCGAGAGAACCCAGGCCAACCAGGACGACGGCTCTGCCGAGCATGTTTTCAAGGATAAATCCGGCACGCGCCGAATTCCAGCCAGCCGTGACCAGGGTTAAAATAGCGGCTTGTCCGTGACCTCCCTCTTGTCGCGCGCCGGCCGCTGGTTCCTTCAGTCCGGTATTCAGGAACCCGGCGGCGGCGTGGCGCGTTACTACCGCGCCGACCTTCAACGCAATCACCCCATCTCCACTGAGATCACCGGCTACGGCGTCAGCACGCTGTTATTCCTTCACGACCTCACGCACGAAGAGCCTTACCTGCAGGCCGCCCTGAAGGCCGCGCGCTTCCTCTGCCGCGACGCGTGGGATGGCCATGTCTTGCCGTTCGAGACCGGGCCGTCTCCCGATGGCGCTTTCACCTACTTCTTCGATTGCGGCATCGTGATTCGAGGTCTGCTCGCGGCGTGGCGAGAGAGTGATGACCTGGAACTCCTCGACGTCGCGCGTTCGCTCGGCGCCTCGATGGCCGCTGACTTCGCCGCCGGCGACGGCCAATATCACCCGATCCTAACCCTCCCCGGCAAGCGGCCCCTCGCGCACGAGCCGTTGCGCTGGTCGCGCGCGCCGGGCTGCTATCAGTTGAAATCCGCTCTCGGCTGGTGGGACCTCTTCGAAGCCACCCAGGAAACTCGGTTCGGCCAACTTTACGAGGGCGCCGTCGAAAACTTATTGCGCGGCTACGGCTCGTTTCTGCCGGGACATCCCGACCGGCCTAAGATCGTCGACCGCCTGCACGCCTTCCTCTATTTCCTCGAGGGTCTCCTGCCTCGCGCCCAAGACACCCGCTGCGCCGCCGCCCTCTGCCACGGAATTCGTTTGATCGCCGACTACGTGGCCCAGACCGCGCCCGAGTTCGAGCGCTCCGACGTCTACGCCCAACTGCTCCGCATTCGCCTCTACGCCGATTGGGCCGGTGTGGCTCCCCTCGATGCTAACGCGGCTCGCCGCGAGGCAGCCGCCCTGGCCGAATTTCAGATTGCTTCCGGCGATCCGAGAACCGAGGGCGGATTTTATTTTGGGCGCCAGGGCGGCTCCTGGCTGCCCTACGTCAACCCCGTTTCGGCGGCTTTCGCCCTCCAGGCGCTGGCACTCTGGGAGCGATACCAGGCCGGAGCCGAGCCGGCGCCCTCCGGACTGCTGATCTGAAGCTTGAAACCGGGCATCCAGCTCGCCTACGCCGCCGCTCGTCTCGCCGGTCACCTGCGCCGTCGAAAGCGCCAGATCACGCCACTGCCGCCGCGCCCAGCCGAACCCGGCATTTCGGTCGTCATCCCGTCGCGTAATGGAAAAGAGTTGTTAGCCGCCCAACTGCCCGGCATCTTGCGTGAGCTGCCGCCGGCCGCCGAAGTTCTGGTCGTCGATAACGGGTCGAACGACGGCACGGCCGCCTGGCTGAAAGCTACCTTCCCGCAAGTGGCAGTCGATCTCTCAGCGCACCCGCTCTCGTTCGCGCGCGCCGCGAACCGAGGTCTGGAGTCGGCACGCTATTCGCGCGTCTGCCTCCTCAACAATGACATGCTGATCGACCCCGGCTTCTTTACCGCACTCGACCGCGCGTTCGACGCCGTCCCCGATCTGTTCTGCGCCACTGCCCAAATCCGCTTCCCGAAAGGCGTCCGGCGCGAGGAGACCGGAAAGGCCGTCATGGCGCAAACGAATCCCGAAGATTTCCCTCTCCGGTGCGACGATCCGCTCCCGGAAGAAGATTTGACTTACGTCTTGTACGGGAGTGGCGGCTGTTCGCTCTATGACGCCAACCGATTACGGCAGCTAGGTGGATTCGATCCGGTGTATGAGCCCGCCTACGTGGAAGATCTCGACGCTGGCTTTCGGGCGTGGCAGCGCGGCTGGCCTTCCGTTTACGTCGCCGGAGCCGGGCTGGAGCACCGCCACCGCGCCACCACGTCGCGCTACTACTCCCCCCAACAGTTAGAACAGATGTTGGAGGTAAATTACCTCAAATTCCTCACTTGCGCGGTCTGGTCGCCTGCGACGTTCCGACGATTGTGGACACAAGCGCTCGACCGACTTCGTCTGCGTTCTGACCGGCAGACGCTTCAACAGTCAGTTCGGATCGCCGGCGCAGGAGGCCCAACTTTGGTACCAGTGCTTGCTGAGGAAAAAGTACTTGCACTGACTAATGGGACCGTGTTCGTCTTTCCGGGGCACGCTCCCACAGGAAAACCCCGGAGCGTTCTAGCGGCGACTTCTTTCCAGCGCTCGCAACGTGCGGATCATGACGAAGTTTTGGTTGTTCAGACGGAGACGTCGGTGGCGCCGCCGAGTGCTGTTCGGGAAAGCTATATCGAGATCGTTGTGGTCCACAAAGGGCCTTCGACAGCTCTCAGTTTCGAGGCAGCGCTCGAACAGACCATCCGCAAGTGGCAGCCGCAAACCGTGGAACGCGAACCGGCGCTGAAACCATAGTACGTTCAGTACTTACGGCCGTGCGACGCGGGTGAAACCCTTGTCATTTTAGATCCCTAATTCGGGCCACTGGTGCGATTTTCGTGGCTGAAGAATTTGCTTTTTCGGTTAAAGTTGAACTTGGAGATGCCAAAATCATCGAGATCGCCACGTCTTAGCGGTTCCTATCAAGGCTTGGACTTGGCCCGCGTGCTGGTTGTACATGGGGAGCTGACGCCCCGTCTTGCGTTGAAGACTATCTTACAGGCAGGCGGCTATGCCGTCGACGTCGCCGCTACCCCGGCCGAAGCCCTCACGAAAATGGATGAAGGCACGTACGAGCTGGTACTAAGCGATTCACGGTTGGGCTCGGGCGAAGCCGGCGCGGATCTGCTCGCCTATGCCCGCGTGAAAGATTACCGGCCTGCCACGGCCTTGATCACCGCCAACGAGCTGAACGTGCCGCAGCGGCATTCCCGCAAACGGGAGCACATCTCGATCTATACCGAGAATTTGCCGTTACTTCTCGGAAAAGTCGCGGAACTGATCGGTGTTCGCGCCAGCCGGCGTTATCGTCCGCTGCGGCAAGCCGTTTAGTCTCAAAGCCTGACGATTTTTCCCGAAACAATTCCTTTCAGCGCATTACGTGTGTCTACGATCAGCGGGGCGCGCTCGACCAACGCTTTATAATCAAAATCCGAGTGATCGGTGATGATGATGACGCAATCCGCATTCGAAGCGGCCTCTTCCGGCTGTGCGAACAGATCAAACCCGTCCAGGTGTAGGACCGGAACGAACGGATCGCTGTAGCTCAGCTCTCCGCCCATCCGTTTCAACAACAAAAGAACATCGAGCGCAGGCGATTCCCGCACGTCGTCGATATTCCGTTTGTACGCGACCCCGAGAATATGAATCCGGGAACCGCGTACGGGCTTCGTCATGTTGTTGAGGGCGTCCTACACTTTCTCCACCACGAAGTGCGGCATTTGCCCGTTGATGTAACCGGCCAGCTCGATAAATCGCGCCTCGATGCCGGCCTGCTTGGTTTTCCACGAAAGATAAAACGGATCGATCGGGATGCAGTGACCTCCCAATCCAGGACCGGGATAGAACGGCATGAAGCCGAACGGCTTGGTGGCGGCCGCATCAATTACTTCCCAGACGTTGATTCCAATGCGGTCGCACATGAGCGCAATCTCGTTCACCAGCCCGATGTTGATCATCCGAAAGGTGTTCTCGAGCAGCTTCACCATTTCGGCGACCTGCGTGGAGCTCACCGGAACCACGTGCTGGAGGGCCTGGGAGTAGAACAGCCGGCCGAGGTCGGTGCAGATGGGCGTCACGCCGCCCACCACCTTGGGAATGTTCTTGGTCTGGTACCTGGGATTGCCCGGGTCGACGCGTTCGGGCGAGAAGCAAAGGAAGAAGTCCCGCCCCACTTCAAGGCCCTCTTTGGCGAACATGGGCAACACCAGCTCATCGGTTGTTCCCGGGTATGTGGTGGATTCGAGAATCACCAGCATGCCGGGATGGAAATATTTGGCGATCTCCTGGCACGCCGAGACCACGTAGCTCATGTCGGGATCCTTGGTCTTCCGCAGCGGCGTGGGAACACAAATGTTGATCGTGTCCAGTTCACGGATCACCGAAAAATCCGTCGTGGCTTTCAGATTGCCGGCTTCCACCAGCGGCGCCATGGCTTCGCTCGTCACGTCGCCCACATAAGAGTCGGCGAGATTGACGCGTTCGATTTTGGCTTCGCTGAGATCGATTCCGGTAACATGAAACCCGGCGCCGGCGAATTCCACGGCCAGCGGCAGGCCGACATAGCCGAGACCGACCACGCCGACGCGGGCGCGCCGCGAGCGTAACTTGTTTTCCAATTCCTTCGCCAATGGCGGCTTTGGTGTTGTTTGAGCTTGTGTCATGATTACTCCTCGTTATAAAGAAAAACTCCCTCGGCCACGATTTCCGCGGGCCCGGTCAAATAGGCGTCGTTTTCCAGACGGATGTCGATCGGCCCGGCCGGAGTGAGGACTCGCACTGGAGATCGGACGTACCCGCGCGCCGCCGCGGCGGCAGCAGCGCCGGTCGATCCGGTGCCGGAGCTCATCGTCTCGCCCGCGCCCCGTTCATAGAAGCGGGTTTCGATCGTGTGTTCATCTACCGGTTTCCAGAACGAAACATTGGTCCGATTGGGGAAATGCGGGTGAGATTCGATCTCTGCTCCCATCGCGCGCCAGTCAAAATCGAAATGCGTCACCGGAACGGCGCACTGCGGGTTCCCGACCCAGACCAGGACGACGTCGCGCGTTCCCGCAGCCAGCGGCAGTTCGAACCGCAGCGTGCGAACCTCGGCTTGCCCCATGTTCATCTCGAACTGGAACTGCAGACCGTTACGGCGTAGAAGCCGAAGTGTTTTCAATCCCGCACCCGTGCGGATCCGAATCTTGTCGCCGGCCGTGTCTCGCTGGACCAACCACGCCGCGGCGCAGCGCGTTCCGTTCCCGGAGATCTCGGCCGTGCTGCCATCGGAATTGTAAAGCTGGATCGCGCTGTCCGGCTCGGCGGCGGAGGGAGCGGTCACCAGGATCCAGCCATCGGCGCCGACGCCCGTATGCCGGCCGCAGATCGCGCGCGCGATGACCGGCAGATCCCAATCCCTGACCTCGTCCCGCAGGGTGAGCAGGAAATCGTTCCGGGCTCCGTGCGCTTTAATGAACGGAATCCTCATTATTCCTTTTCGGCGCGCTCGAGAGTGACGGCCGTGCCGTAGGCCAGCACTTCCGTGACACCGTTCATGATTTCGGTGGCGTCGTAGCGCGCGCCGATGATCGCATCGGCGCCCAAGTCGTTGGCGTGTTGAATCATCAATTCGAACGAATCCGAGCGCGTCTGTTCGCAAAGCTTGCTGAACAGGGATATGTTTCCACCGACGATCGTCTGCAGCCCTGCCCCGATGGTTCCCACGATCGACCGCGACCGGACCACGATTCCGCGCACCACCCCGAGGTTGCGCTTGATGCGGAATCCCGGCAGCTCGAACGCCGTCGTGACGTATTCATGCGGTACCATGCCTGCCTCCTATGCGCCGGTAAATCTCGATGACCGGCGAATCCTTGACGATGATCGTTTTCTCCAGCCTATACCGAATTCCGTACCGGCCGGCGCGGTTCACTCCGCTTTGCGCCTGATCGCCGCCCATGACCAGGGCCCATTCCTGGGATAGAAACAGATCGGGCCGCCGCACGGTGGCAAACCAACGCAGACCATTGTTGACCGCGACGCTCTCGCGGAGCGGAATGCCCAACTGCCGGGACACCGCGCGGAACTCGCCAGAGGCAGTGACGATTCCGGTGCCGCGGAGATAGCGCGGCCCAAGGTACCGAGCGGCCTGCAGCACCCATTCGCGGCGGCCTTCGGAATTAACCGCCGACTCCTTCCACGTGATCCAGTTTTCCGGACCGCGATGGCTCGCCCAGTACAGCGACCCGATGGCGACCACCAGCACAGCCGCAACCGGGGAGGCACGCCGCGGCGTCCACGCCACCAGCCCGGCCGAACCGACCGCCAGCAGCGGCAAGATTGCCAGGCCATAACGTGTGTTGTAGAAAGTGTTGGGCCACAGCGTCGGCACGAAGATTGGAGAAGCCGCCGAGTGCATGCTCCAGACGTAGAACGCTCCCGGTAACGCCAGAAGAAGAACGGGCCAGAAGATGCGTTTCAGCAGCAACGCGAGGGTCCCTGCCAATCCCGCCCACCACAGCCCGGACCCGGCGCACAGTTGCGCGGCGGTTCGAAAATAGAGCGCGGCTTGCCGCCAATTCCCGCGGCCCGGGTAGACAACCGGCCCCTGGATCGCCAGCGGCGAGTAGGGACCGCGATAGAAATCGAGCGGATCTCCTGCCACCCACCAGTTGTGAGCCAGCCAGTACACCGGTCCGAGCGCCGCCAAAACAGAGAAGACGGCCGCGACCGCGAACCTGCGCCGTTTTGCCCGAAGTGCCAGGTATGCCGCCACAAACGGGATGAGAAACCAAGCCTCGTACCGGGTCAGCGTTCCTACGCAGCACGCGAGGGCCGCCCCGATGGCGGCGCCCCATTCCCGCGTCTGCCCGAACCGCACCGTGAAATAGAGCAGGCCCGCGAGCGAAGCCCAGAACAACGGTTCGGTCATCGGAATCGATTGCAGGTAAGCGGCGTTGGGATTGGTGGCGAAAACGATGGTGGAGACAGCGGCCGCGGCGGCGGAGTCGAGCAGCCGGCGCACGGCGGCGAACAGAAATCCGCAGGCCGCCACAAACGAGAGCGCGGAGGGAATCGCCGCAACCAGTCCGAGTTGCCACCACCGGTCCACTCGCGCCAGAGGCATCAGCAACACGTGCGGAAGCGGCAGCCACACGGTGCCGATCTGGTCGTACCCGGGTGTCTGCGAATCGAAGATCTGGCGCGCAATGTTCCAGTGCGCTTCGGCATCGCCGTAGTAGAAGGTCCAGCCGCGCGAGTAAACAAACCAGAGAGCGAAGGCGCTCCACGCCCCCAATGCCGCCAGACCGAGCCCGGGGAAGAAGCGCTTCCCGGTTTTTAGAACGACGTGCAGCTCTGGAACTCCTGGTAGCGCTTTTCGATTTCTTCGCGCGTCAGGTTGCGGAAGCGGTCCACTCCAAACTTCTCGCAGCAAAAGCTCCCCATGACGGAGCCGTAGATCACAGCCTTTCGCAGTTCGGCCATATCCATGTGGCCGTCCTTGGGACGGGCGCCGCGCCCCGCCAGATAGCCCATGAATCCTCCCGCGAAACAATCTCCCGCGCCAGTCGGATCAAACACGTCTTCCAGCAGGTATCCGGGAGCCATGAAGTGATGCCCGCCGTGGAAGAGCACGGCCCCATACTCACCGCGCTTGATGACGAGCGTCTTTGGACCCATCGAATGAATTTTGGCTGCGGCTCGGCGCAGGTTGCTTTCGCCCGAAAGCAGGCGGGCTTCGCCGTCGTTGATCAGCAGGAAGTCCCAGTCCTTCAGAGTCTGGAGAAGTTCACCCCGAAAATCGTTGATCCAGAAGTTCATGGTGTCGCCACCGGTGAACTTGACGCCGCTCATTTGCCCGTGGACGCTCCGCTGCAAGCCCGGCTGAATGTTGCCGAGCAGCAGGTACGGCGCGGAGCGATAGGTTTCCGGCAGCTTGGGCTGGAAATCGGCAAACACGTTGAGATCGGTCTGCAGCGTGGTGCGGTCGTTCATATCGGCCGAATACACGCCTCTCCAGAAAAAGGTCTTTCCGCCGGCGACGGTTTCCATCCCGGCCAGATCGATCTTGCGCGAAGCGAGCAGGTCCCGGTCGGCTTTGGCAAAATCGTCACCGACCACCGCGACAATCTTCACCTCCGTAAAGTAGCTGGCCGCCAGCGAGATATAGGTGGCCGCGCCGCCCAACATGCGGTCCACTTTTCCATGCGGCGTCTCCACTCCGTCATACGCGACAGATCCGACAACGACAAGTGACATAGGCAAGAGAAGATTGTAGCGCAGGGCGGTCGGGGCTTTCGGCAAAACACATCGCCGAGTTATTCGGGAAAAATCTGGTGAGTGAGGTCCTCCGATGGCTTCTCGCGGGAAACCGCCCACCATCCGAACGCGAAAGCAGCAGCCCCGAATACCCACACACCGATGTCGATGGCATCGACCGGATGCCGCACCGCGACTCCTGCCGCGCAGACGGCGGCGCGCAAAATCCAGCCGTACAGGCGCGAGACCTTGACCTGCCGTTTCCGCACGGCCGCACCGGACCGCCCGGCCATGTAAGCGAACATCACGCAGAGCACGCCCAACACGCCCCGCAAGAATTCGAGCGACGCCGGCATCACCCTAAACGATGCCGCAGCACGGCCGCATTTGCAAGCGCGCGAGGCGCCGCGCCATAAAATGAAGCGTAGCGTCATGATCTCCCCGAATCCTCTGCGGAATTCGAAGTCGCAAGCTGACTCAGCGATCGCCGCGCCGCTGCACACGGTCGCGCTCCTCGTGCTGCTGGCCGGCTATGCGATATGGGGCAAGATTCGCGCTGATCAATTGCGCGCCGCAAACAATCCAGAACATCTGAAGCTGTACCTGATGATCGGCCTGAGCGAGTGGATTTTGTTCGGGTTCACTTTGTGGGGCTCGTCCGCCCGCGTGCTTCTGGGCCCGCGCTGGAAGTCCTTACGCCAGGTGCTGCTCGACATCGGAATCGCCGCCGGGTTCTGGATCTCGTCAGCGATCGTGCTGGCAATTCTGGGCCGGATCCTCGGCGTCACCCCGTTTGCTCGCGAAGCCGAGTTTCTGTTGCCGCGCGGACCGGCCGAACTGGCGGCTTGGGTGGCGATCTCCGTGAGCGCGGGCATCTGCGAGGAAGCGATTTTCCGCGGCTACCTGCAGCGGCAGTTCATCTCCTGGACCCGGCGGGCGCCGATCGGCATTCTTCTTTCAGCGGCGCTCTTCGGCGCAGGCCACATTTACCAGGGGTATCGCTCGGCCGTGCTGATCGCCGCTTACGGCTCGATGTTCGGAATCCTGGCCTACTGGCGCAAGACTGTGCGTCCCGGAATGATGGCGCACGCGTGGCAGGACTCGCTGTCGGGCCTGGTGGCGGGCGTCATCCAACGGTCGCTCCGGTAGGTCCGCCAGGGCACCATTCACAGTCTAGTTCCGGAGCAATTCGTCGATTTCGTCGTATCCGGTGGGGAGGGTGATTCCGGCAATCGAGGCTCCGGCTTCAAGCAGGGCTCGAACCGAATCGGGCGACCGGAGCTCGGTCCAATACGAATCCACGCAAGCTTTCACCGCGAGCTCAAGCGCAGTGCGCCCTTGGGCATCCGTCGCATGGATCGGCGCGCCTCGTTTGATCAGTTCCTTGACCAGCTCCGGCCACGCCCGCCACGCCGCCACATGCAAAGCGGTGCTGTCTCGTGCGATTCCGAAGTAACCGTCACCTTCGCGATAGAGTTCCGCGGCGCTCACGCCCAGGTCAAGCAGATTGCGGACCCCGGCCAGGTTACCCACGCCCGAGAATTGGGCGAGCAGCGTTCCTCCCTGGGCGAGCAAGTCAGCCTTCCACTGAGGCTCAGCCGCGGTGAGCGATCGCAGTCTCTCTTTGTGATCGCGGGCACACGCGGCGATGAGAGCGTCGACGCCCGTCAACTCGACATTCGTGCCGCGCTGTTCGAATAGGTCGAGGGCCGCGGCGCGTCCTCGGCGAGCGGCAATGGCGACCGCGGAAGAGCCATGGCGATCCGGCAGGGTGGGATCAGCTCCGTAATCGAGCAACAGCTCGAGCGTCTCGATCTGATTATCGCGCCGCACTGCCTGATGGATCGCCGCAATACCCCAGCCCATGATCGAGTTCGGGTCCGCCCGGTGCTCCAGCATGAGGCGCACGCCTTCCAGATCGTGCCAATCGCACTTCCGTAGAAGCAGCGTGCTCATGCTGCGCTCATTCAGTTTGCCGCTCTCGAGCAGAATCTTCAGGACAGTGTTGTCGCGCGTTTCGGGGACATGGTACGGAGTCTCCTCATCGTTCGGATTGGCACCGCGAGCGAGCAGCAGGCGCGTGAGCTCGGCATGTTGCGCGATCCCTGCCGCGCCATAGATCGCCGCTTCGATAACCGGCCGGGGATTCGGGTGATCGATCATCTCGATCCAGCCAGTGTTGGCCGGCGCGCCAGCGTCAAGGAGAGCGCGGGCCGTCCGGACAAACGCTTCGGAGCGGGCGCGGTCCAGCCTGAGATATCGCGAAAAGCAAAGATACGTGAGAGCGTCCCAACCGCGGGGCCCGCCTTTCGCCGTAGCGCCGGCGGAATCGTGCGAGAGGAAGCCCTTGACGCTGGTTTCATCGGCCAGGAGAGCGGCCGCGTAGATGCTATTCGTGGTGGCCTGCGGGTATCTCCGGAGGATCAGATCGGCCTCCTCGAGCGTGCCCGAGCTGTGCCCGTGCCGGGGCACGCAGGCGGCTTCGACGAACGCCGAGGCGGGATCATCGAGCGAAGCGACGGCGCGGGTCAGCCGGAGCGTCTCGATGTGTTGCGCGAACTGGGGCCAGCTCTCAAATCCGTGCTCGCGGGCGATCACCAGCTGCGCATCGGAAAGGTGGAATGGCGGCAATCCCGCTTCGTCCGGTGGCCGGTTGCGCAGCCGCGGATGATGGCGGCCGACGCGGCCCACCGCCTCCGCCGAACCTTGGGAATGGGCGCGGACAAGGTCCTTCGCCTGTTTCTTGTACTGTTCGAGATTCGGTTGTTCGGGTAAGGATTTATCTGGCACACGAAGCTCCTTTCACGGCTGGCCTGGAGTCCACATTTTTCAGGCTCGGAAAGAAGTTTCGTATCAGATTACAGATTTGCAGGTGGGCACGGCCCTTCCCGCGGACTGGATGCGCCCTGCGCGCTCAGCTTTCACTATAGGAGAGCGGCCCCTCAAGAATCAAGCACCGGGCGTCTCATCGCGATGCCGTCGCCGCCGTCCTCATAATACCCGGGCAATACCCGCACGCGGCGAAAGCCATACTTTGCGTAAAAAGCCTGGGCGGGTGTGTTGGTCACCCGGACCACCAGGCGCAGGCTGGCCGCGCCTCTCCGCTTCAGGCGGCGTAAGGTGCTCTCCAGCAAGGCGGAAGCCGCACCTGCCTGGCGCTTTGATGGATCGACCGCCACAGAAACGAGCTCCGCGGCCTTGGTCCCGCGGATGCAGGTAATCATGTATCCGACCACCTTCCGGCGCCGGGTGATAACCAGGAACAGCCGTCGGCAGCTTTGGGCATAATGTGCAAACAGTTTGCGATCATAGGCTTCCCGGCCAAAGCTGGCGGCCTCGATCTCCGCGATGCGGTCCAGGTCGGCGATGGCTACAGGCCGGATCCAATACCGCCGAATCATGCTATATACTTATACATCGGTCAGTTGGGAGGGAGTTGCAAGGCGGTGGCAAATGAAAGGCGTCGCAAGCGGCCGAGGCCCCTTGACAACGATTTCAGAGGTCGCCATACTGAAACCATGTTGCAACTGAGTGGCAATAGCGCACAGCCGCCGGCGCTCGCCAGCCTGGTGGAGCTCGGCCGCGGCGAGGCCGCCACTCTGGAACGAATCGACCTCCCGGCGGATGAAGCCCGGCGCCTGATGGAGCTCGGGTTCCTGCCCGGAACGCGTATCACTGCAGGGTTCAGCGCGCCCGGAGGCGACCCTCGTGTTTTTCAGGTGGACGGCTCGGAAGTGGCGCTGCGGCGCGAGACCGCGCGTCACCTCGCCATCCGCAGGGAGAAGAAGACGAGGCGGATGTGAGCGATTGCCACGGCTCGGGCATCACCCAACTTGCCGAACCTCCCGTCTCTGCTGCCCTTAAAACAGACAAACATGTTGCCCTAATCGGTCCGCCGAACAGCGGCAAGACGACGCTGTTCAACCGGCTGACCGGCCTGCGCCAGAAGGTGGCGAATTTTCCGGGCGTCACGGTAGAACGCCACACCGGTATCGCGGTGCTTCCGGATGGACGCGAGATTTCTTTAATCGATCTCCCGGGCCTTTACAGCCTCGCACCCCGGTCCGAAGACGAGCAGATTGCGTATGACGTGCTCACGGGGCAGCGAGGCGAGATCGGGAGGCCGCAGGCCGTTCTGCTGGTGCTCGATTCCACCAACCTCGGCCGGCATCTGATGCTGGCGGCGCCGATCCTGGCGCTGGGGATTCCGACGCTGATCATTTTGAACATGGCGGATGACCTGCGCAGCCGCGGCGGCGAATTGGATCTGAAGGCGCTGGCGGCGCAGCTGGGAGCACCGGTGGCGTTGGTGAGCGCGCGGCAAGGCGAGGGCCTCGACCAGATTTTCAAGTTCCTGGCGGGCGCGATGCCGAAGCCCGCGCCGGTGCAGCTTCCGATTCTGCAGGACGTCCCGGCGTGTCGAGGCTGGGCCGGACGGATCGGCCGCGAGGCCCGCTACCGCGCACCCGCTCCTCCGAAATGGACTCGCCGCCTCGATGCGATCTTCCTGCACCCGGTCGCCGGCCCTCTGATTTTCCTCGCGGTCGTCATGCTGGTATTTCAGACGATCTTCGGCGTGGCCGATCCAGCGAAAGACGCGGTGGACAAGCTCATCCACGTCACGGGCAACTGGGTTGCATCTGTGCTTCCCGATTCGCTGTTCCGCTCGCTGCTGCTCGACGGCGTGTGGAACGGAGTGGGTTCGGTGGTGGTCTTCCTGCCGCAGGTGCTGCTGTTATTCCTCTTCATCGGAATTCTGGAAGACTCGGGCTATCTGGCGCGCGCGGCCCTGATTGCAGACCGCACGATGGCCAAAGTCGGCCTACAGGGTAAATCGTTCATCCCGCTGCTCTCGGCTTACGCCTGCGCGGTGCCGGCGATCATGGCGACGCGCACGATCGAGAACAAGCGCGACCGCATGGCCACCATTTTGATCGCGCCATTCATGACGTGCTCGGCGCGGCTGCCCGTGTACACGCTGATCATCGCGGCGTTCATTCCGAACCGGCCGGTGGTGGGCAGTTTCCTGGGGGCGCGCGCACTGGCGATGCTTGGGTTGTACGTGCTGGGTTTCACTGCGGCCGTGGCGACGGCGCGAGTATTGAAATCGTCCGTTTTGAAAAGCCGCCGTACGCCGTTCATGCTCGAAATGCCGGCGTACCGGTGGCCGACCGTGCAGTCGCTGGGGTTGCGGCTGCTCGATCGCTCGGTCGTGTTTCTGCGACGCGCCGGCACCGTGATCCTGCTGGTGATGGTGGTGCTCTGGATCCTGGCGCACGTGCCGCTGGCGAACGGCCACGCACCGAAGATTGACGATAGCGTCGCGGGGATGCTCGGCCACACCATCGAGCCGGCCATCAAACCGCTCGGGCTCAACTGGAAGATCGGAATCGGGCTGATTACCTCGCTCGCGGCGCGCGAGACGATTGTGGCTACGCTCGGTTCGATCTACGGGATGAATCCGGAATCGGAGAAGGCCGGCCTGGAAGCTTCGCTGCAACACGACCTGACGTTCGGCGGCGCGGTGGCGCTGCTCGTCTTTTTCGCTTTCGCCATGCAATGCATCTCGACGATTGCGGTAGTCCGCCGGGAGACCGGCGGGTGGAAGTGGCCGATCCTGCAATTCACCTACATGGGTGTGCTGGCCTATATCGGCTCCTTCGTGGCTTTTCACGTCCTGAGTTAGAGTCGTCTAAGATAGTACGGAACCGCACCGCGCTGCGGTTGATCCGCATGGAATCTGCGCCTAGACTCAGGAAATCCGCATTTATCCGCCTCGGCATTACTACCGCGATGGCGCTCACTTTGCGATGCGGCGGCCCGCAGCGAGTGGCGCAGCGCTGCGTGGATGATTACGGCCGCGTCGTGGAAGACTGGTACTGCGAGCAAAACCCGGTCCCGTTGCACCCCTATCACTGGTATTACGGTGGACGCGGTTTCTTCCCCGGACAAGTTGCCAGCGGCGGCAGCGACCGGCCGACCTCCGGAGCCACGGCGGTTCGCACAAGTTCTCCGGGATTCAGCCGGGGCGCGGCCGAGAGCGGCTCCGGGGCGGTGCGCGGCGGATTCGGTGCCACCGCGGAAGGCGGCGGAGGCGGCGAGTAAATGGAGCGCGTCGCCATCCACCCGCGCCAGGGCTGGCAGGACATCGTCAGCACGCAAGGCTTGACCTTTCACTCGCCCGGCGGGCGCCCGTACTGGGACGAATCGGCTTTCTACCGCTTCAAATCTTGGCAGATCGACGAACTCGAGCGCGCCACCAACGAGCTGCACGAAATGTGCCTCAAAGCGGCCCAATACGTGATCGACCGGAAACGTTTCGCCGAGTTCGGCATACCCGAAGCCGCGGTGCCTTCCATTCTCGAAGCTTGGGAGGCCGAGCCGCCGGCGATTTATGGCCGTTTTGACTTTTCTTATGACGGCCGGACTCCCGCCAAGCTGCTCGAGTACAATGCCGACACGCCGACGGCGTTGTTAGAAGCCTCGGTGATTCAGTGGTACTGGCTGCAGGACATCGCGCCTCGCGAAGACCAGTTCAATTCCATTCACGAACGCCTGGTGGCCAAGTGGAAAGAACTGCGGGGCTATATCCTCGCGCGGCCGCTCTACTTCGTGCACGCGGATGATGAAGAAGACCTCATGACCGCCACCTACATGCGCGACACCGCCGACCAGGCCGGCTTCGAGACGGCGGGGTTGCTCATGAAAGACATCGGCTGGGACTCCGAGCAAGCGAGTTTCGTGGATCTCGACGGCCGTCCGATGCGGTCCATTTTCAAACTCTATCCGTGGGAGTGGATGCTGCACGAAGAATTCGGCCCGCACGCGCTGGAGGTAGCCGGCGAGGTGCAGTGGATCGAACCGATCTGGAAAATGCTGCTCTCCAACAAAGCCATTCTGGCGATTCTGTGGGAATTGTATCCCGGTCACGCCAACCTGCTTGAAACCTATCTCGACGGCCCGCGCGCACTGCGCCAGTATGTGAAGAAGCCGAAGGTGTCCCGTGAAGGCGCGAACATCAGCATGATGTCGGAGGAAGAAGCCGCGCAGACCGATGGCGACTACGGCGACGAAGGCTACGTTTACCAGGCGGCCGCGCCGCTGCCCAATTTCGGAGGCAACCGCCCGGTTCTCGGAAGCTGGGTCATCGACGGCGTCTCCGCCGGCATGGGAATTCGTGAATCCGCCGGCCCGGTCACCGACAATCTCAGCCGCTTCGTTCCGCACCTGTTCGTGAAGTAGGGCAGGCTGGCAGCCTGCGCTACTTTCCTGCATGACGCGTGCCGGCGGCGCGGGCGGAAGCGGCGGGGCGACAGCGGATCTACCGCTTGAAGCCGGAACGGCTGCGCGCCGTTGAACGATGGCTGTCGCGGGCCGTCGCAGGCCCATCAGGCACGTGCTGACCGACGGATGCTCGAGCACTTCAGCGAGATGCAATCGACGTAGCGGCAGGCTGCCAGCCTGCCCACTCAGCGCTCGGGGCTTGGGGAGCTCTTGGCCAACTGGTCAACGGCTTCCTGAAATACGGTGGTGAAGAATTCGCGGGAAGTGGGCGAGCAACCGATGTGCAGCCGGTCGGTGCCCTCTTCGACGAAACCCAGATAGCCGCCCCAGCCCAAATCGTTCAGCACAAAGCGCAGGCTTTCGTACTCGCCCGGAGGCAGACCGGCATAGTCGATGTCGAAGACCAGCCCCGTTCCATGTGCCAGGGCTTCGCTGCGGGCTGTGCGCACCGCATAGTCTTCCGGCTCAAACAAAGAGGTGACTTCCAACGCTCGGAACTCCTCGCGCTTCGGATTCAACTCCTGCCACAGACGGCGCGTCTCATAAGCGATGTACGTCAAGGTGCCGATTGCCGACGGTGAAGCGAGGCTGAGGTAGGTGACGTTATCGATGGGGTCGGGCTCGAGCCGGACTTTGAAGCCCAGGAACTGAGGGCGGTCCAGGATGGTCACCAGGTCCGTCCCCATTACCGCGCGAATCTCGTCGGGTGTATGGAACCGCAGATCGTCATGCGTGAGCCAGACCGAGAGGCGATGGCCCGCCCGCCGCGGAAGCGTGTCGCTCGCGTTGAAATGCGCCTTGTACTGATCGGAGAGGTTCTCAAACATGTCCGGATCGCGGCGATACAGATCGAGCAACTGCTCGGCACGCCGGACCCGGAACCAGTAGGTGGGCGAGTAATCGCGCTGCATTTGAATCTGGACGGCCTGGTACAGCTCGCGATTCCATGCCGGACTGCACGAGAAGAACATGCGCGCGACGGTGTTCTGGTCCTTAGGAATACCGCGGGCCTGCCGCGTGAGCTCCTGCATTTCGCTGACGCAGCCTTCGCCGCAGTGGTACGCAAAAATGGCCCAGTCGCTGCCGCCGAATTTCTGTTCGAGACGCGCGAGGTAGTTTGCCGCCGCCGGAATCGCGCGGTCGGGCACGAGGCGGTCGTCCCGGCCAAAGACGGTGTACGGTATCTTGTGGCGGACGGTTCGGGTCACCAGCCGGTGGCGCTTGTCTCGAACCTGCACCTTCTCTTTGACGATACGGTAGCGCACCGAGCGCGAGATCCGCAGGCCCATCTCGCGCGCCGTTCCATGCGAGATCTGCATGATGCCTCTGGGGCCCGATGGGCTCTCGGCTTTGGCGTCGCCCCAGCTCTCCAGGTATGCGATGGCTTCGATCTCGGCAGCCGGAACACCGCTGCGTTCGGAAGCGAGGCGAAACAGCGCCTGAAGTTTCTTGTCCGTCGTGATGCGCCTGGCGCCCGAGACCGCCAGCGGCTCGCGCATGATGCTGAAGGTCTGGGATTCAATCATCAGATTCACGCGCGCCTGCAGTTCGTCTTGCGACAGATCGTCTCGGGATACACCGATGCCCGTGAGGCGGTGCGCGGGAGAAAACGTATCCGCGGAGTCGGCTTGGCAAAGCGACGCAAACCCCAGCAGAAAGAGGACTGAGAGTCTCATTTCTTACATCCAGTGTAGCCGGGATTTGATCGCACAATCAGCGACGTGAAAGAAATGCGGGCGCGATTTTTGCCGTTTCGGTCGCCTCGACACGCGCGTGATATGCTCAGGACGAGCCGGGGCAAATGGTTGGGCGGAGAATCCTCTGGGGACTGGGCGGCGCGTTGTTGTCCTTCGCGGCCGTGACCGAAGTACACATGCCGTTCCGCGAGTACCCGGGTGTCGAATATAACGATTTTCCGTTGCCTGCGGATTCTCAGCAGAAGACCGAATTTGCCTTCGCGCGATTGATGTACCCGCCTGCCCCTACCGCGCGCTTCGATCGCAGCGGCAGCCGGCGCGGCGGCAATGCGTGGAAGATGGGGTACTCCAGTTGGACCCAGCCCTACCCGCGCGCCGACCGCCACTTCATGCTGGCTGTGAGGAGGCTGACCCGCCTCCAGGCGCGCTCGGTCGAGCAACCGGTCGACCTCGATGACGGAGACGAATTCGACTGGCCCTGGCTGTACGCCGTGCGGCCGGGTGAATGGAAGCTGACCGATGCGCAGGCCAAGGCGCTGCGCGAATATCTTCTGCGCGGCGGATTCTTCATGGCCGACGATTTCTGGGGAAGCGACGAGTGGGCGGTATTCATGGAGAGTCTGCGAAAGGTATTTCCGGACCGCACCGTCGTCGATCTCCCCAATAGCGATCAGATCTTTCATACGGTTTACGATCTGGACGACCGCTACCGGGTCCCGGGCGCCTGGGGCGTCTACGGGTCGGGATATCAGAACGACGGCAGCGTGCCGTACTGGCGGGGGATCTACGACGACAAAGGCCGTGTGATGGTGGCGATAGTCGCCAATTCCGATCTCGGCGATTCGTGGGAATACGCCGACGATCCCGGTTACCCGGAGAAGTACTCGGCGCTCGGCATCCGTATAGGCGTAAACTATATACTCTACGGATTGACGCACTGATCTTCTGAGAAGCCAATGAAATTCGGCGGATTTTACGAACACCAACTGCCGCGTCCCTGGTCGTGCGACTCGGAACATAAGCTGCTGAAGAACGCGCTGGAGCAGGTCGAACTCTCCGACCGCGGCGGTTTCGATTACATCTGGGCGACCGAGCATCACTTTCTGGAGGAGTACGCGCACTCGTCGGCTCCCGAGGTATTTCTAGCAGCGTGCACGCAAAGGACCCGGAACGTGCGCATCGGGCACGGCATCGTGCAGATGCCACCGAACATCAATCATCCGGCGCGCGTGGCAGAGCGCATCGCGACGCTCGATCTGATCAGCGACGGCCGCGTCGAATACGGAGTCGGTGCCGGCGCCACCGAAACCGAACTCGGCGGGTTCTACGTCCCGCAGCCTATCAAGAAAGAGATGATGCTGGAAGGCCTTCGCGCGTGCGTCCGCATGCTTGTCGAGGACCCGTTTAGCGGCTTCGAAGGCCAATACATCAAAATGCCGCCGCGCAACGTCATGCCGAAGCCGTTGCAGAAACCGCACCCGCCGCTCTGGCTGGCCTGTTCGAACCGGACCTCGATCCTGCAAGCGGCGCGCCTGGGCGTCGGCGCACTCACCTTTTCGTTTGTCAGCCCGGAAGAGGCGAACCAATGGGTGAAGGATTACTACGCCACGTTTGAGAACGAGTGCGTGCCGGTGGGCTATGCGGTGAATCCCAATTTCGCTGTCACCTGCCCATTCCTGTGCGATCGCGATGCAGAGCGCATGGCGCAGCTCGGCTCCGAAAGCTATGGCTTTTTCATTTACGGGCTCGGCCACTACAGCTTCTTCGGCGACCATGAGCCGGGCGTGAGCGACATCTGGGACGAGTTTCATAACAATCCGCACGAATTTGCCCCACCGGAAGGCCGCATTCAAGATTGCGTCGGGACGCCGGAGATGATTCGCGGGCGCCTCGAGGAATTCGAGGCCGCCGGCATCGATCAGGTGATCTGCCTATCGCAGGCAGGCAAGATTCCGCACGAACTGCTGTGCTCCTCGATCGAACTATTTACCCGGGAAGTGCTGCCCGAATTCAAGGAGCGCGACCAGCACCGGGCGCGCCAACGGGCGGAACGCAACGCACGGCTGTCAGAGAAGGCGATGGCGCGGAAGCCGAAGACGGAAGCGCCGCCGGCGCAGACGGTGATCCACGCCGCCGGCCATCATTAGAAATCGAAAGGGAATGCCATGTTAGCAATCGACGAAAAGACGATAACGGATGCCGCTCTGGCGCAGATGTCGACGACGCGCGATCCCCGTTTGAAGGAGATCATTGCCTGCCTCGTGAAACACCTGCACGCCTTCGCCCGGGAGATCGATCTGACCCCGGAGGAATGGATCAACGGCATCAAGTTCCTGACCGCTGTCGGCCAAACGTGCACGCCGTACCGCCAGGAATTCATTCTGCTCTCGGACACACTCGGCCTCAGCAGCCTGATCAACGCACTGCACGACAAGCGGGCGACTGAAGCGGGAACCAAGACGAGCCTTCTCGGGCCGTTCTACCGGCAGGACTCGCCGCAGCGGAAGCTCGGCGAATCGATCATGTCCAATTCCAATGAGAACGAGATCTGCATTTACGGACGCGTGAGCGATTCCGCCGGACAGGGGATCGAGAACGCCTCCGTGCAGATCTGGCAGACTGACGACGAAGGCGTGTACGACTTGCAGCGGGGCGATCCGTCCGTGATGGACATGCGCGGCTGGTATCACGCGGATTCCGACGGCAATTACTATTTGCGAACGGTTCGGCCGCTCGGATACATGATCCCGATGGATGGACCGGTGGGCGACATGATTCGCGCGCAAGGCCGACACGGTTACCGGCCGGCTCACATCCATTTCCTGATCGGGGCTCCGGGTTACCGGGAGTTGGTGACGGCGCTGTACCTGGGCAAAGACGAGCACATCGACTCGGACACCGTTTTCGGCGTGACCGAAACTTTGGTGACCGAGACGACGACCAACGACCCGTCGTCGCCGTTCCCGAAACTGCCGTCGATCCGGTTTGATTTCAAGCTGGCGAAAGCGACGGCCATGGACGCAACGGGCCGCGTGGGAGCCGATCCGTCACAGATCACCAAGGGCGCGGTGTCGCACTAGGCTGGGCAGGCCGGAGACCTGCGCTACGGAATTACCAACCGCGCTGAGTCATGCGGCGCTCGATCTCGGCACTGTACCACGTCATTCGCGCGGGCTTGCGGCGCAACGGCGCGGGAATGAGCGCTGCCAGGCGCGCAGCCTGCTCGCGATTGATCCGCGCGGCGGGTAAACCGTACCAGGTACGCGCCGCCTCGTCCGCGCCGTAGATTCCCGGCCCCCATTCGATGACATTCAGATACAACTCCAGAATGCGGCGCTTGGAGAGAATCTTTTCGGCGACAGGGGCGAGAGTGAATTCCACGGCTTTGCGAATGAACGATCGGTGGGTAGTCAAGAACAGGTTCTTGATCAATTGCTGAGTGATGGTGGAGCCGCCGCGCCCCAGGCGGCGCTCCTCGAAATCCTGGTCGATCACCTGCTCTACTTCCTTCCAATCAATCCCGTGATGATCGTAGAAACGGCCGTCTTCGGCGGAAATGACGGCATGCTGCAGGGCGGGAGAAATTCGGCTCAGCGAGACAAAGCGATACCGCTTCTGGTAGGGCCGGTGATTGAGCCACGCTTCGATACGGCGCTGCGTTTGCACCATCGTGGTGGTCGGGTCGATCCATCGCAACGCAACCAATTGGATCAGAGCGGCGCAATAGAATACCAATACCAGGGCGCAGACCAGTAAGATTACAGCCCCACAGATGCGTTTAACACCACCGAGCGCCACGATATGATAGTAACCTCCGGCGGCACGGGCGGATAGATTGCCGGAAGATAGGGAATATGCCGCGGCTGGACAGGTTCCTGGAATGGGCCGAATCGCACCGGATAACGGTCTGTGCGATTGCCGCGGTTCTGATCGCGATTATCGCCTGGGCCGATGCGCAGTTGCGCGACGTTACCATTGGCTACTTGTATCTGATTCCGATCCTCCTCTCCGCGGCGACCCTCAATGGTGTGCAGATCGTCGTCTTAGCCGCGATTTGCAGCTTCTTCCGGGAGGCGTTCGACCCGTTGCAGTGGTCGGCGGGAGCGGGTGGCCGCATGCTCACGGCATTAGCGGGATTTTCCATGGCCGGCTTTTTCGCCGCGGAACTGAATCAGAGGCGGCGGCTGCTCACAAACCATCTGCAGGAGGTGCAGAGCCAGGTCCGCCTGCGTATGGATGCGGAACAGCAACTGCGGAGTCTGATCGAAACAAGCCCCCTCGCGATCCTGACCATCGATCACTCAGGGCGCGTGCTGCTGGCCAATGAATCGGTGCGCGAGATGCTGAACTTCAAACAAGGGGATCTCCACGGCACCGATATCACGCCGCATCTGCCGATTCTCCCGCGCATGCTGCAAAGCAATCCAACCGCGGGCTATATGCGTACGAACGTGGAATGCAAGGCCAAGCGGCGCGACGGGGAGGTTTTCCTGGCACACGTGTGGCTCTCGACATACCGCATGTCGGAGGGCACGGGACTGGCGGCCGTGATTTGGGACGCTTCGGAGAATCTCCGCGACCGCGAGGGCGCGGGATTGGATACGATGCTGGCGACGTCGCGCATCCTTGTAGGCGCCCTGTCGCACGAAATCCGGAATCTGGCGTCGGCCGCCGCTGCAAGCTATGCCGGAATCGCAGCCACGCCGGGAGTCGCCGCAAATCGACAGTACGAGGCGCTCGGCAGCCTCATTCACGCGCTCGAGCGAATTGCCACCTCGGGCCTGCAACTGGCTGCGCAGCGTGAGCGCGCCATCACGGATCTGGGCACGGTGCTCGATGAAACGCGGATCGTGGTGGAACCGTTCCTGCGTGATGCGGATATTGAGATTGCCTGGGAACTGAACGAGGACCTGCCTCTGGTTCAGGGGGATCATCACAGCTTGCTGCAGGTATTTGTGAACCTGGCGCGAAATATCAAGGCTGCCCTGGAGAATTGCCCGACGCGAAAGTTGCGAGTGATTGCCGGCGTGGAACGGGACCTGGCCGTGGTCCGGCTTTATGATTCGGGGCCCGGCGTCGCCCATCCGGAAAACCTGTTCAAGCCCTTTCAACCGGGCGCGCATTCGGCAGGGCTTGGGCTCTATGTCTCGCAGGCGATTCTGCGATCCTATGGCGGCAGCCTCCGCTACGAGCCGCAGCCGGCCGGAAGCTGTTTTATCGTGGAATTATGGCCCGAGGAGAAGCCGGTTCCGAATGACAGTAAACGATCAACAACTTCTTCAGGTCTTGCTGGTCGATGACCACATGATCTTTCGGGAGAGCGTGTCAAGCGCGCTGAGCGCCGACCCGACGATACGCATCGACCATTGCGGAAGCATTCGCGAAGCGCTGCGGATCCTCTCCGAGCGCAAATTCGACATGGTCCTTCTCGACCACGATCTGGGCTCGGAGCGGGCCTCGCAATTTGTGCCCGCCGCGCGGGAGGTCGGCTTCGAGGGCCGTGTGCTGGTGGTAACCGCCTGGGTCAGCGATACGGAGGCACGGCGTCTTCTACGCCAGGGTGTCTCTGGCATTTTTCTCAAACAGGCGCCGCTGGAAGGACTGAGATCGGCGATGCGAACCGTCGCGGCTGGGGGCACATTTCTGGACCCCTCTCTTACACGGGCAAGCGAAGAAAGCACCGAGGCCGTTGAACAGGGCGGCCCCATGTTCACCGACAAGCAGCGGCGCGTGCTCCGGTTCGTCCTCGAGGGCCTGTCCAACAAAGAGATCGGTTGGCGTCTGCAAATCTCAGAAAGCTACGTAAAAGCCATTCTCCAGACCCTGTTTCAGAAGACCGGGGTTCGTACTCGCGGGCAACTCGTGCGCGTCATCTTTGAACAATACGAAGACCAGATCTAGGCGGCACGGCAGACTGGCCGAAAGATAGATGGGAATTCCCCTGATCCGGACGTAATGTAGACACATACACTGCCGGACCTCAGACCCGGCAACCGAGGCAATAGGGGTGAGTGTCGCTGTCGGGATACTCGCAAAACAACGGGGATAGTGGGGGATCGCGCGACAATCAGCCATTTGACGGTATGGGATCCGGCTGCAGGTACGTTCAGCCGGCTTCAGCCGGGCGCCGTCCTCCACGAATGCCAGATTCGGACATCCCTAGGAATTGGGCCGCAAGACCGGCCAGCGGCCTACGTCGCTGAATTCCAACTCGAAGGCCGCACGTATCGCTGCCCGCTATACGGCTTTTTGCCCCGCACCCGCCCGGTAGACGCAGCCCCGCTAGAATGAAAGCGTGCGGACTGCGACTCATTCCATTCCCGATATTCTCGAGAGACTCCACATTGAGCCAGTGAATTCCGGCGCCTGCTACGGCGATTGGATCCCGAATCCATCCGGGGGCGAACTGGAATCCCTCAATCCGGCCACCGGCGAGAGATTGGCGAAGGTGCTGCGCGCCGGGCCGGCTGACTACGAATGCATCGTCGAGCAGGCGCAACGGGCGTTCCTCGACTGGCGCATGCTGCCGGCGCCCAAGCGGGGTGAAATCGTCCGCCAGATCGGCAACGAGCTGCGCGCCCACAAGAACGATCTGGGGATGCTCGTGTCGCTGGAAATGGGAAAGATCCTGCCCGAGGGATTGGGCGAAGTGCAGGAGATGATCGACATCGCGGATTTCGCGGTAGGCCTTTCGCGCCAGCTTTACGGTCTGACGATGCACAGCGAGCGGCCGGGGCACCGGATGTACGAGCAATGGCATCCGCTCGGAATTGTGGGCGTGATCAGCGCGTTCAACTTTCCGGTGGCGGTGTGGTCGTGGAACGCGATGATCGCGGCGGTATGCGGCGATTGCGTGCTATGGCGGCCGTCATCGGACACGCCGCTGACGGCGATCGCGGTGCAGAAGATTTGCAATCGGGTCACGGAAGCACACGGGCTAAAAGGCGTGTTCAACCTGGCGATCGGGGCCAGCAATCCGGTCGGCGAGGCGCTGATTCGAGATAAGAGGGTTCCTCTCATCAGCTTCACAGGCTCCACGGAAGTCGGGCGGCATGTGGCGGAAGTCGTCGCCGGGCGGATCGGACGATCGATTCTGGAACTGGGGGGCAACAATGGGATTATCGTGATGGATGACGCCGATCCCGATCTGGTGCTGCGGGCGGTGCTGTTCGGCGCGGTCGGAACGGCGGGTCAGCGATGCACCACGACGCGGCGCTTGTTCCTGCAGCGCGGCATTGGGCGCCGGATCACGGACGCGCTAGTCAACGCTTATAAACAGGTGAAGGTCGGCGACCCTCTCGAGGAGACCACGGTCATGGGACCGCTGGTGAACCGGCGCGCTGTCGACGACATGCTGGACGGGATGCGGCGCATCCGCGAGCAGGGCGGTGAGGTTCTTTTTGGCGGCGAACATATGATGGGGTGCTTCGTGCAGCCGACTCTGGTGCGGGCGCGGCCCGAGATGCCGATTTTAAAAGAAGAAATCTTTGCGCCGATCTTATATCTGATCGAATTCGACGAACTGGACGAAGCGATCCACTGGCACAATAACGTGCCGCAGGGGTTGTCTTCGGCGATGTTTACGACCAGCCTGATCTCTTCGGAGACATTTCTGAGCCATCGCGGTAGCGATTGCGGCATCGCGAATATCAATATTGGGACGAGCGGAGCGGAGATCGGCGGAGCATTCGGCGGCGAAAAGGAGACCGGGGGCGGGCGCGAATCGGGCAGCGATGCGTGGAAAGCTTACATGAGGCGCCAGACCAATACGATTAACTGGTCGACGCAGTTACCTTTGGCGCAAGGAATTCAATTCAACATTTAGGGAGACACCGCGGCTGTAAGAACGTTGCGGGGCGGCCGGGCTACGGGAGATTATCCCGCGGACGGACTTATCGCCGTACGTTGTCTACCAGAGCGGCCGGCGGCAATATT
>DASXAK010000274.1:0-51843 GCA_036406715.1 Bryobacteraceae bacterium | reverse complement strand
GCGAGTGGTACGGCCCCCCGTGGATTCCGCCGCCGGAAGGAGCGCGCACCACCATGGGCACCGGCGCATTCCACCGATAGCGGCACTTCGCGGCGAAGTTGACGATCTGGTCGAAGCCGCAGGTGATGAAGTCGGAGAACTGCATTTCGGCCACCGCGCGCAGCCCCATGAGGCTGGCGCCGATCGAAGCCCCCACGATGGCCGATTCGGAGATCGGCGTATCCACCACCCGCTTGTCGCCAAATTTCTCGAGAAACCCCGCCGTCACTTTGAACGCGCCGCCGTACTGCCCGATGTCCTCGCCGATGAGAAAGACATTGGGGTCGCGCTCCATCTCTTCCCAAAGACCCTCGCGGATCGCTTCCAGATAAGTGGTGGACATGGCTCCGCGGTTCAGCTTTCGTAGACGTCGTCGAGCAGGGTGGACGGATCGGGGAATGGGCTCTGCTCGGCCCAGGCAACGGCTTCGTCCACTTCGGCGCGAACGCGCGCGTGCAGGTCAGAGATCCCGGTTTCGTTCGTCCAACCCTTGTCGAGCATGTGGGCTTCGAGGCGAATGATGGGGTCGAGCTTGGCCCAATCATCCCAGAGCTTCTTCGGCACATAGTCGGCGGCGTCGTGCGCGGAATGGCCCGTCATGCGAAATGTCTTGCACTCGAGCAGGTACGGCCCGTTACCGCTGCGCGCATGATCGATGGCGCGTTTGGCCGCCTCGTGCACGGCCAGCACGTCATTACCGTCCACAATCTCGGAGGGGATCAGATACGCCGATCCGCGATCGGCAACGTTGGCGCAGGCCATCTGGCGCGAAAGGGGCGTCGAATACGCGTATTGATTGTTGTTACAGATGAAAACCACGGGCAGCTTCTGCACCGACGCGAAGTTGAGGCCTTCGTGCCAGTCGCCACGGCTGGTCGCGCCGTCGCCGAAATAGCAGAGCGCGACGTTGCGTTTGCCCTGATAGCGGAGCGCCAGCGCGGCGCCGCAGGATACAGGCACCGAGGCGGCCATCGCGCTGATAATCGAAACGATATTCAGCTTGAGATCGCCCATGTGCATGTTGCCGTCTTTGCCGCGCGTGAGGCCGCCAACCCGCCCCATGTATTGAGCAAAAATCCGGCCCGCCGGCACGCCGCGGATCAAAAACACAGCCATGTCGCGGTGTGAGGGAAACAACACATCGTCGGGATCGGCGAGCAGCGAGGTTCCTACCGGAATGGCTTCCTGCCCGCGCCCCACATAAACACCGCCCACGATCTTGCCTTGCCGGTATAACTTGCGTTCGATGCGGTCTTCGACCTCCCGCATCAGGTGCATGTAATACAGGCATTTGTGGGCCGTCTCGGCCGGACCGGCGGCTTTCTGGTGTTCGCGGGGAATTAGCAACTCTGTTGCGCTCATGGTCGACCTCACCTGAGTAGCCACAATCGGCTAGTATAACGCCTTTAGCAAGCCGCGCCGCTTAGCGGGTCAACGTGTCCCACATGATCCCGGCTCGCTGCAAAACGGCGGTGACGTCGCCGGGCAGCATGAGCCGCTGCCGCACCAATTCCCGGGCGGCCCGCTCGACGCGGTCGAGGTAATCCTGCCGGTCGCGATACCGTTCGGCGATCGATGGCCGGGAATCTCCGGCGCGCTCGCGGGCGGGTTTTGTCGGCGCGAAGGCTTCGAATGACCCGAATAGCCCGGCCAGGTACTCCAGCCCGCGCAGTTGCGGGAGATGGATGTTCCAGCCGGTGTAGGTGCCAAGCGGGGCTTCGACTTCGGGGAGCCGCACACCTCCCAGGTCGTTGCCGTCGGCGTCCACCTGCGGCACCAGCACCGCGTAGGGGCGGCCGAGCGCCGGCGGTTCGATCGAGATGATGCCCTGGTTTTCGAACTCCGGCCCGTAGTCCAGCCGCCAGACATGCGGCATATAGTCGGGGAACGGCAGCGACGGGATCTTCGGAAACCGCGCGGCGTCGCGCGAAACCAGTTGACCTTTTCCGACGGTTGGATAGCGCGAGGCTGGCGGCTCCTTTCCGGAACGCACCCACTCATCGAGGTCGAGCAGCAGGGCGCGGGTCACCCACCGCTGCTCGGCGAAGTTGGCGTCGTGCAGCAGGCTGGAGCCTCGCTGCGGCGGAAAGGGGCCGCTGGAATGCGCGGTGCCGGTCAAGAAATACAGCCGCGCGCTCGGATCCAACGGAACATCCGCTTTGCCATCCGCGCTCGTGTGGGTGAGCGAGCCGGCGCGAGCCCAGTATTCGGTCGATGAAAAGGTATAGAAGATGCGGGGCGTTACGTGAGCGGCTTCGGCTTTGGCCAATAGGCCGTCATCGGTGAACGGCGGCAGATCCACCGGCCGGAAGATCGAGAGCACCGAATTTCCGGCCTGTCCCGGCATCGCAAAGCGATGATTGATGCTGGCGCCGCCGGCGCCCGCCGAAGAGATCATGAGTGCGTTGAACGCCGGCCGGCCGCGCTCGTCCGCGTTGAATCCGTCGTGAAGGAATTGGCGCAACACGCGGGCGCTTTGCGAATAACCGTAACCGATGACTCGCCGATCCGCCGCCGGATTCTCTCGTAGTGTGCTCACCTTGCCGCCGTACCTCAAGTAGGCCGCGAAATCGCGGAGCGCGGCCAGCCCCAGCCCCGCCACCGCCGGGTCCTTGGCTTGGTAGATCGCTTCGTAGAGCCCCGTCTGAAAAGCCCCGGAAAAGCGGATTGAGCAGCCATTCGGACCAAAACGCCACTGCGCGCGCGGGAGCACTTCGGCGGGTTCGTCGATTCGCGCGCGGAAAGTCAGTTTGGCTTGCTGGTCTTCCGGATCCGCGGCACAGTAGGGCAGCGCGAACGCGTTCGGACCGTAACCCGGGCGGTCGACGGGAAGACTAGTGCGCACGACACCCTTTACTGGAGCGGTCGGAGCCTGAAACGTGAGCCCTTCTTGGGGCTCGACATCGAATTGCCAGCCGAGAAAGATGACGGTGAATCCCTGCTCGAGAAGGAAGCGATCGCCCATATCCCATTGCTCGGGCGCGCGACCGCCCCCGGTGGCGCCGCTGACCAGGAATAACGACTGCGGCCCGCCGCGGTTGACCACTTCGAGGAACACGGCGCCGCGCAAGTGATGCGCGTCTTTCGGCCTCCATACCAGCACGTCGCCCGAGAACTCGACTTTGCCTTGCGAATCTACCGGCGCCAGCGCGATATCGGCAATGCCGTGGTTGGCCGCAAGCTTCGGATCGACCGCGTAATGCGCGCGCGCCAGAATCTGCTCGTACGGCCCGACAGTCGCCTGGCTGCGGACCTCGATGCTTTGCAGCTCGGCCGCAGCCATGCCAGTCAACAGAACGAGGAGCGCAGCAGCACGCATACGCCGCTATTGTATGTTAGCCGTGGCCGTGAGGCCGGGGCTGTTAGCCGCCGATGGAGTACATGGGCCGCGGGGGCGGCACGAAGCGCGTGGAATTAATCTCGTGGCCGACCCATTTGCCCGCAACATTGCGGCGCATGAGCGCGGCGATCTCGTCATCGGACGCACCGGAACGGAGCAGTCCCTTGACATCGTCTTCTTCTACCGCAAACAGGCAGTAGCGCAGCTTCCCATCGGCAGTCAGACGAATTCGGTTGCAGTTCAGACAAAACGGGCGGCTGACGGAAGCGATAAATCCCACGCGGCCGCCGCCATCAGCGTATTGGTATTCGCTGGCAGGCGCGCGCGGGTCGGGATCGGGCACCACGACCAGGGGCGCGATCTCGCGAGTGAGCATGGCCAGGATGTCGTCGGCCAGCAGCACCTTGCTGCGGTCCCACAGGTTCTGCGCATCGAGGGGCATGAACTCGATGTAGCGCACCTCAAATCCGTTCTCGCGCGCGTACCGGGCGAGCGGCACGATATCCGGCTCGACCAGATTCTTCACCGCGACCGCGTTCAGCTTGATCTTGGAGTAGCCGAGCTTCTTGCACGCTTCCAGGCCGGCCAGCACTTTGTCGAGCTCGTCGCGGCGCGTGATCTGAAGAAACCGCGCGCGGTCGATCGTATCCAGGTGGACGTTAATCCGCCGCAGCCCAGCTTCGTACAGCGGCTCGGCGAGCTTCGGCAGCAGAACACCGTTGGTGGTGAGGGCGATGTCCTGAATTCCGGGAATCGCGGACAAGCGCCGGATCAGCACCGGCAGATCACGCCGCACCAGGGGCTCGCCGCCCGTAACGCGCAGCTTGCGAATGCCGAGCGTGACCGCGATTCGCACGAAGCGCTCGATTTCTTCGAAATCGAGAATCTCGCTGCGCTGGACGAACTGCACGTCGGTCTCCGGCATGCAATAGAAGCAGCGGATGTTGCACCGGTCGGTGACGCTGATGCGCAGGTTGTCGTGAACCCGGCCGAAAGAGTCGATAAGCGGTGCGGCAGCCATTTTACTTAAGTGCGAGCATGCGATCGAGCGGCACGAGCGCGCGCTCCATCAGTTCCTGCGGCAGTTCGACCCGCGGCTCCAGGTTGAGCAGCGAGTCCCGCAGTTTTTCCAGGGTGTTCAGCTTCATGTACGGGCACTCGCTGCAGTTGCAGTTCTCGTTGGCCACGTAATAGAAGCGCTTTTCGGGCGACTGGCGGTGGAGCGAATAATTGATTCCGCTCTCGGTCATGACGATGAATTCGTCCGCACCGCTGGCCGCGCACCAATCGATGATAGCGGAAGTGGAGCCGACAAAATCGGCCATCGCCAGCACCGGTTCCGGGCATTCCGGATGGGCCACTACCTTGGCGTTCGGATGCTCCAGCCTGGCTTCCGCCACGCGGCGGGCCGGGAACGTCGCGTGGACGATACAAGTGCCCTGCCAGATATCCATGTTCGGGCGCCCGGTCTGGCGCTTGACATAGTTGCCGAGGTTGCGGTCGGGCAGGAAGAGAACCGGCTTCTCCCGCGGAATCGAGTTGACCACCTTGACGGCGTTGCGCGACGTGCAAAGAATGTCGCTTTCCGCCTTCACTTCGATCGAGGTGTTGATGTAGCTGACGATCACGTGCTCGGGATTAGCCCTTCGAAAAGCCCGCACCGGCTCCACCGGGCAGCCTTCGACCAGGCTGCAACTGGCCTCGCGATCAGGCACGACCACCACCCGGTTCGGGTTCAGCACTTTCGCGGTTTCGGCCATGAACCAGACGCCGCAGAACGCGATGACATCTCCCTCGAACTCGCGGGCCTTGCGGGCCAGCTCCAGACTGTCGCCGATCACGTCCGCCAGTTCCTGGATCTCTGGCTGCTGGTAATGATGGGCCAGCAGAATGGCCTTGCGCTCTTTCTTGAGCTCTAAAATCTCATCGCTGATGGAGGTCGTAGCCAACATGGCGGGGGAAGTGCCGTTGCTAGCTAGTGTAGCAAAACCGTCATAATGAGAGCAGTGCGGGTGCTGCTGATCTCGACCTATGACCTTGGCCGTCAACCATTTGGCTTGGCCTCGCCGGCCGCCTGGCTGCGCGCCGAAGGGCATCAGGTGACCCTCGCTGATCTGTCTCGGACACCCCTCCCGCCGGCCGCCGTCGAGCAGGCCAATCGGATCGCATTCTTTCTTCCGATGCATACGGCGACTCGCGTTTTCCTGAAAGTCGTGGAGAAGGTCCGGGCGATCAATTCGACCGCGCCATTGTGCGCCTACGGTTTGTACGCCCCCTTGAACGAAGACCTGCTGCGCCGCGCCGGGATCTCGACAGTAATCGGCGGCGAATTCGAGCAGCCGCTAGTAGATTGGGTGGGGCAGCCGGTTGCGGCCCGTTCCGGGGTCTCCGACCTGCCCATTCAAATTTCCCTGGAACGCCAACAATTCCGGATTCCCGAACGCGACGGCCTGCCCGCCCTTGCGTCCTACGCGCGCCTGGTCCTCGACGGCTCGACCCGCACGGTGGGCTACACGGAAGCCAGCCGCGGCTGCAAACATCTGTGCCGGCATTGTCCCGTAGTGCCCGTCTACAACGGCGCTTTCCGTATCGTTCAGCCGGAGGTGGTGCTCGAAGACATTCGCCGCCAGGTGGCGGCTGGCGCGGAGCACATCACGTTCGGCGACCCCGATTTTTTTAATGGCCCCGGGCACGCCGTGAAAATCGTCGAAGCGCTCCACGGCGAGTGGCCGTCGCTGACATACGACGCCACCATCAAGATCGAGCATCTGCTGAAGCAACGCGAGTTGCTACCTGTGCTGAAGACCACTGGCTGTGTCTTCGTGACCAGCGCGGTGGAGTCGCTCGACGATGCGGTCCTCGAAAAGCTGGCCAAAGGGCACACGCGCGCAGATTTTCTGGAGGCCGTGGCGCTGACGCGCTCGGCAGGGCTGCCGCTGGCCCCGACTTTCATTCCGTTCACGCCGTGGACCACGATAAATTCGTATCGCGTCTTTCTTCGCGAGCTGGCCGAGCTTGATTTGATCGATCAGGTTGCGCCCATTCAACTGGCGATCCGCCTGCTGATTCCGCAAGGGTCGCTGCTGCTGGAACTCGAAGAAGTGCGCGGTTGGATTGAGCCGTTCGATCCCCGGTCACTCTGTTACCCGTGGCGTAACCCGGATCCGGCGCTGGATCGCCTCTCCGGATCGATTCAGGAGCTGATTAAGCGCGAGGAAAAGCGCCAGAGCTCGCGCGCGAAAATCTTCGGCGAAATCTGGAAAGTCGCATTCGAGACTTCGTTCCCGCCCGAATCGCCGCGCATCGCGCGCGCCGCTATCCCCTATCTGACCGAGCCCTGGTATTGTTGAGCGGAGCCCACCGAAGAGCAGTTGGCTCTTGTATGAAATCCCGCCTGCTTTTGTTCGCTGCGACAACCGGCTACCAAATTCGTGTTTTTGCGGATGCGGCGAAGCGGCTCGGCGTCGACCTGACACTCGCCACGGACCGCTGCCATGTGCTGGCCGACCCGTGGGGCGATCGGGCGATCCCGATCAAATTCGACCGTATCGACGAATCCGTCGAAGCTCTGCGCGGGCGCGCCTTCGACGGTGTTGCGGCTGTTGGCGATCAGCCGGCCGTGCTCGCGGCGGAAGCGGCCGCGGCTTTGGGACTGCCGTTTCATCCGCCGGCTGCCGCCCGCGCGTGCCACGATAAGCATCTCGCGCGCAAACTTTACCAGAACGCGGGCCTGCGGGTGCCGTGGTTTTTCAAAGTTCCTTCCGAGCAGGAGCCCCATTATCCATGTGTGCTCAAACCACTCGGGCTTTCCGCGAGCCGCGGCGTGATTCGCGCCAATAACCGCACGGAGTTTCTGGAAGCCTTGAACCGGATCCGCAAAATGGGCGAGTACGAAGTCCATGTGGAAGGATACATCCCGGGCCCCGAGTTCGCGGTCGAAGGCCTGGTCACTCGCGGGGAATTTCAGCCACTCGCGATTTTCGACAAGCCCGATCCGCTGGAAGGGCCGTTTTTCGAGGAGACGATTTACGTCACGCCCTCGCGCCAGCCAGCGGCAGTCCAGCGGGCGCTGCTGAATACAACGGCCGAGGCGGTTCGCGCCCTCGGCCTGCGGCACGGGCCGGTGCACGCGGAATTGCGCTTCAACGACCATGGCGCCTGGATCCTCGAAGCGGCCGCGCGACCGATCGGCGGGTTGTGCGCCCACGCCCTGCGCTTCGAACCCGACGTGCCGCTCGAAGAATTGATTCTGCGCCACGCGCTGGGCGAAGACGTCTCGGGCGCCCACCTGGCAGATGCCGCCTCCGGCGTGATGATGATTCCGATTCCCAAAGGCGGCATCTACGAAAGCGTGGACGGGCTCGAGAGCGCGCGCGCCGTTCCGGGAATCGACGACTTGGTAATCACGGCTAAGCAGGGACAACTGCTTGTCCCATTGCCCGAAGGCGCAAGCTATTTGGGATTTCTGTTCGCGCGAGGAAATTCAGCGGCCGAGATAGAATCGGCGCTGCGTCAATCGCACACGGCACTGCGCTTTCAGATCGCGACCGCGCTCGAAACGCTCAAGCCTTCGTCTTAGGGGGGACGAAATCGGGCGGCAGCGCGGCGCCTTCGCCGAAGAAATAAGCTTCCATCTGCTCGATGAGGAATTCCTGGGCTTCCTTGGTGCCGAGGTTGAGCCGGTATTCGTTCATGAGCATCTTCATGTGCTCGACCCACATCTTCCAGGCTTCCTTGGAGACGTTCTCGAAGATCTTCTGGCCGAGCGGATGACCTTCGAACGGCACCTCGTCGAGGCCTTCCATTTCCCGCTGGAACTTGACGCAAAATATCTTACGTTTGCCCGGCGGAACTACATTATTGATGCCGGTCAAACCGCCACTGCCGCAGCCCATCGAATCAGTCTCCCCTCAGGTCCAGGATAGCGTAGTCGCGTCGGACTCAATAATGCGGCAACGGCTCTCGATTTAGAGCTGCGCGGATCAACTTCCCCGCATAGGCATTGTCGACATTGACCGGCGTGTTGAAGGTCATGTCTCGCCGCCACCGCGCCGGCGCCTCCGGGTGAATCCCGCTGAGGATCACCCATCCGCTGCCGACCGTTCCTTCCACGATTGCGGGGGTTCCGTCCGGATACTTGGCGACGACGGCTCCCCAGCCTGTAAACTGCGGGCCATCTTCCCAATACTCATCGAGCGTCGGTCCTCCGGCGCTGGAAATCGCTACCGCTTGTCTGCGGATTCCGCGATCTTCGGCGGCGTAGAAATGAAACCTCACACCGGATGTCAGATTCAAGCCGTTATAGCCCGAGTCGGCGGCAAAGAATCCGCCCGCGCAGATTCCGACGTAATTCAGACCCGTCTCGACCGCGCGGCGAACGTTCGCGGTGGCGCTCGTAGTCAGGCTGTTGCCGATATCGACGAAATTTCCACCCGGCACGATGAGCAGACGATATCGCCTCAATCGGGATTCATCCATCTCGTTCAACTGCGAAGAACTCAGAGTCGAATACGGCAGGTGGTTCTCGTCGAGGATGTTTTCGATCGCCGCGACGTCGCTGGGAGAAGTCCCTTTTCCCTCGAACAGGAGAATGGGAGCTGTGCTGCCGCGGACCGTGCAGGAAGACATCGAAATGACCGCAAGAAAAGCAGCGAGGAGAATGCGGCGCCGAGAGATCATTTCCAGCGCAGCACGGGCTTGCGCGCGGCGGTGACTTCATCGACGCGGCTGGTGCGGGTTCCGTGCGGCGCAGAGAGCACAGTCTGCGGATCAGTCTCCACCTCGTGCGCAATCCCAATCATCGCTTCAATGAAGTGGTCGAGCTCGCGTTTGCCTTCGGTTTCGGTGGGCTCGATCATCAGCGCGCCGTGCACGATCAGCGGGAAGCTCACCGTGTACGGGTGAAAGCCATAGTCGATCAGGCGCTTGGCGAACTCGCCAGTGCGCACGCCGTGCTTCGCCTGCCGCTCGTCGCTGAACACGACTTCGTGCATGTTCGGTGCTTTGTATGGCAGATCGAAGTAAGGCTCCAGCTTCTTGCGGAGATAGTTCGCGTTCAGCACCGCGTCAACCGTGACATTGCGCAGGCCCGGACCACCGTACGCCAGGATATAGGCCAGCGCACGCACCAGCACGCCGAAATTGCCGTAGAACGCGCGCACGCGGCCGATGGAGCGCTTGCGCTTGTAATCCCACGCCCATTTTTTGCCCGAGCGCTTCAGCCGCGGCACCGGCAGATACGGCTCGAGTTCCTTCTTGACAGCGACCGGCCCCGCGCCTGGACCGCCGCCGCCGTGCGGCGTCGAAAACGTCTTGTGCAGGTTGAGGTGCAGCGCGTCCACACCGAAATCTCCGGGCCGCGCGATTCCCATTAATGCGTTCATGTTCGCGCCGTCCATGTAGAGCAGCGCACCTTTAGCGTGCAGGATGCCGGCGACGCGCAGGATGTCTTGTTCGAAGACCCCCAGGGTGTTCGGATTCGTCACCATCAACGCCGCGACATCGGAATCGACGATTCGCTCGAGCACACCGACATCGAGGCCGCCGGCCGGATTCGATGGGACATGCTCCACCGCGTACCCGGCGATTACCGCAGATGCGGGATTGGTCCCATGCGCGGAGTCGGGAATGAGAATCTTCTTCCTTGGATTCCCGCGCTTCTCGAGCAGCGCTCGCATCATCAGAATTCCGGTCAGTTCGCCGTGCGCGCCCGCCGCCGGCTGTAGCGTGACCGCATCCATCCCGGTGATCTCGGCGAGCGCCGCCTCCAGCCGCGCCATGATTTCCATCGAACCCTGCGCGAGCGTCTCGGGCTGGTAAGGATGGGCCCATGCGAGGCCGTCAATACGCGCCACCAGCTCGTTGACGCGCGGGTTGTATTTCATCGTGCACGAGCCGAGCGGGTACATGCCGTGGTCGATGGCGTAGTTCCACGTCGATAGGCGTGTGAAATGACGGATTGCCTCGACCTCGCTCACCTCGGGAAATCCTTCGATTTCCGCGCGCACGTTTTCGGCGCCGAGCGCCTGGCGTGGGTCGATCGCGGGGACATCCAATTCGGGCAGTTGGTACGCGTGTTTGCCGGGTGAACTGCGCTCGAACAGCAGCGGCTCGTTTTGCGAAAGGTGCGGCCGGACCTTTGTGATCATGCGAACGCCTCCGCGACCGCGTCCATATCCGCCCGCCGCGACATTTCGGTGGCGCAAAGCAGCATCGAATCGGCAAGCTCCGGATAGAAACGTCCGAGCGGCAGCCCGCCGATGATCTTCCTTTTGAACAGCGCCCGGTTGATTTCGTCCGGAGGCTTGCCCGGCGCGCGCGCGACGAATTCGTTGAAGAATTTGCCGCAGAACCTCGGTTTCAGCTTGCTCGCCAGATAATGCGACTTCGCGAGGTTCTGTTCGGCGAGCTCGCGCAAACCGCGCTTCCCGTAAACTGTCATGAACACGGTGGCCATGAGCGCAATCAAGGCCTGATTGGTGCAGATGTTCGAAGTCGCCTTCTCTCTGCGGATGTGCTGCTCGCGCGTGGCCAGCGTCAGGCAGAACGCGCGGTTGCCGCTCGTGTCGACGGTCTGGCCGACGAGACGGCCGGGCATCTGCCGGACGAACTTCTCGCGCGTGGCGATGATCCCGGCGAACGGACCGCCGTAACTGGGCGAGATGGCGAACGATTGCAACTCGCCCGCCACAATATCCGCCTCCGCCGGAGGCTCGATGATTCCGAGCGAGACCGATTCGGTGAATGCGACGATCAGCAGCGCGCCGCCGCGATGCGCGATGTCGGCTGCCTCTTTGATGCGGTCGATCAGGCCGAAGAAATTGGGCGATTGGACGATGACCGCCGCGGTGAGGCCGTCCATCTTCTGTTCCAGATCTTCCGCGTCGAGCAACCCGGCGTCGTTCAGGTATCCGAACTCCTCGACTCGCATTCCCTGATTGCGCGTGTACGTTGCCAGCACTTGGCGGTACTCGGGATGCAGCGAGCGCGCAACCAGGATGCGACCTTTGCCTGTGGCGCGCGCGGCCATCATAGCGGCCTCGGTCACTGCCGTCGAACCGTCGTACATAGACGCGTTCGCGACGTCCATGCCGGTGAGCTGGCAGATCATGGTTTGAAATTCAAAAATTGCGGTCAGCGTCCCCTGAGAGATCTCGGCCTGATACGGCGTATAGGACGTCAGAAATTCCCCGCGCGCCACCACGGTATCGACCAGAACCGGGCGGAAGTGCGAGTAGACGCCCGCGCCCAAAAAGCTGGCATGACCGTTCACGTTTTCCGCCGCGCGCTGCCGGAAGTATTCTACGATCTCGTACTCGGAGATTCCCGCGGGCAAGTCCAATGGACGAGTCAATCGGACGGCGCTGGGAAGATGGGAAAAAAGATCTTCGGCGGATTGCACGCCGCAGGCATCCAGCATTTCGCGACGTTCGGAGTCAGACTTCGGCAGATAACGCAACTACTTTTCGGCTCCTATGTACGCCTGGTAATCCGCTGCCGACATCAGCTTGTCGATTTCTCCGGGTGTGCTGAGCTTGATCTTGACGAACCAGGCCTCGCCGTGTGGATCGCCATTCACTTTTTCCGGCGCATCCGCCAGCGCCGTGTTGATCTCGAGAATCTCGCCGCTCACCGGCGCGTAGATATCCGATACGGCCTTGACGGATTCGACGGAACCGAGCGTGCCGCCCTGGCTGACCTTGACGCCCGGTTTGGGCAGGTCGACATAGACAATGTCTCCGAGCTCGTTCTGCGCGTGATCGGTGATCCCCATGGTGCCGATGTCCCCGTCCACACGCACCCACTCGTGTTCCTTCGTATAACGGAAGTTTTCTGGATACATTCCTATTTCGCTCGCTTGTAGAACGGAGTTTCCACGGTGATCGCATCCACCGGCTGGTTGCGGATGACAACTTGAATCGTGCGCCCTGGCTGCGCCTGGGCGGCGGGAAGATAGCAAAGCCCGATATTCTTGTTTAGCGTCGGCGACGGCGAGCCGCTCGTCACCCATCCGGCCGGCGTGCCGTCGACGAGGATCTCATACCCTTCCCGGGCAATGCCTCGCCCGCGCATTTCGAAACCGGCCAGCCGCCGCCGGACGCCGGTCTGTTGTTGCTTCAAGAGCACATCGCGTCCGGAAAACTCGCCTTTATCCAACTTGACGATCCACTCCAAGCCGGCTTCCAACGGTGTGATCGACGCATCGATCTCGTGGCCGTAAAGCGCCATTGCCGCTTCGAGACGCAACGTGTTGCGCGCTCCCAGCCCGCAGGGCCTGATCCCGAATTCCTCACCCGCGCACAACACCTCGTTCCAGATTCGCGCGGCGTGTGCAGGAGGAATGTAGATCTCGAAGCCGTTCTCGCCGGTGTATCCGGTATGCGCGATCCGCGCCGGAGTGCCCGCGACCGTTCCATCGGTAAACCAGTAGTAGCGAATCGCGGACAGATCGCACGGCGTGAGTTTTTGCAGGGTTGCTCGCGCTTGGGGTCCTTGGATCGCCAACTGCGCGTAACGGTCGCTCACGAATTCCGCCGCCGCGTTGAACCGGTTCAGGGCGCAGATGTGTTCGAAATCTTTCTCCTGGTTGGAGGCATTCACACAGAGGAAATAATGATCCTCGGCGACCTTGTGCACCAGGATGTCATCGACAAATCCGCCGTGCTCGTAGAGCAACCCGGCGTAGTGCACCTGTCCGACTCGAAGTTTCCGGGCGTAGTTCGTGGTCGCGAAATCGGCGAGTTCCCCGGCTTCCGGGCCGCGGATCTCGATTTCGCCCATGTGGCTGACATCGAACAGGCCCACTCCCGAGCGAACCGTGCGATGTTCGTCGATGATTCCGGAGTACTGGACGGGCATTTCCCACCCGCCGAAATCCACCAGCTTGGCGCCCAAGGCGCGGTGCACGGAATTCAGCGGAGTGGCACGGAGCGCTGTTGCTGCCGCCATGAAAGCACAGGCTAGCATACAGCGCGACGGGATCTAGTTGTCCCGCGAAGGCGGCGTGACGCCTCTAGGATGCGATGGCTGCTAAGGCCGGGCGCTCCGGCGGAGCCTGCTGGAATCGAGGCGCGTGGAACGGCTGAAACCGGTAGCCGATGCCGAAGATCGTCTCGATGTATTGGTCCGCATACCCGCCCAGCTTTTTGCGCAGGCGGCGAATGTGGACATCCAGAGTGCGCGTCCGGATCTCGGCGCCGTAACCCCAGATCCGCATGAGGAGAGCCTCTCGCGGGATGATCTCGCCGGCATGCTGCACCAGCAGCGCCAATAAATCATATTCCTTGCGGGTCAATGTGAGCCGCTGGCCATCGAGCGCCGCCGCTTGCTGCCGGTAGTCGACCGACAGGTGCTCGTCGCGATAGAACTGGTTCCTCTGCTCCTCAAACGATCCCATGTTTCCTCCGTATATAAGGTCATCGTATGGGCAGGGCTCCCGAAGGTGATTGGGAACTTGTAAAAGGTTTGTAAAAGCGGCTTGTATTTGAAATGAAACTTACAGGCGACCGGCACTGCCGCTCACAAACCGATTGCCCCGTATCACAAAGCGCAACGGCCAGTCGGCGCACTCGCGAATTCCAATCCGCGGGGTGATCGAGATGGTGAGCCTGCGCGGTTCGGCGGGCTCGCGGACAACCAGCGCGCCTCGTGTGACGTCGGCGCCGTTTTGCGCGCGCGTGATTCCGAGCGCCAGGGTCAGCTTTCCGGGTCCCGACGCGAGATCTTCCAGCCGGCGCGCCGCCGGACGACGCTGCCGCATCAGGTCAATACCCCCCAAAGGCTCGACTGCCCGGATGAGCACGCAGCCGGGCTGCCCGTCAGGCTCAACCACCAGGTTCAAGCATTCATACATCCCGTAGATGAAGTAAACGTATGCGTGCCCCGGAGGGCCGAAGATGACGCGCGTGCGGTTGGTAATCCCGCGCGCGGAGTGCGACGCCAGGTCATTCCCCCCCGGATAAGCTTCCGTTTCCACGATCATGCCCGCTGTTGGACCGTGCACGAGCACTTTGCCGAGCAGATCCCGCGAGACCCTCGTGGTGGGCCGCTCGTAAAAACTACGCGGAAGAATACGCCCAAATTTCATCGCTTCGACCCACTCTCTTTTCCGATCGCCGTACAATAGAAAATCTTGCATGCGACTATTCACGGGACTCGATCTGCCCGAGGAGATCGTCGGCAATCTCAAATCGCTACTCCAACACCTGCGGCCGGCGGCGCACATCAGTTGGAGCCCTCCGGAAAATCTTCACATCACCACCAAGTTTATCGGTGAATGGCCGGAAGAGCGGCTGGAGCAGTTGAAATCAGCTCTGGATTCGATCGCGCCGCGCGATTCGATCACCGTGCATATCCGCAAGCTCGGGTTTTTTCCGAATCCGCATGCGCCGCGCGTGTTCTGGTGCGGCATCGACGCACCGGGATTGGAGGCGCTGGCGGCAGCCACAGACCGGAGCACGTCCAGTTTGGGAATTCCGGCCGAAGCCCGCGCGTTCTCGCCGCATCTGACATTGGCGCGCATCAAAGAACGGATCAACCTGCAATCGTTGCGCGAAACCATCGCCGGGCTGGATTCGCTCGATTTCGGCCAGTTCGTCGCCGACCGGTTTTTCCTGTACCACAGTCGTCCCGGGCCGAAAGGTTCTGTGTACACTAAGCTTGCGGAGTGTAAGTTCTCAAACCAATGATGCCTTTTCTGGCGGTGGTGATTGCCTACCTGCTGGGGTCAATTCCTTTCGGTTACCTTCTGGTGAAGTGGCGAACGGGCGCGGACGTGAGGAGCTCCGGAAGCGGCAACATCGGGGCGACCAACGTCCTGCGCACCAGCGGCCGGGCGGCTGGGGCCGCCACCCTGGTGCTCGATATCGCCAAGGGCTACCTGGCAGTGTGGGTCGCGGCCCGATTCGTGGACAATAACGAGCTTTGGTTGAGCGCCTCGGCGCTCGCGGTCATGGCCGGCCACGCCTATCCGGTGTTTTTGAAGTTCCAGGGCGGCAAGGCTGTCGCGAGTTTCGTGGGTGCCTTCCTCCGGCTGACGCCCCTGGCGCTCCTCGCCACACTCGTAATCTTCCTGGGCGTGGCCGCCTGGACGCGGCATATCTCTCTTGGTTCGATTGCCGCCGCCGCCACTTTCCCGGTGGCGGTCTGGTTGATCCTGCAAGCCTCCTGGCCGGTTCTGATCGCCTCGGTCATCGCCGCCGTTTTCATCATCTACAAGCATAGTAGTAATATCCAACGGCTCCGGGCCGGCTCCGAAAACGTCTTCACGCTGGGAGGCAAATAGGCGTGGAACGCCTCGCCATCATCGGGGCGGGGAGTTGGGGGACGGCGCTCTCCGTGGTGCTGGCGCCCCGTTTCGCAGAAATCCGCCTCTGGGCATTCGAACCGGACCTCGCCTTGCGGATGCAGAGAACGCGCGAGAACGACCTCTATTTGCCAGGCTTCACAATCCCCTCAAACATACGTATTAGCAATGGCTTGGCGGAAAGTATCGATGGCGCTGAAATCGTCCTGGGCGTCATTCCCTCGCACCTGGTTCGATCCTTGTACGGGGAGATGCTGCCTCACCTGACTCCGGCGATGGTGATCGTAAGCGCGACTAAGGGACTCGAGACGACCACATTACTACGTCCATCGGAGGTCATTCATAACGTAGTCTCGCTGCAATTTCCACCGCGCGTCGCGGTTCTGTCGGGACCGTCATTTGCTCGGGAAGTGGCCGCATTGAATCCTACTGCTATAGTAATAAGTTCCGAAGACGAATCTCTCGCCCAGTGCGTCCAAACCGAACTATCAGGTCCGACTTTCCGGCTGTACACCAGCATAGACCCGATTGGCGTCGAAATCGCCGGGGCTATTAAGAATGTAGTAGCTATTGGGGCTGGAGTTCTCGAGGGAATGGGGCTCGGGCACAACCCTATGGCCGCACTCATTACACGAGGGTTAGCCGAAATGACCCGCCTGGCCATGGCTCTTGGAGGGCAGGCCAAAACTCTTGCCGGCCTGGCGGGTTTAGGAGACTTGGTGCTCACCTGCACGGGGGAATTGAGCCGCAACCGGACCGTAGGGACCGAACTGGCGAGGGGCCGTAAGTTGGACGAGATCGTGGCCTCGATGCGCATGGTGGCGGAGGGGATCAAAACCACGACGGCAGCCCGGGAGTTGGCGCGGCGCTGTTCGGTGGAAATGCCGATTACCGAGCAGATGTACCAGATGCTGTACCACGATCTGGACCCGCGTGAGGCCATTCGCCGGCTGATGGAGCGCTCCCTGCGCGGGGAGTAACGAAATCTTCAAATGGGGCGCAACCTCGGGTGACAGAACGGGTTGACAAAAGTATGGGGAGTTTCGCGGCGGCGCTGGATTGTGACGCCGAGTTGATGATCCGGGTCAAGGGCGGAGATGATGTCAGCTTCGGCCTGTTGCTGGAAAAACACCGCTCCTCCGTGATTCACTTTCTGTACCGGATGGTTCAAGATCAGGCCGTCGCCGAGGAATTGGCCCAGGAAGCGTTTCTCCGGGTGTACCGTTCCCGGAGCACGTACGAGCCGACGGCGAAGTTTACGACCTGGCTGTTTCGGATCGCCACGCACCTGGCTTTGAATTCGCTGCGAGATAACAAGAAGCAGCGGACCGAAGCGCGGCTGGATGGCGAGTCCGGCGAGGAACCGGCGCGGGAGGTTTCCGACGTTCGGCCTTCGGTGGAGCAGGCGATGGTCCGGGAAGCCCGGTTGCAGGAGATTCGGCAGGCAGTGGCGCGCTTGCCGGAAAAGCAGCGTGCCGCGGTATTGATGCACAAGTACGAAGAAATGGAATACGCGCAGATCGCCAAGGTTTTAAATTGCTCCGAATCTGCCGTGAAGTCCTTACTCTTCCGGGCGTACGAGACATTGCGCGCCCGGCTTGCCCATATGGCATAGGTGTTCGAGGTGGTTTATGAAATGTCCGAGCAACGCTTGGGAAGAAGCTGATTTGCTCGCGTTCAGCGAGAACAAACTGGAAGCACGGCAGGCTGCGCGGCTGAGTGAGCACCTGCAATCGTGCGCGGTGTGCCGTACGGTCGTCGAACAACAGAGGGCCGTCTGGGAAGCGCTCGATGTGTGGGAAGCACCGGCGATCACGGCTGATTTCGACCGCCGTCTGCACCGCGCGATGGAGCAGGATGCGGGACGGTGGAATCGCTGGCTGGAGCCGTTGCGGCTGCTGCTGGCGAGGCAGGGGCTGCCGATCGCGGCCGCGACCTGTCTGATCGTGGTGGCGGGAGTGGTTTCGCACCGGCCGGCAGACTCCGGCGTGTCACCCGGCCCGGCGGCGGCTCGCGTCGAGAATCTTCAGCCCGAACAGGTGGAACACGCGCTGGACGATGTACAGATGTTAGGAGATTTCACCCGCGCCGCACGTCCCGACACGGGCGAATTATAGAGCCATGAAGCGGCTTCTCCCATTTGTGGCGGCACTGGTATTGCTGATCGCGCCGCTCGGCGGACAGGAGCGCGTCAATCGGGACGGCGCCGAACAACAACAGAGGCCGGCGCCCCGGATTGGAAATCCGGGGAATGTCGTCCAGCAGCTCATGCGGATGACGCCGGAGCAGCGCGAACGCGCGCTCGAAAAGCTGCCGCCCGCGCGGCAGGCGCGCATCCGTGAACAGCTCCAGCGGTTTGACAGCCTTCCCAAAGCGGAGCAAGAACGCCGGCTCCGGTTGGCAGAGATGTTCGCCAACCTGCCGCCCGAAAAACAGGATCTCGTCCGGCGGCAGATCAAGGCGTTCAATGAACTGCCGGAGGACCGGCGGCGGATCGTCGGCCCCGCGTTTCAGCGGCTGCGCCGAATGACTGAGGCGGAGCGCCAGGCGGTAATGACGAGGCCGGCATTCCAACGCCGGTTCACGCCCGCCGAGCAGCAGATGCTGGGCGATCTATCCGAGAACCTGCCTCCCGCGGCCGGCGAACTGCCGCGTCCGTAAGCCGGTTGGTTATCCAAACATACTATTGTGTTGCTCCGAGAATTTTGGTACGTTCTTTTGACTATTCAGATGTTCCAGGCTGAATAAGGTCGGAGGCGTCATGAAGAAGCAAACACCAGTCGCGGCCGCCGCCCACCGCGACCGAGAACCCGCAGGGGCTACAGAAACGTACCGTCAAATGTTGGTGGACAAGCGCGCCGATGTCCTCGCAACGCTCGGTGTGAAGTTCGATACCCTAGCGCGAATGGGGCGCGTTGCCGAAGAAGACCAGGCCCAGATCACTCACGATGAGTTCGTGTCGCTGCATTTGAACAGCATCGATTACGTGCAATTGCGGCTAGTGGATGAAGCGCTCGACCGGTTGAGCTCGGGAGACTACGGCGTCTGTCAGGCGTGTGAAGAGCCGATTCCCGCCAAGCGCCTGCGTGCGCTGCCGTGGGCCCGCTACTGCATCACGTGCCAGGAGACAGTCGGCACGCAGATGGACCGCGACTGGGCCGAGACGCGCCCGCGCCAGCCCGTGGCGCCGGCGGCAGAGTAAAAAAAAGCCGGGGCTAAAACAGCCCCGGCCTGCAATCCACAAATTTTGCTTTCGACGCTTACGTACGCGGCACGGAAACGCTCGACACATGCGGATCGAGCATCTTTTGAACCTCGGCCTTGCCAACCGCGCCCACGCGCTGCTCGACCACCTGGCCGTTCTTGAACAGCAGCAAAGTCGGAATCCCACGGATGTTGTAACGCATGGCGGTGTTGCCATTGGCATCGACATCAAGTTTGCCGACCTTCGCCTTGCCGGCGTATTCGTTCGCAATGACATCAATCGTCGGAGCCATTTGCCGGCACGGCCCGCACCACTCCGCCCAAAAGTCCACCAAAACCGGGATGTCCGACTGCAGGACTTCCTGATCGAAGCCGCCATCGGTAAACGTTTGTGTATTCTGACCTGCCATCTTGTCTCCTAACTATTAGAATCCCATTCCAACGAAAGGATTCAACGCTGCCCCACCAGCTGCCGGTACAGCGCCGAATACGCGCCCGCTGAGCGGCTCCAGGAAAAGTCCTTCGCCATGCCCCGGAGCATCAGGGTTCTCCAAACCTCCGGTCGTGAGAAGGCCCGGCCGGCCTCTCGGACGGCAGCCAACAAGGCCTGCCCCGACGGTTCCGAAAACTTGAACCCGGTGCCTTCATCGATAGTATCATTCAACCCCCCGACGGCGTGAACCACCGGTATCGTCCCGTACTTCAGGCTATACATCTGGTTGAGGCCGCTCGGTTCGTAGCGGCTGGGCATGAGGAAGATGTCGGCCCCGGCCTCCACGCGGTGTGCGAGAGCGTTGTCGAACCCGATATGCGCCGCAATTCTTTGTGGATGACGCTCGACCATCTGACGGACTAACGCTTCTTCCTCCGGCTCCCCGGTTCCCAGCGCGACGAGGTACAGATCCTCGGCCACGAGATCATCGGCGACTTCGCCGATCAGGTCGATTCCCTTCTGCTGCGTAAAGCGGGACACGATCCCGAGCAGTGGCCGGTCCATCGCGATCTCCGGCAGACCGAATTCACGAAGCAGATTTTGTTTGCATTCGCGTTTTCCGGCGAGATTCTGTTCGGAGTAGCGCGCGGGAATGAACGGATCGGTCTTCGGGTTCCACTCACGATAGTCCACTCCGTTCAGAATTCCCGTGAGCACGCCGGAGCGGGCCCGCAGCGCGCCATCGAGGCCGAATCCGAATTCGGGCGTCTGGATCTCGTGCGCATAGGTTGGACTGACGGTGCTGAGCGCGTCGGCGAGCATGATGCCGCCCTTGATGTAACTGATTTTCCCGAAGAACTCCATGGCATCCGGCCGGTCGAGCGCGGAGTCGAGCGCCGCTTTGGATAACACGTTTTTGGGAAACACTCCCTGATAGCCGAGATTGTGAATCGTGAATAGAGTTCGTACTCCCAGGAAAGTCGGATCGCACGCGAACATGCCTCGCAAATACGCCGGAATCAAACCGGCCTGCCAGTCATGGCAGTGCAGAACGTCGGTTCTAAACAGGACGCGGGCGACTCCCAGCGCGGCGCGGGCGAGGACGGCGAAGCGAATGTCGTTATCGGGGTAGTCCTTGCCGCCTGCGCCGTAGAACCCATCGCGGCTATACAGTGACGGGCAGTCGACCAGATAGAGCGGATACTCCTCGGGCGCGAGAAAAACCGACGTATCGTAGCGCGCCGGACCGAAGAACACGGGCAGGTTGTCGTAGACGCGGCGCAATCCCTTGAGATCGATTGACCCGTACCGTGGGATGACGACGGCAATCTCGTCGCCGCAGGCGCCCAAAGCGGGCGGCAAGGAACCAACTACATCGGCCAGGCCGCCGGTCTTGGCATAAGGGGCGGCTTCCGATGAAACCATCAGGACGCGAGACACACCCGAATTCTATCGAACCAGGCGCGAACACTACGGGCTTCGGTCGACGATGATGATTGTTATGACCGCCGGCCCGAAACGAGATTTGCGCGCCCTGCTGAATGGCATGGAACCCGAGTTGGATCCGGACGAATTCGTCTACTGCACCATTCCTCACGGTGCGCGGACCGGCGCCAACGCCGTCTGCACGTTTCAGGAGACCGAAGGCGAGACGCTCATCCTGCGCCGCGCGGAAGCCGAGAAGCACCAGCTTAACTTCGCATTCTTGTGCCGGAAGATTACGCTGCGCGTACATTCCAGCCTGGAAGCAATCGGGTTTCTCGCAGCAATTGCCACAGAGCTAGCCCAGCAGGGCATTAGCGTAAACTGCGTGTCCGCCTACTACCACGATCATCTGTTCGTCCCGGCCGATCAAGCCGAACGCGCTCTTGAGGTGCTTCGGCAGCTCCAACGCCGTCAGTAGCGGGCGAGATCTTCGAAGTCCACGTTGCCGCCGGAAAGAATGACACCCACCGTGCGGAGACCCGGCGGCAGTTTGCGGAACAGAACCGCGGCCGCGCCGGCCGCACCGCTGGGCTCCACCAGGATCTTCAACCGCAACAAAAGGAACTTCACGGCGGCGCGGATCTCATCATCGCTGACCAGCGCCACCCGTTCCACGAGCTGACGAATCACCGGGAATGTCAGTTCGCCCGGCTTGGGCGAACGCAGTCCATCGGCGATGGTGTCTGGCTGCACGGCCACGCGCTCGCCGGCGAGCAGCGAAAGAAACGTGTCATTCGCGCCTTGCGGTTCGGCGCCGAACACGCGAATCGCCGGGTGAAGACTCTTCGCTATGGTCGCACTCCCGGAGAGCAGGCCTCCACCGCCCACAGGTGTGATCAACGCGTCGAGCGGCCCGGTTTCGTCGATCAACTCGAGCGCGGCGGTGCCCTGCCCCGCCATGATCATCGGATGGTCGAAGGGCGGCACCAGCGTGGCGCCCGTTTCTTTTTGAATCTGGCCGGCGATCCGCTCGCGCGAATCGGTCAGCCGGTTGTAGGTGACGATGCGGGCGCCGAGGGCACGCGTCGATTCCATTTTCGAGCGCGGCGCGTCTTCCGGCATGACGATGGTCGACGCCGCACCGACATGCCGCGCCGCGATGGCTACCGCCTGCGCGTGATTGCCGGAAGAATAGGCGAGAACGCCGCGGCATAGCGCCGCCTCAGGAAGCGAAAGAATCAAGTTGGCCGCGCCGCGAATCTTGAACGCACCGCCACGCTGCAGGTTTTCGCACTTGAAGAAAACGCGGACGCCGGCCTCGGAATCGAACCCGGCGGAGGCAAAGACAGGCGTCCGGCGCGCCAAAGGCCGGATGCGCTCGGCAGCGGCGCGGACGTCATCGGCCTGAATTGCGAGGCTCACGAACTGCGCAGGATAGCACAAGGATTTAAATGGATACTTTCAGTCCTTCTAGTCTTAAATTGGCCCTTGCCGTGCAGATGGGTCTGCCAGACCCAACTGGAGGAATCCGATGGCCAAAGGGTTTGTTGCGGTTACGGTGGAGCGCTGTAAGGGCTGTGGGTTTTGCGTCGAGTTTTGCCCCACGCACGTCCTGGCGCTGTCATCCGCCTTTAATTCAAAGGGTTATCATCCACCCTACGTGGTCGCCGGTGACAAGTGCAGCGGCTGCGACCTGTGCGGGATGTACTGCCCGGACTTCGCGATCTTCGGAGCGCGGTATGCACGCTGACCCGAAAGGGGTGCTCACGGGTGTCCATTTTCTCGACGGTGACCACGCCTGCTGTGAGGGAGCGCTCGCTGCCGGTGCGCGATTTTCCGCAGGCTATCCGATTACACCGTCGACCGAAGTGGTCGAGCGGTTCGCCGCCCGCATCCCCACCGTCGGCGGCATCTTCATTCAGATGGAAGACGAACTGGCCGCCTCGATCGCGATCCAGGGCGCGGTATGGGGCGGGGCCAAAGCCTTTACGGTGACCTCCGGACCGGGGTTCTCGCTGATGATGGAGCACATCGGCTATGCCGCCATGACCGAGACTCCCTGCGTCTTCGTGAACGTCCAACGCGGCGGCCCGTCGACCGGGCTGCCCACGCTGCCGGCGCAGGCGGACATGATGCAGGCGCGCTGGGGGTCGCATGGCGACTACGGCGTCATCGCGCTCACGCCGAATTCGCCGCAGGAATGCTTCGATCTGACCATCCAGGCGTTCAACCTCTCGGAGGAGTTTCGCGTTCCGGTGATGATGATGCTCGACGAATGCGTCGGGCACATGACGGAAAAAGTGGTGATTCCCGAAGCCGGCCGCATCGAGATTACGCCGCGCCGCTTCACCCGGCGCCCCGTCGACCAGTTCCATGTTTTTGAGCCGGACGAGCAACTGGTTCCCGAAATGGCGAAGGCTGGAGACGGGTACCGTTTCCACATCACGGGGCTGACGCACGATGAGCGCGGGTACCCGAGCATGAATGTCGAGGTGCAGGACCGGCTGCTGCGCCGCCTGCAAGACAAGCTGAAGCCGCTCGCCAACGGCCGCGCGATCGCCGAAACCGAAGACCTGGACGATGCCGAAATTGTCGTGGTTTCGTACGGCATCACGTCGCGGGTGGCGCAGCGGGCCATCCAACTGGCCCGGCAACAGGGTGTCCGGGTGGGCAAATTCCGGATCATTCAGGCGTGGCCGTTTCCCGAGCAGCGGATTCGGGAAATCGCGGGACGCATCGAGGCGTTTGTGGTGCCAGAGGTCAATCTGGGGCAGATGGTATACGAGGTGGAACGGGCCGCGGCGGGGAAGGCCAGGACGATTCCAGTGCCGCACGCCGGCGGCGGCGTTCACAATCCGCAGACGATTCTGGATGCAATCACAACGGCCGGGGAGGAACGGCGATGAGCGAAATGGAATGTGTCATGGAAATCCCGGCCGAGGCGTACAATCCGGTCGAGCCGTTTCTGCGCATGGACCGGATGCCGCACATCTGGTGTCCGGGATGCGGGATAGGCACCACGGTCAATTGCTTCGTGCGCGCGCTGCTTAGCTCAAAGGCCAATCTCGACAACGTGGCCATCGTTTCCGGCATCGGCTGCACGGGGCGTGTGGCCGGCTATGCGCGGCTCGATTCCTTTCACACCACGCATGGGCGCGCCATCCCGTTCGCCACCGGGCTCAAACTCGCCAATCCCAAACTGCAGGTGGTGGTTTATTCGGGCGACGGCGATCTGTTCGCGATTGGCGGCAATCATCTGATCCACGCCGCGCGGCGCAACATGGATCTGAAGGTCGTCTGCGTGAACAACATGATTTACGCGATGACCGGCGGGCAGTCAGCGCCCACCACGCCCGGCGCGGCCGTGACGTCGACCGCGCCTTATGGCGTGTTCGAACCGTCGTTCAACCTGGTGGCTCTCGCCGAAGCGGCGGGCGCCTCCTATGTGGCGCGCTGGACGACGTACCACGTCACCCAGTTGGCGCGATCAATGGGTGAAGTGCTCGCCAAGAAAGGATTCTGTTTTATCGAAGTGCTTTCACCCTGCCCCACGCTCTACCAGCGGCGCAACAAAATGGGCGACGGGCTGGAGACCATGAAGTATTACAAGCAGGCGAGCAAGATCCGTAATGGAGCGCCGACCGGCGAGTGCGGGCTGAGCAAATCGGGCGAGATCGTGGTTGGCAAATTCGTGGACCGCGACCGGCCTGATTACCTCGAGCTGATGCGCGCGCAGATGACAGAAACGCTCGGCGCGCGATTCGCCGAACCGGAGGTCGCGGAATGCAGTCTCTGACGGAAATCCGAATAGCCGGCTTCGGCGGGCAGGGCGTCATCCTGTCGGCCGCCATCATCGGAAGAGCCGCTGCGTTATTTCAGGGCGGCTATGCGACCATGACCCAGAGCTTCGGGCCCGAGGCCCGCGGCGGATCCTCGAGTGCCCAGGTGATTCTGTCCAATGAGCCGATACTGTATCCGTACGTGACACAGCCGGACGTGCTGGTGGTGCTGTCGCAGGAGGCCTACACGCGCTTCACGCCGGAACTGAAGCGCGGCGGTATCCTGATCACCGAGCAGGACCTGGTGCGCGTCGATCGCATTCCTCCCGGCGAGCGCGTCTTCGGAGTGCCGGCGACCCGGCTGGCCGAAGAGTTGGGGCGCAAGGTAGTGTTGAACGTGGTGATGGTCGGTTTTTTTGGCGCCGTCACCAAGCTTCTGGATGCTGAGGCGCTGAGAAAAGCGGTGGCCGACTCGGTGCCGCCGGCGCTCCAGAAATTGAATCTCGAAGCGTTTGATAAAGGCTACGAATACGGCATTTGTCTGATTAACCGGCTCGCGGAAAACGGTTCGCTCGAGATATCGCCCGCAATTCTGGAAGCCGAATCTTAGCCGCCGATGCACACGGATGAACGCCGATGTTCTTCATTTTGTTCAATCGGCGTTCATCAGCGTTCATCGCCAAATAATTTCTAACAAACTATCGATGCGGCCACCCGAATTTTGGTAATTGTTTTGGGCGATTACCTATGAGAGAATAAGGTCGCGAAAGTCTGGATCCCGGCTTTCTGTTCCTCTACGGAGGCGAGGCGCCCGGCCTCGCAATTCCCCCAGCGCCGAGGGGCACTCCCGCTGACAGGGCCGAGATCCTAGTACCAATCAATCCGTGTGGCCGTCTGGCCACTCGACTATTCGAACGGAGTCGCTATGAAAAGAGGAAAGCCCAGAGTCGCGGCGCTGCCGCCCGCGCTGGAGAAAGCGCCGACAGGAATCCGCGGGCTGGATGAAATCACAGGAGGAGGATTGCCGCGCGGCCGCCCAACACTGGTGTGCGGGAATCCTGGCTGCGGCAAGACCTTGCTCGGCATCGAATTCCTGGTGCACGGCGCGCTCGATTACGATGAGCCCGGCTATTTCTTCGCATTTGAGGAAACCGAAGAGGAGCTGACGCGCAACGTCACGTCGCTTGGCTTTGACCTGCGGCGCCTGGCCGCGCGCAACAAACTCAGGACCGATTACATTCCCGTGGAGCGCCATGAGATCGAAGAAACGGGCGAGTACGATTTACAAGGCCTGTTCATCCGGATCGGAAGCGCCATCGATTCGATCCATGCCAAGCGCGTCGTACTCGACACGGTCGAAGTGCTCTTCGCGGGGCTTACGAATCACGGCATCGTCCGCGCGGAGCTGCGGCGCCTGTTCCGCTTTCTGAAGGACAAGGGCGTGACCGCAATCATCACCGGGGAGCGCGGCAAAGACATGCTGACGCGCTACGGCCTCGAAGAGTACGTGGCCGATTGCGTGATCGTGCTCGACAACCGCATCTCCGACCAGGTCTCGACCCGCCGCCTGCGCGTCATGAAGTACCGCGGCTCGACGCACGGATCCAACGAGTATCCATTCCTCATCACCCACCAGGGGATTTCGGTCCTGCCGGTCACTTCGCTCGGACTGAATCACGACGCCAGCACCAAGAGGATCTCTACCGGCGTGCCGAGGCTCGACACGCTGCTGGGCGGGCACGGCTATTACCGCGGCAGCAGCGTCCTGATCTCCGGATCAGCGGGAACCGGCAAGAGCACGCTGGCGTTGGCGTTTGCCGCCGCGACATGCCAGCGCGGCGAAAGATGTCTCTACTTCGCATTCGAGGAATCGGAACGCCAGATCCTGCGCAACATGCGGTCCGTCGGCTTGCATCTGGAACCGTTCGTGAAACAAGGGCTGCTGCGCATCCACGCCACGCGTCCGAGCTGCCAAGGCCTGGAATCGCACCTGGCCACGATTCACGACCTGGTAACGGAATTCAAGCCATCCGCGGTGATCGCGGATCCGGTCACCAACCTGACGAGCGTCGGGACGCTGACGGACGTGAAATCGATGATGGCCCGCCTGATCGATTTCCTGAAATCCAGGCAGATTTCGTTTCTCGCCACCAGCCTGACCGCGGGCGGAGATAACGAGCAGCAGTCGGAAATCGGGATTTCTTCCCTGATGGATACGTGGATCCTGGTGCGCAACCTGGAAGCCGGCGGCGAGCGCAACCGCGGACTGTACATTTTGAAATCGCGCGGCATGGCGCACTCCAACCAGGTGCGGGAGTTCGTCCTCTCCGACAGGGGGCTGCGGCTCGTGGACGTGTACACCGGACAGGGTACAGTATTGGCCGGTTCGGCGCGCCTGTCGCAGGAGGCGCGCGACCGCGCTGAAGAAACTCTGCATCGGCAGGAGCTCGCGGCGCAGCGCGCCGCCGTGGAAGAGAAGCGGGCCGCGGCGGCTGCGCAGATTACAGCGCTGCAAGTTCAGATGCGGGCCGCGGAGGAGGAATTGAAGCGGCTGGAAATCGCGGCGGGGTTGCGCGAACGGGCGGTCGCTCAAAACTCGGCCGATATCTCGCGCAGCCGAATGGCCGACAAAGACCTCACCAAGGTATCGGGAGGCCTGCATATCCATTAAGAACGAGCGGGTGTCGCGGCAGCGCGCGCCGATATGGCAATTGCGAGTCTACGTGGCGAATTGGAAGACGCGTTCGGCCCTGACCGTTGCCAACCTCGAACGCATATGCGACCAGAGCGTGCCAGGACACTACCGGATCCAGATCGTGGATCTTCTCAAGCATCCGGAGCGCTGCCAAAAGGACGGAATCTTGGCCCTGCCCACCGTCGTTCGGTATTTCCCGGGACCCGAGCGCCGGGTGATCGGGACGCTTTCGGATACGCAGGCCGCGATAGCGGCGCTGGAACTGGATGCCATGAAGTAAGGAGGCGAAAAATGGTGGTCCAAAACAAGCAGGCGCCGGCAACCTTCCGTCGCCGGTCTGTGAAGCCGGAGCTCTGGGAGCTCCGCCTGTACGTCGCCGGCCAGACGGCAAACTGCGTGCGAGCGTTTGCCAATCTCAAGCAGATCTGCGACACCCACCTGTCCGGCAAATATCGGATCGAGGTGATCGACCTGCTGCGAAAGCCGCAATTGGCGCGCGGAGACCAGATCCTGGCCATACCGACGCTCGTCCGGAAACTGCCGGTACCGGTGCGGAAAATCATCGGCAATCTGTCCAATACCGACCGGGTCCTGGTCGGGCTCGATCTGATACCGAGGAGGGTTTGAGCATGGATACCGAAAAGCAGGAACCGACTCAACGTTATGAGGGCGTGCTCAGGGATGCCGAGAAGCAGACGTACGTGCTGCGGCTGTACGTAACCGGGTTCACGCCGGCATCGACGCGGGCCATCACCAATTTGAAGGCCCTCTGCGAGGAGCGTTTGCGAGGCAGGTTCGAGCTGGAAGTGATCGACATCTTCCAGCGGCCCGCGCTGGCCAGAGGCGAGCAGATCATCGCCACGCCCACGCTGGTCAAGCTGCTGCCGATGCCCATGCAGCGGTTCATCGGCGACCTTTCCGGGATCGGCGGCAAGCTGTTCGGGCTCGACGTGCGGGCGCGGCGCGAGCGCCGCACCTAGCGACAGTGCCGGAGGCACGGCATGCGGAAACCCAATCAGCCGCACGCGGATACGGAGTTGCGGCGTCAACTCGAGGAGGCTCAGGACGCGTTGCAGGCCATTCGCTGCGGCGAGGTGGATGCCGTCGTGGTGTCCGGGCCCAAGGGCGAACAGGTATATGTGCTGAAGGGCGCCGAGCAGCCTTACCGGGTGTTCGTCGAAGGCATGAACGAAGGGGCCGCCACTCTGCTGGGCGACGGCACGGTCGTCTACTGCAATTCGCGGTTCGCGCAAATGCTGGGCTGGCCGGCGGAACAGGTAGTGGGCCGGACACTGGCGTCGTTTGCCGCTCCGGATTTCCGCGAACGCCTGGCGCCCCTGCTCCAACAAGCTCTGACCGGCAGCTCGAGCGAGATGATTCCGCTGCTCACCCAGAGCGGCGCCGCCATCAGCGCGGAGCTCTCCATGTCCCCGGTCTCACTGGAAGAAGGCACCGCCATCTGCCTGATCGCTACGGACATCACGGAACGCCGGAAAACCGAGGAACTGCGTGCCTACCTGGCATCCATCGTCGACTCAACCGACGACGCCATCATCGGCAAGGACCTGGACGGCACGATCCTGAGCTGGAATCACGGCGCAGCGAGGCTGTACGGATATTCCGCCGGCGAAATCATCGGGCGGCCTGTTTCGATCTTGTGCCCGCCTGAGCGTGTGGACGAGCCGTTCAGCATCCTCCGGAAGATCGCGGCTGGGGAATCGGTCGCGCGCTACGAGACCGAGCGGGTTCGCAAAGATGGCCGGCGCATCCATGTCTCGCTGACGGTTTCTCCGATTCGCGATGCTGAAGGATGCATTGACGGCGCTTCCGCGATTGCCCGTGATATCACCGGACGCAAGCGGGCCGAGGAAGCCCTGCGCCGAAGCGAGCAGGACCTGAAGGAAGCGCAGCGGATCGCGACGGTGGGGAGTTGGAGGTGGGACGTCGGGACCGACACCGTGGTCTGGTCGGAGGAGTTGTACCGCATCTTTGGCCGCGATCCGAAGCAGCCGGCTCCGAAGTTCGGCGAACAGGGGGCGATCTACAGCCCGGAAACGCTGGCCACGCTGAAGTCCTTCGTGGAGCGAGCCCTTCAGACCGGCCAACCGTATGACTTCGACGCGCAGATCGTTCGTCCGGATGGCGCCCGGCGATGGACTGTGGTTCGAGGCCTGGCTGACCGCGCTGCCGACGGGCATGTCGCCGGGCTGCACGGCACGGTTCAGGACATCACCGAGCGGAAGCAGTTGACCGACGAACTGCGCAAGCTCAACGACGAACTTGACGGCCGCGTGCAAGAGCGAACCGCGGAACTGCAGGCCGTACTGGATACCGCCCCGGCGCCGATCTGGATCGCGCACGACCCGGAATGCCGAAACATCACCGGCAATGTCTATGCAGACGAGGCAGTGATGCGGGTGCCCCGGGGGAGCAATGTCTCAGCCGGCGCTCTCGCCGGGGAGGCGGGCATCGCCTACAAGATCTTCCACGGAGGCTGCGAACTGAAGCCTGAGCAAATGCCGGTGCAAGTGGCCGCGGCTACCGGCCGGCCGGTGACGGCGGAAGAGGTGGACTTTGTCTTCGACGACGGGCGCACCGTCAACATGATGCTCTCCGCTGCGCCGCTCTTCACCGCGGAAGGCAAGGTGCGGGGCGTTGTAGCTACCGGCGCTGACGTGACCAGTCTCCGCAAGACGGAGCAGGCGTTGCGCTCGAGCGAAGAGCGGCTGGAGCTCGCGCTGCGTGCTTCCGAAGAGGGCGTGTGGGACTGGAACCTGGAGACCGGTGCCCTTTGGTACTCCTCACGTCTCGAGGAAATGCTCGGGTACGCCAATCACGCGATGGCGCCGAATGTCGACGCGTGGGTCGACTTGATTCATCCGGAAGACCGGACACGCTTTCATCAGATGGTCGCGGTCGTCCTGGGCGGCGAAGGCAATTATGAAATCGAGTTCCGGCTTCGGCACAAGGACGGCCATTACGTCGACACTCTGTCGCGCGGGTTCCCGGTGCGGCGCGAGGCTGGGGGCTCCATCGCGCGCATCGTCGGCACGCACTTCGACCTGACGGAGCGCAAGGCGGCGGAAGAGGCCCTGCGGGCGAGCGAGGAAAAGTACCGGAATCTGTTCGAGAACCTCGAAGAGATGGTCACCGTGTACGGGGTCGAACGGGACGGCCACGGGCGCATCGTCGAGCGCCGGCTGCGCGAGGCGAACAGCGCTTTCTTGAAGGTCGTGGGCGCTTCTTCCGTCAACGAGGTTCGCGGACGGACCTCCAACGAGATCTTCGGAAAGGCCTGGTCCGAGGCTCATCTGCCCGGCATTGAAAAAACCATGGAAACGGGCGAGGTGCAGGTGCAGCAGGTGTATCACCCCGAGTCCGGCCGGCACTACATCACCTCCGTGGTCCGGCTGGATCCGGACACCTTTCTGGGTAACGCCTGGGACATCACGGCGATCAAGAAGGCCGAGCAGGCGCTGCGCGACAGCGAAGAGCAGTTCCGGGTGTTGACCGAGAACCTGCACTCGGCGGTCGCGTTGTTCGACGAACGCGGCGCGGTCAGCATCGTCAACAACGCCTTCCGGCGCCTGTTCGAGATCCCCGAGAAAGCAGACATTCTGAACATCAACAGCCGCGATTGGGCACAGTGGCAGGTATTCGACGAACGCGGCTTAATGCTGGACGTGAACGAACACCCCGTGCGCAAGACCGCGCTGACGCTCACGCCAGTGAGGAACCAGCTCGTCGCGATGAAGCCGCCGTCCGGTTCGGAACTGAAATGGCTGCTGGTCAGCGCCGAGCCGATTTTGGACGCGCAAGGCAAGCTTTACCGGCTCATCAGCACGTATTACGACATCACCGGACGCAAGCAGGCGGAGGAGGCGCTGCGGCAGAGCGAGGAACGATTCAAGCTGAGCATGGAGGCCACCAACGACGGCCTTTGGGATTGGAATGCCGAAACGGATGAGGTTTATTACAGCCCGTCCTACTTCCGCATCCTCGGCTTTGAGCCAGGAGCCTTCCCTGGAACGCTCCAAGCGTGGAGGGAATTGGTCCATCCGGAGGACTTGGAGCGCACGGTGCAGGTCAACATGGACTGCGTCGAGGGCCGCAGCGAGAGCTTCGTCGTGGAATACCGCTTGAAGGCCCGCGACGGCCAGTGGCGCTGGATTCTGGGACGCGGCAAGTGCCTCAACCGAGACGCTCACGGCCGCGCCACGCGGCTCATCGGCACGCATGTGGACATCAGCGAGCGCAAGCGGGTGGAAGAAGCGCTGCGGCGGAGCGAGGAGGCCATCACGCGATCGCGCGATGAGCTCGAAGTGCGAGTACAGGAACGGACTGCCGAACTCTCCGCCGAAATTGCGGTGCGGCAGCGGGCGGAGGAGGCCGTGAAGGCCGAGAGGCGCCGGTTCAGCGACGTGCTCGACAACCTGCCGGCCTACGTGGTGCTGCTGTCCGCCGACTATCACGTTCCGTTCGAGAATCGTTATTTCAAGGAGCGCTTCGGCGAAGCCCGCGGGCGCCGCTGCTTCGAATATCTGTTCGGGCGGACCGAGGTATGCGAGACCTGCGAATCGTATACGCCCATGAAGACCGGGGAGCCGCACCGGTGGGAGTGGCTGGGTCCCGACGGACGCAACTACGATATCCACGATTTCCCGTTCACCGATAGCGACGGATCGAAATGTGTCCTCGAGATGGGAATCGATATCACGGAGCGCAAAAAGGCCGAGCAGGCCGTTCTCGCCGAGCGCCAGCGCTTTCTCGACGTGCTGGAAACGCTGCCGGCGATGGTCTGCCTGCTGACGCCGCACTATCACATCGCCTTTGCCAACCGCAGCTTCCGGGAGAAATTCGGCGAATCCGACGGCGGCCACTGCTATGAACACTGCTACGGCAAATCCGCGCCGTGCGATTTTTGCGAGAGCTACAACGTTCTGAAAACCGGCCAGCCGCACCATTGGGAAGTCCGCGCTCCGAACGGCAGCGTGATCGACTGCCACGATTTTCCGTTCACGGACGTGGACGGCACACCGATGATTTTGGAAATGGATTTCGATATCACCGAGCGCCGGCGGAACGAAGAAGCGCTCGCGCGGCAGACGGCCGAGCTGGCGCGTTCCAACGCCGAGCTGCAGCAGTTCGCTTACGTCGCCTCGCATGACCTGCAGGAGCCGCTGCGCGCGGTGGCCAGCTTCGCGAAATTGCTCTCCGAACGCTACCACGATCGGCTGGACAACGATGCCAACGATTTCATCGGGTTCGCTGTGGACGGCGCCCGCCGCGCGCAGTTGCTGATCAACGATCTGCTCGCCTACTCCCGCGTCGGCACGCGCGGCAAGCCATTCGCCCGCGTCGATTGTGAAAGCGTTCTGCAAGACACGTTGGCCGACCTGGCGCTGGCGGTCGAGGATAGCGGCGGGCAGGTGACGCACGACCCGCTTCCGGTGGTGGATGCCGATGAGACCCAGCTCGGACAGGTCTTCCGCAATTTGATCGGCAACGCTCTCAAGTTCCACGGGGCCGAAGCCCCGCGTGTGCATGTGTCAGCCGGGCGCGCCGGTGGCGACTGGCGATTCTCGGTGCGCGACAACGGCATCGGGATCGATTGTCAATACTCGGAAACGATCTTCGCGGTCTTCCAGCGTCTTCACACTACCACTGAATATCCCGGCACCGGCATCGGCCTGGCAATCGCCAAGAAGATCGTCGATCGCCACGGCGGCCGCATTTGGGTGGAGTCCGAACCGGGAAAGGGTTCCACTTTTTACTTCACGATTCCCGTAAGGAAGGAGGTCCCGCATGCCGCCTGAGCCGATGGTTGTGCACGCGATCGACATTCTGCTGGTGGAAGACAGCGCCGCCGATGTGCGGTTGACTCGCGAAGCGCTCCGCCACACGAAGCTGATCAATCGCATGGTGGTGGCGAGCGACGGCGTCCAGGCGATGGCCATGCTTCGCAACCAGGCCGAATACGCGAGTCTCGCCCGGCCCGATCTGATTCTGCTCGATCTGAATTTGCCCAAGAAAAATGGCCGGGCCGTGCTGGAGGAAATTAAGCAGGATCCCGATCTCAAGCGCATTCCGGTGGTGATCATCACCAGTTCCACGGCTGAAGAGGACGTGGTCCGCAGCTACGACCTGCATGCGAACTGCTATATCACCAAACCGCTGGAGCTCGGCCATTTCGTCGATGTGGTGAGAGCCATCGAAGAGTTCTGGGTCGGAATCGTGAAGCTGCCACCCAAATGAGCGTCGCGTAAGAGGAGCCATGCCGATCAAAACCTTGCTGGTGGAGGACAGCCCGGCAGACGCCCGCATTGTCCAGGAGTTGGTGCGGCAAACCGCCGGCCGGCAGATCGTGCTCCGCTACGCCGACCGGGTATCCACGGCGCTCGAGAGCATCAACGCGGAGCACCCCGACGCGCTCCTGTTGGATCTGTCGCTTCCCGACAGCAAAGGGCTGGCCACGTTCCGGCGGATTCATGCCAAGGCCGCGGCGGTCCCGATCATCGTGCTGACCGGCCTGGACGATCTGGACGTGGCGGTCGAAAGCATCGCCGAGGGAGCCTCCGACTACCTGCTGAAAAGCGATCTCTCCGGAGGCCTTCTGGTCCGCGTGCTGCGGTACAGCCTGGAGCGGAAACGCATCGAGGAAGCGTTGCGGCGGACTGAACGCGAGCTGACGTTCCAGAACCGGATTGCGAAAGTCTTCCTGACAGCACGCGAGGCGGATCTCTCGGCCGGAGTGGTCGGCGCCATACTCGCATTCATGCAGAGTGAACGGGCGGTTTTCGGATATATCGACCCAAACGGAGCCCTGGTGTGTCCTGCCTTGCCTTCTTCGGGAGATTTGAGTGCCAAGATTCTCGGGGCCGGCGGCACGCTTCCGCGCGAAACCTGGAATGGAGTCTGGGGGCAAGTGTTGAACTCGCGGCAGGCGATCTTATCGAATGAACGATCCCGCGAGCTGGACGTGCTCGTCCGCCGAGCACTCGCCGTGCCGCTGCTGGACCGCGGCGAACTGGTCGGGCTGTTCGAAGTCGCCGACAAGCCCGTTGACTACGAAGCCGAGGATTGCGAGTTCCTGGAGCGGGCAGCCGCCTACCTGGCGCCCATCCTGCATGCGCGCTTGCAGCGGGATGCCCACGAACGGGCAATATCGGCCGCCTTGGCGGCCAAGGAAGTCCTCCTCCAGGAAGTGCACCACCGGGTCAAGAATAATCTTCAGATCATCTCGAGCCTCCTCAACATGTATGCCGATGGGTTACCCGATCAAGCCCAGCAAGCGCTGGATGAAAGCCAGCGCCGGGTGCGGTCGATGGCGCTGGTTCACGAGCAGCTCTACAGCCGGGATCGTCCCGACGAACTGGACTTCGCCGAATACGCGACGAGCCTGGCCAGCGAGATCCTGACCGCCTTCAGCGTCGATTCGGGCGCGATCCGGCTGCGATTTGAACTCGAACCGGTCTTGCTGAGTATCGATCAGGCGGTGCCGTGTGCCCTCATTCTGAACGAACTGATTACCAACGCTGTGAAGTACGCCTTTCCCGATCACCGCGGCGGCGAAATCCTCGTCACGCTTAACGATTGCGGCGAAAACCGGATCCGTTTGCGTGTGGCGGATGACGGAATCGGATTCCCGCCCGGTTTTGACCGAACCGAGTGCCGATCGCTCGGCCTGCGGATCGTCGATATTCTGACCTATCAGTTGAACGGGACAATCGAGTTCGGACCAGGACCTGGCGCCGACTTCCAACTGACGTTCGTGCGTCAGATCGCGCATCCCCCGCTTGCGGAAAGGGCCATGTAGATGAAGGATGATCGGCAAACCCTGGCAGAGATTCGGGTGTTGTGGGAGAAACATCTCGAAGAGGCCGAGCAAGAGTTGGAACGGGCCCGCGGCGAGGTCAAGAAATTCAAAGCCGAGATCCAATCGGGGAGTATCCGGACACCGGACGTCCACTACGCCTACCAACAAGCGCTACGAGCGGAAAATCTCGCGCTTGCCAGGTACGCGAAGATCCTCGTTATCGTCAATGATCTGACGCTACACGGAAAGGCGCCTGACGACCCGGAATCGAAATGCGGCTGAATCGACAGGCAGGTTCATCAGTGGACGACTGACGTTCCGACCGTGAGCAGCAGCCGGATTCGGCGGAGCAGTTCCGCCGCAACGAAAGGCTTCGCCAAGACATTCAGCTCCGGGGAGTAGCCCTCGAACTCGCCGGCGTCGTGGCGGTAACCGGAGACGAACAAGACCTTCATTTCGGGGCGCACCTGTTTAATCCGTTCCGCCAGTTGCGGCCCGGTCATGCCGGGCATGACCACGTCGGTCACGAGGATGTGAATCGGCTCGTCATACGCTTCGGCAATGGCTTCGGCTTCCTCGGCATTGCGGGCCTCGAGTAGTTGGTACCCCTCGCGTTCCAGGTAGCTGTGCATCAGGTGGCGCACGCCGTCTTCATCCTCCACCAGCAGGACCGTGGGAACGGCCTCTCCGCCCGGTCCCGCACCGCCGGTCACGTCACGCACCGCCTGAAACGTTCCAATGCAGGGCAAAAGGACCTCGAATGTCGTCCCATGGCCCAACTGGCTGGTGGCGCCGGTATAGCCTCCGCTCTGGACCACGATGCTGTGCACGATCGATAGGCCCAGCCCCGTGCCAAACCCGGGTTTCTTGGTTGTGAAGAACGGTTCGAAGATGTGAGACAGCGTCTCGGGGTCCATTCCTTCGCCCGAATCGCTGATGCGCAACCGGATGTACATCCCCGCGCGGACGAACCGCGCCGCGGCATCGGTCTCCTGAATTTCCAGGCTGGAGCTTTCGATGCGCAGCTCGCCTCCTGCGGGCATCGCGTCGCGCGCGTTAAGCGCCAGGTTGAGCAGCACCTGCTTAAGCTGGTTGCGGTCGACGCGAACAAATCCCACGGGTGACCCCAAGTCGGTCGACAGGGTCCGCGTGCGGCCCAGGCTGTGCGAGATCATCGGCTGCAGCTCGCAGACCACTTCATTGATGTTCAGTACCTCCAGGTGCACCATGTCGCGCCGGCTGAGGGTAAGCAACTGGTGCGTGATGGCACTGGCCAGCGACGCCGCGTGCTTGATTTCCAGCGCCTGTTCCTTCTCCGGGGCGGCGAGCCGTTCGGAAAGATCCTGGGCGTAGCCCAAAATGATCGTGAGCTGGTTGTTGAAGTCGTGGGCCAGGCCGCCGGCGAGGTTGGCGACCGCCTCCATCCGTTGCGATTGCACCAGCTTGTCTTCGAGCTCCCGGCGTGCCGTAATGTCCCGCATGACGACAATCGCGCCCAGCACGTCATCGGGCGAATGGTTCTCAAAGCAGCCGATCTCGACGAGCGTTCTCGCGCCGGAACGCGAAAGCAACGTATAGGTGCGCGTCTCGCCGGGCAACAGATCGAATGTCGGATTCTTGGCTAGCCGTGCTGCGGATTCCTCATAAAGATTAAGAACATCCATCAAAAGAAGACCATGCGCCTCCGCAGCAGGCCGGCCGCTCAGTTGTTCGGCAACCGGATTCATGAACACGATCTCGCCAATTGTGTTCGTCGCGATGACCGCATCGCCGATGCTGCGCAGCGTCGTCGAAAGCCACGCTTCGCTGGTGCGCAGCCGCCGTTCCATCTCATGCTTGTAGAGTGCGATCTCGACGGCGCTGCGAAGATCGCCGTCGCCGATCGGCTTGAGCACATAACCGAAAGGTTCGGTCACTTTGGCCCGTTGAATGGTGTCCTGATCCGCATGCGCGGTGATGTAAACCACCGGAGCCTCGCACGTGCTCTTCAACGCTTGGGCGGTGGCGATGCCGTCCATGTCGCCTTTGAGCCGGATGTCCATCAGCACCAGGTCATACGGCCCGGAACTGACGATCTGCAGAGCCTCTTCCCCGGATCTCGCAATCGCGGGAACGCTGTATCCCAGCCGCTGCAGCCGTTTTTGGATATCAGCGGCGATCAGCCCCTCGTCTTCCACGATGAGGATCTGCTTTTTCAAATCTTCTGTGTACTGCATGTCCATTTCCTCAACAGGCACTCGCCGGAACGGCGGCGCGGCCGAGCGCGCCTTAACGCCGCCGGATCAGGCAGAACCCTTCTGCTCATTGTTGTAGCAGACGAGTTTGCGGAGACCGTGAAAGAAACTGGGTCAATACCTTTAAAATCAATCGAAAAATAATGAGAACAGAGCTGTGAATCAGTTCTGTGGGATCCTGCGCCGCCGCCCGGTTTCATGGGCGGCCTCCGGCCACAACCAGTTTCGCCTGCGCGGGCGCGCCATATTGTTCACTCCAGTGCAGCCAGGCCAGGCTGACAATGCGGCTGACTTCGGTGCGATCGAACGGTTTGGCCAGCACATCGTACGCGCCCAGATTCAGCGCTTCTGCCCACAAGCGTTCATCAGCGGTCCGCGAGGTCACGATCAGAAACGGAGGCTCGGGGAGGAATTTCAACAGATCCAGCAATTCGCGCCACGTGCCCTGGCGCAAATCACACTCGCATAGTACTAGCGGAAAGCGGTTCGTGCGAAGCAGTCTCCACGCGGATTTCAGATCGGTACTAGTGGCGAGGGTCCAGACGCAATCCGGATACAAGCTCCATGGCGAGCTATTGAAGATGTCCTCAAGCGTCGCGTGGTCCTCTTCGATCGGATCCACACACAGGATGGTGATGGACCGCGCGCCCTGCGCCGCCGCAGCGGGCCGCCTCTTCATGGAACTAACAGCCTTGTCTAATCTCCTTGCCTGAAAGCTGGCAAGATTCGAACGGAGCGATCACGCCAGCGCGACAGCTTCGGTGACCAGTCGGATTCACGCGTCGGCGCCGGGGTGCGAATTCAAAGGAACAACCTAAGAATATAACCCGGTGCGTAAATCCGCAATAAGATAAATGCCTGATTATCTAATTAAGTTCGAAATTGAAACGAATTGGTCCGGCGATGCACCGCCGAATCGAGCCGTGTATGCGAACGGACGCCGTCTTCCGGCCGTGGCGGCGGACGCACCCGTCCTCACCCGGCCGCCGTAGTAAAATAGCTTATGAAGAAAATCTCCGTTTCCCTGAGTATTGAGGAACTCCAAGCCTTAGTTACCCTGGCCGACAACCAGTTGTTCCGGGTGAAGTACATCGACCCGAAGATGCCTGGTTACATCGTTCAGCCAAAGGAACTAGAGGTCGCCACCTCGGCCGTACAGATCCTCGGGGACGCCTTGAAAGCCGCCAAGGACGCCAGGCCGAAGACGATTGCGGTGGGGAATCGGTAAATTTTCTCACAGATTTCATGGGTCCGAATGGTGGAGATAGCGCGCGAGGTCGCTCGCGCGTTATCCCCACGGAAAACGGGCCTCGGGACAAAGAGACTGAAGCAAAGCCTTCCCCTGCTGAATATCGACTCCCGACGGCTGAACTCCGGCCGATGCCGCCCAGCGTTTCCAACCCTCGATTCGTTTCCGGTGCGTGCCAGATTCGCCGTGGAAAGGCTCGGCGCGAACCAGCAGCCGCGTTTCCAGCTCGAGCGTCAGCGCGCCCGTGGCTTCCACCTGGCCTTCAGTGAGCACGCGATCGTAGAGGCGGCGGGCGGGCTTTGACAGCCCCGCGAACTGCCACGGCTCCCCCGAAAGCGCAATGGCAGCCAACTGCGGCCACACCCGGCGGTGTACCAGGGTATCCTTTCCCGCGATCAGTTTAACGACCAACACGTCCGGATGAGCAGAGAGTTCGGAGAGAACACGGAAGATCTGACGAGATTCCGGATGAGCCCACCAGGAGCCGTGAACCGGGCCACCGGCGATGGAAGAAGCCAGACTGGGAAGACGCGTATCTGAAACCAGCAGCAGGCCGCGCCTTTCGAGATCCGCGAGATAGCTCGCGATCACGCCTCAAGCCCCATTTGAGTCAGGCGGTAGCGGAGGGCGTTGCGGGTCAGTCCGAGGAGGCGCGCCGCCTGGCTCTTGTTGCCGTCGGCGCGGCGCAGCGCCTCGCGGATCAGTTCCTGTTCGTATTGATCCAGCGTCATGCCGTCCGGCAGGAAATGATGCTCGTTCTGAGAACGCGGGCGCGGCGCGCTCTCGAGCTTGATATCCCCGGCGTCAAGCTGCTTGCCACGGCACAATACGAGACTGCGCTCGATCACGTTTTCCAATTCCCGCACATTCCCCGGCCAGTGATTGCTCATCAGCTTCTCCATGGCTGCCGGCGTGATGGATTCCACTTCCGAGCCGGCATCCGGGGCGAGCTTGCGAATGAAGTGATTCGCCAGAAACGGGATGTCCTGTTTTCGTTCGCGCAGAGGCGGGATGTTGAGCGGGACGACGTTCAGGCGGTAGTAGAGGTCTTCGCGAAAGGTGCCTTGTTCGAGCGCGGCGCGCAAATCCTGGTTGGTCGCTGCGATCACGCGGACGTCGGTGTGGCGCGTGACGTTGCTGCCGAGCCGCTCGAACTCGCGTTCCTGCAGGATGCGAAGCAGCTTCACCTGGATTGGGCCCGGCACGTCGCCGATTTCATCGAGGAAGACAGTGCCGGTATCGGCCTGCTCAAATTTACCTGGCTTGGAGGAAACCGCTCCGGTGAAAGCGCCTTTTTCGTAGCCGAACAGCTCGCTCTCCATAAGATTTTCCGGAATCGCGGTGCAATTGATCTTCACCAGCGGCCTGTCTTTGCGCGGCGAGCGGAAATGAATGGCGCGCGCAATGAGGTCCTTGCCGACCCCGCTCTCGCCCGCCAGCAGCACCGTCGCGCGAGTCGGCGCCACACGCTCGACAGTGGCGAAGATCTCCTGCATCGGCTCGCTGCGTCCGATGATGTTGTCATATTCATAACGGCGGCCCAGTTCTTCTTTGAGTTGCCGATTTTCGTCGCGCAAAGCGCGAACTTCGAGCGCCTTATTGACGACCTGCATGAGGTGGTCGAGCGAGAAGGGCTTCAATAAAAAATCGGTCGCGCCGGCTTTCATCGATTCCACCGCAGTTTCGATGCTGCCGTAGGCCGTCATGACGACGACCGGGACCTGCGAATTCTGCCGGCGAATCAACGAAAGCAGCTGCAAACCGTCCATGTTGGGCAGGCGCAGATCGGTGAGGACCAGGTCGGCCCGGTCCACGATCTTAATGCCTTCTTCGGCGCTGGCGGTCTTGTCTACGTCGAAACCGGCCGATGTCAATTGAAGCTCGATGACGCGGCGGAGCTTCTCCTCGTCTTCCACGACCAGAACGCGTTTTTTCATGCGGAAGTTTCTGCAGCGGCACGCACCGTGGGTAGGAGCACGCGAAAAACGCTGCCTCTCCCTGGTTCGCTCTCCACTGCTATCTTACCCCCGTGCTCATCGACGATCTTGGAGACAATGGCGAGCCCGAGGCCGACGCCGGTGGCCTTTGTGGTAAAGAACGGATTGAAAATGGAGCCAAGATTCTTCGGGTCAATGCCCTGGCCGCGGTCGATCACCGCAATCTCCACGGTGCCGCCGGCCGCGCGGGTTTTCACGGTGACGGCGCCGCCTGCCGGCGAGGCCTGCGCGGCGTTCACAACCAGGTTATAGATGACCCGCTCCATGAGTTCGGCATCGAACGGAAACGGAGGGATCTCGGGATCGTAGTTCTTGTAGATCGCGACGTTGTTCGGCTCGCGTTCGGCGGCGGCAATGGCGCGGTCAAGCATTTGGGCCAGGTCGGCAGTTTCCAGGCGGACCTGCAGCGGCCGGGCGAACTGGAGAAACCGGGTCACCAGGGAGTTGGTGCGGTCCACTTCCGAGCTGATAAATCCGGCCACCTCGCGCGCTACTTCGTTTTCCGAGCTGACTTGCCGGGCGAGCATTTCGGCCGAAGCTTTGATCGTGCCCAGAGGGTTCCGGAGCTCGTGCGCCAGCCCCGCCGACAGTTGCCCGAGCGCGGCCAGCCGGTCAGACCGCCGCACTGCCTCCTCCACTTCCTGGATGTGCAAATTGGCCTCGGCCAGTTGTTCGGCGGTCCGGCGATAATTGCGGGATTGGATTCGCAGGTCTTCCGCCAGGATATTGGCTAGATTCCCGACCATTGCCAGCAGCATGATTCGCAGAAACAGCACCGGCCACTCCACCGGCAATTCCGAAAAATTCACAAACAGCAGGAACGACAGATAGGCGGCGCTGGCCGCGGCGGTGAATACGAGCGTCCCCAGGATGCCCATGAGGCTTCCGGCCGAAACCACCGGGAGCAGAAGCACCAACCAATAATTGCTGCGGATGCCATTGGTATATCCGATGATAATAAAGCCGAGCACCATCTTCAGAAGGATCCAGCCGGTGCGGCTGCGAGTGGAGGGATGCGCCGGGAGCTTGGGCTCGAGCACCTGCACGAGGCCGAGCGCAATCAGCGGGACGACTGCAAACGCATCCATGTACTCGGCCGGCAACGTTGCCACCAGCGCGGCGAACAGGAGCAACCAAACGACGTCCTGAGGCCGAATCTGTCGCGTCCAGCGCATCAGCGGGTGAGTCGGCACGCGGAGAGGTCCCAGTCGGGATTATGCCATATCAGTGCTGTGGGGCAGGTCTCCGACCTGACAAGCAGCCGGGCAGGCCGGAGACCTGCCCCACTCGATGTGCCACAATAAAACTACACAAGGTCCGCATGGCCAACCCAAGTTATCTGGATCAGAATCGGGTCTCCGATCCTGACTCCGCCACCACCCCCGACGAAGCCACCGAATCGTTCGGTGACATCCTTTCGCAGTACGAACGCACGCATTCGCATGCGGCCGAGTCCGGCGCCAAAGGGCTCGAAGGAACCGTGATTGCCGTCACTGCCGATACCGTGATGGTCGATATCGGATTCAAGACCGAAGGCATCATTCCCCTCGCTGATTTTCAAAAGGCGGGCGAGACCGTCAAGCGCGGCGACAAGATCCCGGTGTCCATCAAGGGGCGCGATCCGGAAGGTTATTACGAGCTGTCGCGGCTCAAGGTGGAACGCCCGAAAGACTGGACTTCGCTGGAGCGGGCCTTTGCCGGCAAAGCGGCGATACTCGGTGTGGTTACCGCGGCGGTGAAAGGCGGGCTGAGTGTCGACGTGGGCGTGCGTGCGTTCATGCCGGCTTCGCGCAGCGGGACCAAGGACGCGGCCGAATTGGAAAAGTTGATCGGCCAGGAGATCCGTTGCCGGATTATCAAGCTCGACGTCGCGGACGAGGACGTTGTGGTCGACCGGCGGGCCGTGCTCGAAGAAGAAGAGCGCGCCACCAAGGAACGCCGGTACAGCGAAATCAAGGAAGGCGAGACGGTCAACGGAACCGTGCGCACCCTCACCGATTACGGCGCGTTTGTCGATATCGGAGGTGTTGACGCCCTGCTGCATGTCGCCGACATTTCCTGGGGACGCATTCAGAAGGCATCAGACGTGCTTTCGGTCGGACAACAGATCGAGGCCCGCGTGCTGAAAGTGGATGCCGGCAAACATCGCATCTCTCTCGGATTGAAGCAGCTCCAGCCGCACCCCTGGGAGCAGGCGAGCGAACGGTACAAGACCGGCGAGCGGGCGCGCGGCACGGTCACGCGGGTTACCGATTTCGGCGCGTTTGTGGAACTCGAAAAGGGCGTCGAAGGGCTGATTCACGTCTCCGAGCTGTCGTGGTCGAAAAAGGTGAAGCGGCCTTCGGATATCGTGAAGCCGGGAGATTCGGTCGAGGTCGTCATTCTCGGCGTGAACCAGGCCGAACGCCGGATCGCGCTCGGGCTGAAGCAGGCGCTGGGCGATCCGTGGGCGGATGCGACGCAGAAATATCCGCTCGGTTCGCAAATCGAGGCCCCCGTGACCAGCCTCACGAAGTTTGGTGCATTCGTGCAGTTGACCGAGGGTGTGGAAGGCATGATCCACGTCGGCGACATCAGCGCCGAAAAGAGAATCAACCATCCCCAGGACGCGCTCAAGCTCGGCCAGGTGGTCAAAGCCCAAGTCTTGGAGATCGATCCCGAGAAGCGGCGCTTGCGGCTCGGAATGAAGCAGCTCGTGCCCACCAGCCTGGACGAATACATCGCCGAGCACAAGGAAGGCGACGTAGTCACCGGCCGCATGACGGAAGTCTCCGGCGTTCACGCGCGCGTCGAGCTGGGCGAGGGGATCCAGGCCGCTTGCCGGCTGCAGCCCGATAACGGTTCGCAAGAGGCGCCGGCCGAGTCCAAAGCCGATCTATCCTCCCTGAGTTCGATGCTTCAGGCGAAATGGAAAGGCGGGGCAGGCGGCGGTGGCGCCTCCCGAAAAGAGCCGGTGCGCAGCGGGCAAATCCGGAGTTTCCGGATTTCCAAACTCGATCCGGCGGCCAAGAAGATCGAACTGGAACTCGCGTAACAGTGGCGAAGCCACAACTTGCGTGCAGTCCGGCGCATGTCATACACTTGAACCGCAAACACAGGCCTCGCCAATCATGTCGGGAATGAAATCCAGTCAACCAGCCGGGGCGGATCGAACGCTGCCCAAATCCGCCATCGTCGCGGGCGAAAATCCGGAACAAAACTTCCGGTTTTATGACAACCGCCAGAAATATCTGATGTTCGTCAACACCTGCAGCGAAAAGTGGGTGATCGCCAGCCGTGTAAGTGCCGAACTTGACGAGATCCACCCCACACCGCCCGCCATCCGGATATTCGACGCCGGCGTCGGCGACGGCACGGTTTTGGCACGGCTGATGCGCACCATGCATCGCAAGTTCGAGCGGATCCCGTTTTATATCGTTGGCAAAGAGATCAGCCTCGAGGATGTGCGGCTGGCGCTCGAAAAGCTGCCTGACCGGTTCATGGAGCACCCGGCCACAGTCTTCGTCATGACCAACATCAAGTACGACGAAGCACCCTTACTGATGCCGAACGAGCCGGGCGCAGCGGAAAAGCTGGTCTGGCACGAGGTCGAGTTGAAGGGAAATACGGCCGGGCAGTTCGATGATCAGATCACGGCGCTGCAGCCGTTCCTGTCTGAACACTGGCGCGCGCGCATCAGCCCCAAGAGCGGAAACCCGATGTACGAGACGCCGACGGTTCTGGTGATCTACCGCGAAGATTGCAAGTTTTTGCTCGACAGCGTGCGTCCCAGGCGGGGAACACCGCGGGCGGACTTCGACCTGATCCTGGCGTCGCAACCCTATCGCGCGCGAGCTTCGGTGGAATTCAAAGCCAAGCGGGTGGTCGGGCCGCTTGCACGCAACCTCGCTCCCGGAGGGCGCCTGATCGGCATCCACTCTTGCGGCAACGATCCGGGGCTGGAGATCATCCAACGAGTCTGGCCGGGAGAGAACCCGTTTCAGAGCGACCGTTATCAGCTTCTGCGAGGTTGCGAAGCGGCGCTGGGCGGCCAGGCGCGCGAGTTTCAGTTCATCGCCTATGACGACGAGCGATCGCTGCTCCGGTACGAGATGCACACGCTGCCCACCGAGATCGGCAACTCCGCCTCTTCCATCGGCACCTCGACCCTCCTGGCGGCATGGAATGCGGCCACTTACGTGGCCCAGATCGAGGACCACCGGCTGGCCGAGGCCATGAGTCGAAATACTTACATCGACGCGACCCGCGACGTCCTTCGCGAGCACGGCGGCCTGTGGTTCTGGGACGAGTGTTACATCATCGCCCGGAAGTTGGCACAAATCTGACAGTCGGGTCCCTAATCGGCAACTAAAATCAGAAAAGGGGTGAACATGAAAGCTCTGCTTGCTTCGGCAGCGGTGTTGCTGCTGCTATGTGGGTGCAGTAAGACATCGGAGGGCGGCCAGCATGCGACCGTCGAACTCCGCGATGGCACGAGCGTGACGGGCACGGTCGTTTCCACGTCGCCCAGTGAACTTCAGATTGCGGGCGACGACAAACAAACGCGCACAATTGCCATGAACCAGGTGCGCTCCATCGAATATGACGAGGAACAGCCCGGGCCGGCGGGCACGCCTCCGGCTTCAACTCCGGCCGCGACCGCACCGCCCGCGCCGCAGGGCGGAGGCGCAGCACCGCGTCCGCGCGAGCTTCGTCCGCGCCAGCACTATCACCCGCCCGAGGCGGCGGTCACGACCAAGACGCACACGGTCCCGGTCGGAACCGAGGTCTCGGTGCGAAACGACGAGACCATCGATTCGGGCAAGGCCGCTGAGGGGCAGACCTATCCGGCTGAGGTCACCAAAGATGTGCTCGACAGCGAAGGCAACGTGGTGATTCCCGCCGGAGCCCGCGCCCAAATCGTGATTCGCTCGGCGACGAAGGGCGGCAAGATCCGGGGCGCCTCCGACCTGGTGCTGGACCTGGCGACCGTGTCGATCGAGGGCCGGCAGTATGATCTCAGCACCGAAGACCTTTCGGAGAAAGGCCGCAACGGCCTGGGTGTCAACCGGCGCACTGGTGAATTCACCGGCGGAGGAGCCGCGATCGGCGCGATCATCGGCGCCATCGCCGGCGGCGGAAAGGGCGCCGGCATCGGCGCCGGTTCCGGTGCCGCCGCCGGGGCGGTCACGCAAGTGCTCACGAAAGGCACGATCAAAGTGCCGGTCGAGTCGGTGCTGACGTTCAAACTCGATCAGCCCTTGCGCGTCGAAGCGCGATCGTAACCGCCTGTTACCGCCCCGCGCTTCGGCCGACGTGGCCGCCGAACTGGAACCGCATCGCCGATAGCAGCTTGTTCGCAAAATCGGTCTCGCCGCGCGAGGCGAACCGCTCGTACAACGCGGCCGTTAGCACGGGCGCGGGAGCAGCTTCGTCAATGGCTGCCTGAATCGTCCACCGGCCTTCGCCGGAATCCGATACCGCGGCGGAGAAGCGCGTCAGTTCCGGCTCTTCCAAAAGCGCAGCCGCGGTAAGGTCCAGCAGCCATGAAGCAATCACGCTGCCGCGGCGCCAGACTTCGGCGACATCCGGGAGGTTGAAGTCGTATTGATAGTGGCCCGGCTCGCGCAGCGGCGTGGTTTCGGCGTCCACCTGGTGTTCGCGCTTGCCGACGTTGGCGTGCTTCAGAATGTTGAGCCCTTCCGCGTACGCCGCCATCAAGCCGTACTCAATGCCGTTGTGCACCATCTTGACGAAATGCCCGGCGCCGCTCGGTCCGCAATACAAGTAGCCCTCTTCGGCGGTGCCGCCGGCTTTGTCACGGCCGGGCGTGCGCGAGATGGCGCCCCGGCCGGGCGCCATCGTCTTGAAAATCGGATCGAGATGCTGAGCGACTTCCTTGGGACCTCCGATCATCATGCAGTATCCGCGCTCGAGTCCCCAGACACCTCCGCTGACACCCACGTCCAGATACCGAATGCCGCGCGGCTCGAGAGCTTTGGCCCGCCGAATGTCGTCAATGTAATAGGAATTGCCGCCGTCAATGAGAATATCGCCGGCTTGTAACAGTGGCGCCAGTTTTTCAATCAGCGAATCGACCACCGCGGCCGGCACCATCAACCACACCGCGCGCGGCGCCTTGAGGCTGCGCACGAATTCTTCAAGCGAAGCGGCGCCGCCGGCGCCCTGCTGCGCGAGGTCGTTCACCGCAGCCTGATTGTTATCGAATACGACGCACTGGTGTCCGTCGCGCATTAACCGGCGCACAATGTTCGCGCCCATCCGGCCGAGACCGATCATTCCAAGCTGCATGTTTTTGGCGTGCTCCTCTGCCCCATCATGCCATTTCCGGAGACCGCGCCGCCCGTTACGATTCTTCTCGCGCGAACACGATCAACTCGGCGCCTTCGTTCACGATGTCCCCGGCAGCGTAGCGGATAAGTTCGATCTTGCCGTCGGCCGGCGCCGTGATCGTGTACTCCATTTTCATGGCTTCGAGAACCACCAGGGCGGCTCCGCGCTTCACTTCGTCGCCCGGCGCGGTCAGCACCTGAATGATACGGCCGGGCATCGGGGCGACAAGGCTTCCTTCCGCTTCTTCCTCCTCGCCTCGCGGCGCCAGCGCGTCAATGACCCGGAGTTCATGCGTGATTCCGCCGGCGATCACCGTGAGCCTGTCGCCGCGCCGAATCACATTCGCCTGGGTTTTCACGCCATCGATCCATACCGCGTTCTCCGAACGCCGCAAATGCATCTCGTAACCGGCCAGCACCGCGCGCACGCCGCCATCCGCTTGAGGATAGATCCTCACGAGCGCCTTCGATTCCCCATCCTGAAACACCACGTCCTGATAACCAGAGCCGTTCATACGCCAGGCGCTGCGCTGGTTCCAGGGCGACCACCGGTCCGCCGAAACCGCTGCCCGGCTTTCCGCCTCGCGCCGTTCGTCGTCCAAAATCCGCAGGATTGCTGCGGCCAGCACTTCCCGCGTAGCCGCTTCCGCGGGTGGAAACAAGTCAGCCGAGTGGCGTCCGATGAACGCCGTGTCGAGTTTGCCGGCCCCATACGCGGGATGCGCCGCGATGCGCGAAAGAAAGGCAATGTTGGTTGTGACGCCCGTGACCTCGTATTCTGTGAGCGCCCGGTGGAGGCGCTGAACGGCCGAGGCGCGGTCGCGATCCCACACAATCAGCTTCGCGATCATCGGGTCGTAGTGGATCGAGATCGCATCCCCGCTCCGCACACCGGAATCCACTCGCACGTAGTCGCTGTGCGCCGGCGGCTTCACATGGGTCAAGACCCCGATCGAAGGACGGAAATCGTGCGCGGGATCTTCGGCGTAAATTCGAGCTTCGATAGCGTGACCGTGGATCGCAAGCTGCTCCTGGGTACACGGCAGAGACTCGCCGGCCGCGACGCGGAACTGCCACTCGACCAGATCCTGGCCGGTGATGAACTCGGTCACCGGATGTTCCACCTGCAGGCGCGTGTTCATCTCCATGAAATAGAACGCGTCGCCGTCGGCCAGAAACTCGACCGTGCCGGCATTCACATATCCGACGGCGCGGGCGGCAGCGCAGGCGGCCTCGCCCATCGCGCGCCGGCGCTGCGGTTCCATGCCGGGCGCCGGCGCCTCTTCGATCACCTTCTGATAGCGCCGCTGGATCGAACAGTCGCGTTCGAACAGGTAAACAGTCTGCCCGCGGCCGTCCGCGAAGACCTGGATCTCGATGTGGCGCGGGCACGGCAGGTATTTTTCGATCAGCAACCGCCCATCGCCGAAGCTCGAAGCCGCTTCACGCTGGGCCGACGCCACTGCGCTCTCCAAAGCACCAGCGTGTTCCACGATGCGCATGCCCTTCCCGCCGCCGCCGGCCGACGCTTTGAGCAAAACCGGATACCCGATCCGGCTTGCGACCTCGCCGAACGTTTTCAGATCCTGCGCTTCGCCGTAATACCCCGGCACCAGCGGCACCCCGGACTTTTCCATGAGCGCCTTGGCTCCGGATTTCGAGCCCATCGCGCGGATCGCCGCCGCGGGTGGACCAATAAAAATGGTTCCCGCTCGGCTGCAGGCTTCGGCGAAGGCGGCATTCTCGCTCAGGAACCCGTAGCCGGGATGAATCGCCTGCGCTCGCGAGCGCCGCGCGGCGTCGAGAATGCGATCGATCGCGAGATAACTCTCCCGCGCCGGCGGCGGCCCGATCGGGTACGCCTCGTCCGCCAACTCCACGTGCAGCGCGTGTGCATCCGCTTCCGAATAGACCGCGACGGTGCGAATGCCCATTCGGCGCGCGGTCCGCATCACGCGGCAAGCGATCTCACCGCGATTGGCAATCAGAACTTTATCGAACATGCTCACATCCGGAAGACGCCGAAGCGCGTCGGTTCCACCGGCGCATTCAGGGCCGCGGAAAGCGCGAGACCCAGAACCAGCCGCGTGTCCGCCGGATCGATCACGCCATCATCCCACAAACGCGCGCTCGAATAATAAGGATGGCCTTGCGTCTCGTATTGCGCCCGAATCGGCGCTTTGAACTGCTCTTCCTCCCCCGCACTCCACGATTGGCCGCCCGCTTCCAGGTTGTCGCGCCGCACAGTCGCCAGCACGCTCGCTGCCTGCTCGCCGCCCATCACCGAAATCCGCGCGTTCGGCCACATCCAAAGGAACCGCGGGCTATAGGCGCGGCCGCACATTCCATAGTTACCGGCGCCGAAGCTGTTGCCGATGATCACCGTGAATTTCGGCACGGCCGCCGTCGCCACCGCCGTCACCATCTTCGCGCCGTCTTTGCTGATGCCGCCCGCCTCGTATTTCCGGCCCACCATGAATCCGGTGATGTTTTGCAGAAACACCAGCGGTGTGCCGCGTTGCGCGCACAGCTCGATGAAGTGCGTGGCCTTGAGCGCGCTTTCGGAAAACAGAATGCCGTTGTTGGCGAGAATCCCGACCGGATATCCCCAGATATGCGCGAACCCGGTGACCAGCGTCGGCCCGTAGAGGGCCTTGAATTCGTCGAACTCGCTCGCGTCCACCAGGCGCGCGATCACCTCGTGGACATCGTAGGGCTTACGGATATCCGCCGGCACCACGCCATGCAGCTCGGCCGGATCGAACCGCGGCCCGCGCGGTCCGCGGATTTCCACCTGCGGCTGCTTGCACAAGGGAAGCCCGCCCACAATCCGTCGCGCAATCGCAAGCGCGTGCGTATCGTTCTGCGCGTAATAGTCGGTAACGCCCGAAACCCTGCAGTGAACGTCGGCGCCGCCGATCTCCTCGGCCGTCGAGACCTCGCCCGTGGCCGCTTTCACCAACTGCGGCCCGCCCAGATAAATCGTGCCTTGATTGCGCACGATCACCGATTCGTCCGCCATCGCCGGAATGTAGGCGCCCCCCGCCGTGCACATCCCCATCACCACGGCGATCTGCGGGATCCCCGCCGCCGACATCTGCGCTTCGTTGAAAAAGATGCGGCCGAAGTGGTCGCGGTCTGGAAAGATCTCGTCCTGATGCGGCAGGTTGGCGCCGCCGCTGTCCACCAGGTAAATGCAGGGCAGCCGGTTCTGCAGCGCGATTTCCTGCGCGCGCAAATGCTTCTTCAGCGTCATCGGGTAATACGTGCCGCCCTTGACTGTCGCGTCGTTAGCCACGATCACGCATTCCCGGCCCATCACGCGCCCAATCCCGGTAATGATGCCGGCCGAGGCAATATTGTCGCCGTACATCCCGTAGGCGGCGAGCTGCCCAACCTCCATGAACGGCGACGCGGCGTCGATCAGCGTGTTGACTCGCTCCCTCGGCAGCAGTTTGCCGCGCGCGAGGTGCTTCTGGCGCGCGCTTTCGCTGCCCCCTTGCAGGATTTGCGCCGCCTTCTCGCGCAAATCAGCGACAAGCGCCTGCATGGCCGCGGCATTGGCTTGAAACGATTCGGAGCGCACGTCGATGCTGCTCGATAAAGCCGGCATGCTTTCTAGTGTAGTGTTTCGTGGGGCAGGTCTCCGACGTGCCCACCGTGTTATCCTTTTGCCCAATGAAAGCCCTGGTCCTCTTCGTATTCATCGCCGCGCTCGCGTCCGCCCAGGATGGCTCTGCGCTCTACAAGCAAAACTGCGCGACCTGCCACGACGGCGGCATGGACCGCGCGCCAAGCCGCGATGCGCTCAAGGCAATGTCCGCCGACCGCGTACTCGCCGCAATGGAAACCGGCCCGATGATCTCGATGGCCAGCCGCCGCACCGCGCTCGAGCGGCGTGCCATCGCCGAGTTCGTCAGCGGCAAAAAGCTCACCGGCAACTTGGAAACCAAGCCCTCGCCTCAAGCGATGTGCTCCGCCGCCGGAAGCGGCAACCTCTCCCAAGGCCCGGCATGGATCGGTTGGGGCACGAACTACTCCAACACGCGGTTCCAGGATGCTCCGAACGCTGGTTTGACCGCCGCCGACGTCCCACGCCTCAAGGTGAAGTGGGCTTTCGGTTTTCCCGGCGACCAAAGCGCCAATGCACATCCCACTATCGCCGGCGGCCGCGTCTTCGTAGGCAGCGCGGGAGGCACGGTCTATTCCCTCAGCGCCGCCACCGGATGCATCTATTGGTCTTTCGAAACTGGTTCCACGGCGCGCTCCGCCATCACGCTCCACCACCTGGACGATTCCTATCTCGCCTTCTTCGGCGACGCGCGGGCATTCGTTTACGCTCTCGATGCCCTCACGGGCAAGCTGGTGTGGAAGACCAAGGTCGATGATTTCCCGCTTGCCGGCGTCACCAGCTCGCCGCAGGTCTACCAAGGCCGCGTCTACTTCGGCGTCAAGTCGGGGGAAGAAGCCGCCGGCGCCGATCCCAATTACGAGTGCTGCCGGTTCCGCGGCAGCGTAGTCGCGCTCGACGCCGTCACCGGCAAGCAGGTCTGGAAGACCTATACCATCGACGAGCCCAAACGCACCAAAAAGAATGCCAAAGGCGTGCAGATGTGGGGACCCTCGGGCGCGCCCATCTGGAGCACGCCGGTGATCGATCCGCGCCGCAATGCGATCTACGTCACCACTGGCGACAACTACTCCGAGCCTGCCACGCGCACCAGCGACGCCTTCATGGCGCTCGCCCTGGACACCGGAAAAGTTCTGTGGACGCGCCAGATGACCGCCGATGACGCCTACACGGCTGCCTGCCGCCTGCCGGACAAGACCAATTGCCCGATCAACGGTCCCGATTTCGATTTCGGCGCGTCTCCCATTCTGGTCACGCTTCCCAATGGCAAGCGCGCGATGCTCGCCGGCCAGAAATCCGGCATTGTCCACGCCATCGATCCCGATCAGCAAGGCGAGGTCATCTGGCAGGTCCGCGTCGGCAAGG